>DAOMOD010000093.1:0-4091 GCA_035444205.1 Lysobacteraceae bacterium
TGAAGCCCCTCCTACAGGGCCGCGCTGTGGTAGGAGCGGCTTCAGCCGCGACCGTCCCTTCGCTTCGTGGCAATGCCCGTGTCGGGGCTGAAGCCCCTCCTACAGTGCTGTACCGCTGTAGGAGCGGCGAGAGCCGCGATCGGCCCCATCAGTCGTAGCGCAGATCCCGTACCTTGCCGCCGAACACCCGGTAGGCGAATACCGTGTAGCCGATGATCATCGGCAGCACCACCGCGGCGCCGATGAAGATGATCATCAGCGATTCCGGTGCGGCGGCAGCATCCCAGATGCTGATCTCATCGACTACAAGATAGGGAAACAGGCTGTAGGCCAGCCCGCAGAAGGCCAGCAGCATGATGCCGATGGTGGCGCCGAAGGGGATGAAGGTGCCGCGCTCGTCGCCTACGGCAAGGCGGCCGGGAAGGCGTCGCAGGGTGCGTTCGATCCACAGGAACAGCGCCGCCGTGGCCAGCGGGATCGGCGCCAGCAGCACGATCCATGGCAGGTGGAACCACTTGGCGAAGATGCGCTCGGACAGCAGCGGTGTGGCCAGGGAGATGGCGACGACGCCGAGTGCGGTCAGCCACAGTGCGCGGTGCGCCCAGCGCACGGCCTTCCGTTGCAGCGCACCCTCGGTCTTGATGATCAGCCAGGCGGCGCCGATCAGGGCGTAGCCTGCGGCGAGGCAGCCTGCAATCAGAACCGCAAACAGGTGTGCGCCCCAGCCGTCGGCGAAGCCCATCACCATCAGGCCGAGCATGTAGCCCTGTGCCAGCGCGGCGGTCAGCGAGCCGGCGAAGAACACGCGGTTCCACAGCGGCTTCTGGTCGCTGCGCGCCTTGACCCGGAAATCGAAGGCGACGCCGCGCATGATCAGCCCCACCAGCATCAGCACGCCCACGGCGCCGGCGGTCAGCACGATGACCCGCGCATGATCAGGCCGATCAGCATCACCACCACCGGCAGGTACAGCGCGCCGAGGATCACGCCATGGGCCAGCGGAAAGGCCACCAGCAGCACGCCCACGCCGAGCACCAGCCAGGTCTCGTTGGCGTCCCAGAACGGGCCGATGGAGGCGATCATGGTGTCCTTGTCGGCGTCCGTGTTGCCGGGAAAGAGAATGCCGACGCCGAGGTCGAAGCCGTCCAGCACCACGTAGGCCAGCATCGACAGGCCCATGACGGCGAGAAAGGCCAGCGGCAGCCAGCCCGCGGCGGTGGCGAGATCGGGCATCACGGGGCACCCCCTTCGGCGCGGTCGGCAGCGGGCTTGACGTAGGCCATCACCGGCGGGCCCTCGGCGCGTGCGCGCTGGCCGAACGATGGTGCGTCCTTCGCCTTGGCGGTCAGATGGAAGATCGCCCGCACGTAGGCGTAGGTCAGCAGCGCGTAGACGGTGAGATACATGGCCAGCGACAGGCCGATGTGCGCGGCCGGTACACCGGATGCCGCATCGGCGGTGCGCAGCACGCCATACACGAGCCACGGCTGGCGGCCGATCTCGGTGGTGTACCAGCCGGCCAGGACCGCCACCCAGCCGGAGAACGCCATCCACACCAGGCCGCGCTGCAGCCACGCTGCCGGCGCCTCGCCGCGACGCATCTGCCAGGCCGCCAGCCAGCCGACCGCCAGCATCAAGAGGCCGATGCCGACCATGATGCGGAACGACCAGAACACCGCCGCCACCGGGGGGTGGTCGCCTTCGAATTCGTTGAGGCCGCGGATCTCGCCGTCCCATTCATGGGTCAGGATCAGCGCGGCCAGCCTGGGCACCTTGATCGCGCCATGGGTGGTGCGCGCGGCCTCGTCGGGAATGCCGAACAGGGTCAATGCGGCACCGCGCTCGGTGTCCCAGATCGCCTCCACCGCGGCGATCTTGGCCGGCTGGTGTTCGAGCGTGTTAAGGCCATGGAAGTCGCCGACCACGATCTGCACCGGAATCAGCGTCGCTGCCATGAACACGCCGCTGCGCAGCGCCGCCATCACCGCCGGCTGACGGTCGCCACGCAGCCAGCGCCACGCCGACAGCCCGGCCATCAGGAAGGCCACGGTGAGGAACGAGGCCAGCATCATGTGGGTCAGGCGCCACGGCATCGACGGGTTGAACAGGATCGCCATCCAGTCGGTGGCATGCGCTACGCCGTCGCGCATCTCGAAGCCGACCGGCGTGTGCATCCACGAGTTCAGCGCCAGGATCCAGAACGCCGACAGCGAGGTGCCGACCGCCACCAGCACGGTTGACAGCGTGTGGATGCGCTCGCTGACGCGGCGGTAGCCGAACAGCATGATGCCGAGGAAGCTTGCTTCCAGGAAGAACGCGGTCAGCACCTCGTAGGCCAGCAGCGGCCCGGCGATGTTGCCGACCGTGTTCATGTAGCCCGGCCAATTGGTGCCGAACTGGAAGCTCATGGTGATGCCGCTCACCACGCCAAGCGCGAAGCTCAGCGCGAACACCTTCACCCAGAAGCCGTAGGCGTCCATCCACTGCGCATCGCCGCTCCATTTGAAGCGCAACTTGAAGTACAGCAGCACCCAGGCCAGCGCGATGGTGATGGTGGGAAACAGGATGTGGAAGCTGATGTTGGCGGCGAACTGGATGCGCGCCAGCAGCACCGGGTCAAGGCTGTCCATGGAGGTCCCTCAGCGGTGCCGGGTCGAATGGCGGGCCGGCCGGGGCCGCCGACACCGACAGGGCACGCTCAGGCATGTTGCGGACTTTCATCGGCGGAATCCGGCACCTCAGCCCAGGAGTTTACGTGGAGCGGAGGAGAAATGCCGGGCTCTGCAAGAAGCCCACAGCCCGAGCCGCCCCGTAGTGCCGAGCATGCTCGGCACCGCTCCATTGCGGCATACCGCGGCGCCTGAGCGGAGCAAGCTCCGTTCTACGAAAAGCCTGCGGATGGTGCGTCGGCCTTCTCAGGGATCAGGATGAGGATCCTCATCGAGCACCGCTTCAAGCAGCCCTGCGAGCCGCGCCGCGGCGAGCTGGACGCGCGCCTCGGCATGCGGTCGCATGCGTTCCAGGTAAGCGCGGCTCAGCCGGCCCGGACGGCGCGGATAGAGGTCGAGCGACTCGATCAGATGGCAGGATTCTTCGGCCCAGGCCGCCGCCGCACCGGCGTGCCAGGCCAGCTCGGCGTCGGGCAGCGCGCGCGACTTGAGTTCCGCCACGTGCTCGTCTTCGGACAGGCCGGCGACCTCGAACACCAACCGGTCCCAGACCGCATGAAGATTGGTGCCCTGGCCGATGTAGTTGAGCTGGAACAGGTTGCCGCCACGGTCGTCGCCGAACCCGGTGTGCAGGGGCTGGTGGATGTCGCCGACCAGGTGCACCACCCACTTCAAGGCCTCGCGCCGCGAGTCGATGCTGCGCTCGCGGTCGCCGAGGATCGCCGCTTGCACACGCAACGCCTCGACGATGCAGGCACCGCTCGGGCAGTCGCGTTCGGGCAGGTAGCGGCAGGCGTCCTCGCGCGGGAAGTTGATGTAGTGCCAGCGGGCGGTGCCCTCGAAACGCGGGTCGTCGCCTGCGCGGACCTCGTCGGCCCAGGTGGATATTCCGGCCAGCGTCACCACCGGTTCGCCTTCAAGCAGGGCGTGGACCTCGCCGCGCACCGGCGCAGAAAGTCGCTGCTCGGCGATTTCGCCGACCATCCGGTGGGCCGGGCCGCCGAAGGCCCCTGCCGCGGGCGGCAGCGCAAGGGCCAGTATTGCGGCGCTGAGGGCAAGCCATGGGCGCATGTCTTTCGGCAATGGTCGATGAAGCGTGGGTCACGCCGCCAGCAGCGGCTGTGCGGGTAGAATAGCCGGCTTTCCGCCAGTTGCCCGCAGAGGAGTTCGTCATGCCCATCAAGGTCGCCATCAACGGCTACGGCCGCATCGGTCGCAATGTCATGCGCGCGCTGTACGAGTCCGGCCGTACCGGCGAGATCCAGATCGTTGCCGTCAACGACCTGGGCGATGCCGAAACCAATGCCCACCTGACCCAGTACGACACCGCGCACGGCAAGTTCCCGGGCACGGTCGAGGTGGACGGCGGCGACCTGCTCATCAACGGCGACCGCGTCAAGGTGCTGGCCGAGCGCGACCCCT
>DAOMOD010000093.1:4135-15187 GCA_035444205.1 Lysobacteraceae bacterium
GTGGTGATGGAGTGCACCGGCCTGTTCACCAGCAAGAAGAAGGCCGGCGCGCACATCGCCGGCGGTGCGAAGAAGGTGATCATTTCCGCGCCCGGCGGCAAGGATGTCGACGGCACCTTCGTCTACGGCGTCAACCACGATCGCCTCAAGGCCACCGACACGGTCATCTCCAACGCCTCCTGCACCACCAACTGTCTGGCGCCACTGGCGCAGGTGCTGCACGAGAAGATCGGCATTGTGCACGGGC
Source organism: Lysobacteraceae bacterium (assembly GCA_035444205.1). Lineage (GTDB taxonomy): Bacteria > Pseudomonadota > Gammaproteobacteria > Xanthomonadales > BPKI01 > DAOMOD01. The sequence continues at coordinate 4,383 of DAOMOD010000093.1, forward strand.
TGATGACCACCATCCACGCCTACACCAACGACCAGGTGCTGACCGACGTCTATCACAGCGACCTGCGCCGCGCGCGTTCGGCCACGATGAGCCAGATTCCCACCAAGACCGGTGCCGCCGCCGCGGTCGGGCTGGTGCTACCGGAGCTGAACGGCAAACTGGACGGCTTCGCCATGCGCGTGCCGACCATCAACGTGTCGGTGGTGGACCTGACTTTCGTCGCCGCGCGCGCCACCAGCAAGGACGAGATCGATGCCGTGGTGCGCGAGGCCGCGGAAGGGCGGCTGAAGGACATTCTCGGCATCAACACCAGGCCACTGGTGTCGGTCGACTTCAATCACGATCCGCGCAGTTCGGTGTACGACGCCACGCAGACCCGCGTCATCGACGGCACCCTGGTCAAGGTGTTGGCCTGGTACGACAACGAGTGGGGCTTTTCCAACCGCATGCTCGACATGACGGTGGCACTGATGGCGGCGAAGTAGGAGCCGCCAGGCATGCGTTGGGGAAGCGGCCTCGCCCTGCTGGTCGGGGTCGCGCTCGGCGCGTTGTTCTGTGCCGTATGGCTGGCGCAACGTTCGGCGGCGCTGGCGGACTTCGAACCCGAGCCGCCACGCGACATCGCGCCCGGCGTGCACCTGGTGGAAGGCGACTGCTGGTTCAACGGTGGTTGGTTGCGGCGCGAACGCTGCGCCTGGTTCTATCCGAGCGTGCGCGGCAGCGCGGAAGTGCATGCGCTGCCGGTAGTGGCGTTGCAGCGGCGCCTGTTCGGCCGGTCCAGCGAGCGCGCCACCGTTTTCCTGACCGGCGGGCCCGGCGGCAACAACTACCTGTACCAGGAAGGTATCGAGTACTGGCGCGAGTGGATCGCGCGCCTCGACCTCGATCACGACCTGGTGCTCTACGATCCGCGCGGCAGCGGCGCGTCCTGGCCGCGCCTGGCCTGTCCCGAACTGGAGCCGCTGGCGCGCAGCCTGCTGCATGCGCCGCTCGACCGCGAGCTGCGCTGGGCGGTGTACGAGCCGGTACTGCTGGCCTGCATCGAGCAGGTTCCGGAGGCCGATCGCGTCGCCGGCCTGTATTCGACCAGGAACGCCGGACGCGATCTGCGCGAACTGGTGCAGGCCCTGCGCCGCGAGTTCGGCTATCGGGAAATTTCGGTGTACGGCGTGTCCTACGGCACCCGCCTTGCGCTTGAAGCCCTCGCCGACGCGCCCGACCTGGTCGACGCGGTGGTGCTGGATTCGCCGTATCCACCCGGCGTGGATCTCGTGCTCGGTTTCGCCGATACCTTCGCCGCCATTCTTGCGCGTCTGCAAGAAAAAGGTGTAGCCCTGCGGGAGCCGCTCGACCGTGCGTTGCAGGCGGTCGCCGCGGCGCCGCCGGTGGTCGAGGTGGAGGACCCATGGAGCGAGGCGCCGCAGCGCGTTCGCGTCGACGCCGAGATGCTGATGGCGCTGGTGGAACACGCGCTGTTCGCCAACCAGGATCTGGTCGAGCTGGCCGGCCTGCTGGAGGCAGCCGCCGACGGCACCATCGACGATGCCTGGCATCCGCTGCTGGCCGACTGGCTGTGGTCGAGCATGGACCCCGATTTCGGCGTGCTCGCCTTTCTGCTGATCGAATGCCGCGACAATCCCGCCATGCGCCGCGAGGACGAGGAGGCGGTGCTGGACCGCCACCCGGCCTGGCGCGAGGCCTTGCAGAGCCCGGAGCGGATGTTCAGCTTCTGCGAGCGTGCCGGCGTCACACCCGCGCCGCTGGTGCCGCGCAGCCTGGCGCAGCCGACCCTGGTGCTGGCCGCCGACCTCGACCCGCGCACGCCGGCCGACGTGGCCCTTGAGTCGCTCAAGACCCTGCCGCGCGCCACCGTGATGCGTCTGCCGATCGCCGGGCATGGCGTCGCCGACATCGACGACTGCGCCGCCAGGGCCGTCGGCGCCTTCCTCAACAGCGGCGGCCAGGCGTCCCTGCCGGACTGCGCCGAAGGCGCGCTGGTGTCTCCGAACTGAGTCGAGGAGTCGAACCAAGGAAGCGAATCAGTCCGCAAAGGACGCAAAGGATGCAAAGCAGAGCGGAAAGAATGAAAACCAAGGCCTGCTTCTCCTTTGCGCTCATTGCTTGCGGACAAGTGCCCTGCGGGGCATCGCCTCAGCGCTGCGGCAGGATGGCCTTGAGTGCCTCGCGCGCGGCGGCGAAGGAGAAGTGGCGCTCGACGTTGGCCAGGCCGGCCACGGACAGGCGCTGCCACAGCTCGGCGTCGCGGTACAGATGCACAACGGCATCGGCGAACTCGGCCGGGTCGTCGGCGACCAGCACTTCGCGGCCGTCCTGAAGATCCATGCCTTCGACCGCCACCGTGGTGGCCACTACCGGCTGGCCGTGCGCCAGGCTGAGGTTGATCTTGCCCTTGACGCCGGCGCCATAGCGCAGCGGCGCCACGGCGATGCGGCAGCCGTCCATCAGCGGGTCGAGGTCCTCGACGAAGCCATGGAAGTGCACACCCTCGACCTCGCCCAGTGCCACCACCGCGCTCGGCGCACGGCTGCCCACGAGATGCAGCACGACATCGGGCAGTTCCTCGCGGATCAGGGGCAGGATGTCGCGCACCATCCACACCGCCGCATCGACGTTGGGAGGGTGCTGATAACCGCCGACGAAGACCAGGTCGGCGCGCGCATCGAAATCCTGCCGGCAGCCACGGATATCGTGCACGTTGGAAAGCACGGACACCGGCACGCCGGGCACCTCGCGCGCCAGCAGTTCCTTCTCGACCGGGCTCACCACCAGGGTCATGTCGCTTTGCCGCATCACTTCCTGTTCCTGGCGGCGCGTGGCGAGCGCCTGGCGATGCAATGCTTCGTCGCCCTTGAGGTCGGCCAGGCGCTGCTCACGCAGGTAGTGCAGGTCGACCGTGTCGAACAGCACCTGCGCCTGCGGCGCGTAGCGGCGCAGCAGCGGCAGCCAGTGCACGGCGATGTAGTGGCGGCACACCAGCACCGCGTCGAACTCGCGGCCGCGCTCGCCGAGAAAGCCCACCGCATCGGCCACCCAGGGCGCGTACAGCGCCTCGATGCCGAGATCCTGCAGCGCTTCGGTATAGCCGGGCAGTGGCTGCAGGTTGTCGGCGAGGAAGGCGACCTTCCAGCCAAGATCCTGGGCCACACGCATCAGGTTGACCAGGCGCAGCGAGCCCGAGTCCTGGTCGGGCGTCGGCATGGTGGCGTCGATTACCAGCAGGCGGCCGCGCACACGATGCTCGCAGGCGAGCCCCGGGTCGCTGCCTGCGGGCGGATGGCTGGCCAGCGCCTCGCGCCAGGTGTCGAGGAAGGTGGCCTGGTTGATCACCTGATGGTGCTTGATGCCGCTGCCGGTGTCGGTGCCGGAGCTGATGCCCTCGAAGTGCACCACGGTGGCGCGCGGCTGGAAGTACACCTTGAGTCCGGCTGCGCGCACCTTGAAGGCGAGGTCGGTGTCCTCGTAATAGGCCGGCGCGTAGCGCGCATCGAAGCCGCCGAACGTGTGGAACAGGTCGGCGCGGATCATGATGGCCGCGCCCGAGCAGTAGTCGGCCTCGCGCAGGTAGCCGTAGCGTGGATGGCGCGGATCGTCGAAGCGGCCGAAGTTCCAGCCCGAGCCGTCGGCGAAGACGATGCCGCCGGCTTCCTGCTGACGGCCATCCGGGTACACCAGGCGTGCGCCGGCCAGGCCGCAGTCCGGGCGCTGCTCGAAGGTGCGGCGTAGCGCGCCGAGCCAGTCTTCGGTGACCACGGTGTCGTTGTTCAGAAACACCAGGAACTCGCCGCGTGCGGCTGCCGCGCCGGCGTTGCAGGCGCCGATGAAACCGAGGTTGTGCTCGTTGCGCACCACCTCCAGGCCTTCGATCTCGGCAAGCCGCTCGGGCGTTTCATCGCTGGACGCATCGTCCACCACCACCACCTCGAAGGGTGTCGCTTCCGGTGTCGCCGCCAGCGAGCGCAGGCAGGTCAGGGTGTGCCGGAAATGGTTGTACACCGGCACGATCACCGAGACCAGAGGCGCCTCGGCGCGCGGCACCGCAAACGGCTGGAAGGGCTGTTCGGTATCGATGGCGATCGCCTGCACCGGCGCCACCTCATGGCGTCGCAGCAGTTCGCGGCCGCGCCGCACCGTACCGAGCAGGCCGCGCGTGCGCAGACTCTGGCGGCTGCGCGCGAGCAGGCCGCGTGCGCGGCTCAGGCGAAAGCGCAGGCCGTCGCGCAGGCGGCGCAGACGCAGCGTGATGCTGCGCAACGGTGCCGTGAAGCGCCAGCTGCGGCTGGCCAGCAGGTCGCGGATCTCGGTCTCGAGGGCCGCCACGCGGGCTTCCAGCGGTTGCAGTCGGGCGACCTCGGTATTGAGCGCCAGCGCCCACTCGGTGCGCTCGTCGAACTCCGCACGCAGCGCGTCGCGTGCGGCGTGCGATTCATCCAGCGCCACTTGCAGCGATTGCGCCCACCGGGTGCGCTGCTCGGCCAGCCGGGTCTGGTCCTCGGCCCAGTGCGCGCGTCGCTCGAGGTCTTCCTGTTGCGCTTCGATGGTGTGCTCGGCACGCGTCAGCGCCTGCTCCAGCCGATCGACGGTCGTCGCCAGACGCGCGGCCTGGTCGTCGAGCGATGAGGCCAGCGCGGCGGCGGCCGGCGCGGCGCCGGCGCGTTCGGGCAGGAGCGGTCGGTAGTCGGCGGCCATGTCGGCCAGACTGCGTGGCGTCCGCGGCGGTGTCTCGCGCAACAACTGGAGCAGGGCCGGCTCGGCGGCCACGGCATGCAACTGCTCGACGATCGCGTCCGCCCGCGGCGCCACCAGCAGGCCGGTGACGTCGTCCTCGATGCGCTCGGCCAGGCTGCCCACGGCGGTGGCAATCACCGGCACGCCCAGCATCCACAGTTCCGACAGCGTGTAGGAAAAACTCTCGGCGACACTGGCCGCGATCAGCGCGGCGTCCGGGCGGATGCGGGCGACGTGGTCCGGCAGATCCTCACGCCGGTAGTCCATTTCAATGTGCACGCCGCGCTGGCCGAAAAAGCGCATGCCGGCCTGGCCGCAACCGAGCAGGTGGAACTCGGCCTGGCCGGCGAGCGCGGGGATGACGTCCTTGAGCAGCTCCTCGCCCTTGCCGCCCTGGATGCGGCCGAGCACCAGAAATCGCGGCAACGGCCGATCGGACCGCTCGAACACGGCGCGTGGCAATGGGCTCGACCCGTGCGCAATCACCGACCACGGGCGTTCGCTCAGTTCAGGCGCGATGCGGCACAGGTTGTCGCGCAACGACGCACTGGGCGCGACCATGCGGGCGTCGGCCTCGCCGATGGCCGCAAGCCAGTCGCGGCGCAGGGACCACCAGAAGGCGGCATCGCGTTGCGGCAGCGGGGTGAGCTGCGCGCGCCGCAGGCTGCGCTCCAGGTCGGCGCGATCGAAGGCGCGACGGCGGTCGCCGAAATCGCAGTGCAGTTCGGGCCAGGCGGGATAGTAGTCGTGGCAGACGATGGTGGTCGGCAGACCGCTGCGCAGGGCATCCAGGCTGTGGCCGATCAGCGAGGACACCAGAAGACCGTCGACGCCGAAACGGGCCAGCAGTCCGTGCAGGATCTGGCCGTAGGCGGGATGACGGCGGGCGGTGCCTGCGATCGCGGGGGTCAGCGACCAGGTGCGGATCGGCGCGGCGTCGATGTCGGCCAACAGCTCCAGACGATCGGCGGTATGCCGGGCGCCGGCATCCGCGCGTGCGACCAGCACCAGGTGGCTGTGCGCGCGGTCGGCGCCGCTCAGGTCGCGCACGAAACCCTGCGCACCGCCGCCCCAGCCGTGCAGGAGATGCAGCAGGAGCGGCCGCCCGTCCAGTCCCGGCAGGCCGTCAGGCAGCGCACCCCTGTGGCGATGCAGGCGATGGCGCAGAAGGTCGAGCCCCGGCGTACCCTTGGCGCGCTGCCAGGGCACGCGCGCGCGGGCGACGCACAGGTGGTCGAGTACCATCAGGCGCGGTACGCCGGCATCGGCACGCGGCCACAGACTGCATGCCGGGCCGATCTCCTCGCAATCGTGCAGACTCCCTTCGCCGAGCAGCCAGCAGGCGCGGTCAAGCGTCGCGGAATCGGTGTCGGCGTGGTCGTCGACCCACGGCGACAGCGCTGCCCGCGTCGGGTCGAGGGCGCTCAGCACGGCACCCGCCACTGCTGCACGTGCGGCCGCCAGACGCTGCCACAGGCCGTCCGGCCAGTGCGCATCGGCGGCCAGGACCAGCAGCTCGGCATGGGCGGGGCGGGCGCGATGCAATGCAGCCAGCGCGGCGCCGAAACCCGGTGCGGCCACCGCGACGGCCTGTGCGTCTTGCGGGCAGGCCTCCGGCGGGCCTGCCCACAGCATGTGGTGGTCGGCCGGCAGCGCCGTGCGCAGACGCTCGATCGACTCGCGCGACGGCGGGCGGGCACCCCACAGGCCCAGGATCAGTGGCGCTGGCAGGGAGGACACGTCGTCGGGTTCGTGGCGTGGGTCAGCCACGCGCTGCGTTGCGGACCGCGCCGCGGCGGGCAGCAGTGGCGGATCGGTCCATCCTGCGAAGGCCTGTTGCGGACATGGCCGCACATTATCCCGGATCAGTTCAGCAAGCGCCAAGGTAGAATTGCGCGGATGTCCAGATCCCGCGCCCGGCTCGCGCCCGGAAAACTCCGCCCGATGCTCGGCAGCGCGTGGCGTTTCCTGCGCGCACCGTTCTGGCTGGGGCTCGGACTCGTGGTCGGATTCGCCGTACCCTGGCTGGCCTGGCTCGACCGCGAGGTTCGCCAGAGCTTCGCCGCGCTCGAACATCGCGAACCGACCCGCGTGTTCGCACGCCCGCTGCATATTGCGTCCGGCCTGCCGCTGTCCGCCGACACCCTGCTGCTGGAACTGGCCGCCGCGCGCTACAGCCGCGAACCGAATGCGCCGCGGCCTGGCACCTTCGACCGCGACGGCGAACGCTTCCTGGTGTACCGCCGTGCCTTTACCGACAGCGAGGGCGAGAAACCGGCGCTGCGCTTCGGCGTGCGCCTGCGCGAACAGCGTGTGGCGGATCTGCGCGATGGTGACGGCCGCCCGCTGGCCGGCACCTGGATCGACCCGGCACGCATCGCCACCCTGTACGGAGGGCGCGCCGAAGAGCGCCGCCCGCTCGACCTGGAACGGGTGCCGGAACGGGTACTGACCACGCTGCAGGCAGTCGAGGACCGTGAGTTCAAGCATCATCGCGGTCTCGATCCACTGGGCATTGCGCGCGCCGCCATCGCCAACCTGCGCGCCGGCCGTCTGTCGCAGGGTGGTTCCACGATCACCCAGCAGTTGGTGCGCCATCTCTATCTCGATCGCCAGCGGAGCTGGCTGCGCAAGGCCAACGAGGCCGCCATGGCGGTCATCATCGAGGCGCGTTTCGACAAGCGCGACGTGCTGCAGGCCTACGTCAACGAGGTCTACCTCGGCCAGCATGGTGCGCAGGCCATCCACGGTTTCGGGGCCGCCGCCGAGTTCTGGTTCGGGCGCGACCTGGATGCATTGAAGAGCCACGAGATCGCCCTGCTGGTGGGGATGATCCGCGGACCTTCCCATTACGACCCGCGGCGTTTCCCTGAACGCGCGCGGGAGCGTCGCGACCGCGTGCTGGCACAGATGGCCGAGACCGGCCTGATCGATGCCAGCGAGCTGCGCCGTGCACGCGCGGCGCCGCTCGGCCTGTATGAACGCCCGGGACTGCCGCGCAATCGTCATCCGGCTTTTCTCGAGATGGTCCAGCAACAACTGGTCAGCGATTTTTCGCGCGCCACGCTTGGCGCCGGCGGACTGTCGGTGCACACCACGCTGGCGCCATCGGTGCAGGCCCTGGCCGAGCGTGCCCTGAGCACAGCGCTGGCCGAGCTCGACGGCGAGGGCCTGCTGCAGGGCGCGCTGGTGGTCACCGATGCCGACAGTGGCGAAGTGCTGGCCCTGGTCGGCGACCGCCGTGCCGACCAGCACGGATTCAACCGCGCGCTGCATGCACGGCGTCCGGTAGGGTCGCTGATCAAGCCATTCGTCTACCTGCTGGCGCTTGCGGAGCCGGCACGCTTTCATCTGGCCACGCCGCTCGACGACAGTCCGCTGACGTTGCGATTGCCGAACGGCCAGACCTGGTCGCCGGCCAATGCCGATCGCCAGCACCGCGGCACCGTGCCGCTGATCGATGCGCTGGCACGCTCCTACAATGTCGCCAGCGTGCGCCTGGGGCTGGAAGTCGGTCCGCGCCGGGTGCTCGAGCTGCTGCGCCTGCTGGCACCGGAACTTGAGGCCGCGCCGCATCCCTCTCTGCTGCTCGGCGCTGCCGACCTCAGCCCGTTGCAGGTCGCACAGGCCTATCAGTTCCTCGCCGCCGGCGGACGACCGTTGCCGCTGCGCGCGGTGCGCTCGGTGGTCGACAGCGACGACCGCCCGCTCAGTCGTTACAGCAGTCATCCCGGCACCAGCCGCCACGCCGCCGCGGTGCCGCTGGTCAGCATTGCCCTGCAGGAGGCCGCACTGGTCGGTACCGCGCGTGCCCTGGCCAGCGGCGGCCTGCTGTCGTTGCGCCCGGCCGGCAAGACCGGCACCAGCAACGACCAGCGCGACAGCTGGTTCGCGGGCTACACTGGCAGCCACCTCGCCGTGGTCTGGGTCGGTCGCGACGACAACCAGCCGACCGGACTGATGGGCGCCACCGGCGCGATGCGTGTATGGTCGGGCCTGTTCCGCGAACTGCCCGGCCTGCCGCTGTTCGCCGAGCGCAGCGGCGCCGCGCTGGAATGGGCATGGGTCAGTCGCGACGGCCAGCGCCGCTCGCAGTCCGACTGCCCTGGCGCGCGCGAACTGCCGTTCCTGGCCGGCCATGTGCCCCAGGGCGAGGAGCGTTGTCCCCTGTCTCGACTCGGTCGTAGGTTCGAATGATGGCTCGTGTCGCCCTGCTGCTGTGTATCGCCCTGTTGCCGATCGTCGCCTGCGAGCGCAGGCCGCATGTGGCCGAAGACGGATCCGCCCAGGTGGCGCCCGGCTACGAGCGTATCGTCGCCATCCGCCAGGCAGCGGCCGAGGTGCCTTCGGCGATCGATGTGATGCCGCTCAGGGATCCGGCCGTCGACGAGTTGCTGACCGCGGCCTATCGGCTGGAGGACGCGGTAAGGTACCGCGATGCCGGCGTGGCATTGCGGCAGGCCTACGCATTGCAGCCGGATTCGCCCGAAGTGCAGCAACGCATGGCCGAGAACGCCTATTTTCTTGGCGATTTCGAGCAGGCGGAAAGCCGCGCCCTGACCGCATGGCGCCGCGGCGCGCGCGTCGGCGGGCTGTGTCTGCGCCACTGGCTGCTGGTGGCGGAAGCGCGCGCCGCCATGGGCAACGTGCAGGGTGAAACCGAGGCGCGCGAGCAGGCGCAGCAATGCGCGCAACAGCGCCCCGCCCGGTTCTGATGCAGGCTGCCCGCCTCCTCGATGCCGAGGGGCCGTTCGCGCGCGAGCTTCCCGGGTTCCATCCACGCGAGGGCCAGCAGGCGTTGGCCGCAGCGGTCGAGCACGCGCTCGTGCAGCGACGCGAACTGGTGGCCGAAGCGGGCACCGGCACCGGCAAGACCTACGCCTACCTGGCACCGGCGCTGCTGTCGGGCCTGCGCGTGGTGGTGTCGACCGGCACCCGCACCCTGCAGGACCAGCTGTTCCAGCGCGACCTGCCGCGGGTACGCCAGTTGCTCGGTTCCGATGCGAAGGTGGCGCTGCTCAAGGGCCGCAGCAACTATCTCTGCCTGCATCGTCTGGAGCTGTCGCGTGGCGACGCCGAGCTGTCCAGTCTGGAACAGGTGCGCCAGTTCCAGCGCATCGAGGCCTGGGCCCGGCGCACCGCGAGTGGTGACCGCGTCGAGCTGCACGAGCTGCCGGAAGATGCGCCGATCTGGTCGCGCGTCACCTCCACCCGCGACAACTGCCTGGGCAGCGAATGCCCGCACTACCAGGAGTGCTGGGTGGTCAAGGCGCGGCGTGCGGCGCAGGAGGCCGACCTGGTGGTGGTCAATCACCACCTGCTGTTCGCCGACATGGCGCTGAAGAGCGGCGGCTTCGGTGAGATCCTGCCCGGTGCCGAGGCGTTCATCCTCGATGAGGCGCACCAGCTGGCCGAGACCGCGGGCCAGTTCTTCGGCACCGGGGTGTCGTCGCGGCAGATGGAGGAACTGGCGCGGGATTGCCTGCCCGGCCAGCTGGCCGCCTTGCGCGAGCCGGTGGAAGCGCTGATGCCCGCGGTACGCCGTCTGCGTCTGGCTTTCGACGGCCTTCCCGAACGCGGGCCCTGGCGCGATATCGAGGGCTGTGCTGGCGTCGAGGACGACTTCGATGCGCTGGATCAGGCGCTCGACACACTGGCCGGCGCCCTTGCGGCTGCAGGCGACAGCAGCCGCGGCCTGGCCAGTTGCGCCGAGCGTGCCGAGTCGCTGGCGCTGCGTCTTGCGACGCTGCGCTCAGGCGATGCCGCCTCCGGCGGCCTGGTGCGCTGGTACCAGCTCGGCATGCGCGGTTTCATCCTGCACGGTACCCCGCTCGATGTCGCCGAGCCGTTGCGCAGCTGGCGCGAGAATACCCAGGCGGCCTGGATATTCACCTCGGCGACACTCACCGTGGACGGCGAGTTCGGCCATTTCAACCGCCAGCTCGGTCTGCTCGAGCCGGACCAGCTTTCGGTGCCGAGTCCTTTCGACTACGCAACCAATACCCTGCTGTACCTGCCTCCGGGTCTGCCCGATCCGTCATCGCCGGATTTCACCGGAT
>DAOMOD010000093.1:15240-15881 GCA_035444205.1 Lysobacteraceae bacterium
AGCGGCGGTCGCGCCTTCCTGCTGTTCACTTCGCACCGCGCGCTGCGCCGCGCCGCCGAACTTCTGGAAGCGCGGCTGCCGTTTCCGCTGCTGGTACAGGGAAGCGCGCCGCGCCATCTGCTGCTGGAGCGTTTCCGTGAAGCCGGCAATGCCGTGTTGCTCGGCGCGGCGAGCTTCTGGGAGGGAGTGGACGTGGCCGGGGAGGCGCTCAGCCTCGTGCTGATCGACAAGCTGCCGTTCGCTTCCCCGGGCGACCCGGTGACCGAAGCACGCCTGAACCATCTGCGCGAGCACGGCGAGAACCCGTTCAGCGCATGGCAGGTACCGAGCGCGGTGATCGCGCTGAAACAGGGTGCGGGGCGGCTGATCCGCAGCGAGAACGACCGCGGTGTGCTGGTGCTGTGCGACCCGCGTCTGCTCGGCAAGGGCTATGGCCGCGTGTTCCTGCACAGCCTGCCGCCGATGCCGCGCAGCCGAGAGGCCGACGACGTGCGGGCGTTTTTCGCGGGGTAGCCCGCATTGCTCACCACCGTCCGTAGCGAGGGCGTCGAGACGCCGTTGTGGCGCGCGCCGCGGACTGAAGACGGGCGTTCGCGGGGAATGGCCATGGATGGCCATGCTTTGGGGAGCGCAGGAAGGCG
>DAOMOD010000094.1:0-15809 GCA_035444205.1 Lysobacteraceae bacterium
CACCTTGTCAAAGACCCAAACCATCCACCGCTCGCACCTCGCAGTGCTCGCAGTCGCCCAGGGCAGTTCGCTCAAGGGAGCCCGCTATTCTACACCGCGACCGGGGTTCGTCAACACCTCGGCCGGAAGATTTTTCGCTGGCGCGAGGATGCAGACCTGTGCTAACGGGCGCTCCTTGCACTTGCAGACCAACGAAGGCTTGGGAACACTGCACGCCCACTTCGCATGGCACCCGACATGAAAGACACGCGCAAGACCATGGATCTCTGGTGGGCTGCGGCCTACCTGGTGGCAGCCATGCTTCTGCTGCTGTCCTGGATGGGCCCCGCCTGGCTGCGACCGCTTTGGGATCGTTGGGATGACGCGGTCTTTCTCGTCATGAACGGCTCACTCGCTGAACCCGGCGCGTGGCAGACCTTCTGGGTGTTGAGCAACAGCCGCTACTTCGACCTGATTCCGGCTGCGCTGCTGCTGGGTGTGTACGCCACCTGGCTGTTTGCCGCACGCACACAGGCATTCCGCGCTCGCCTGCACCTTGGCCTGATGATGGCGGTGTTCAACGTCGTCTGGCTGCAGATCATGATGAAAGGCACGCTGGAGACGCTGCGCGACAGCCCGAGTCTGGTGGTTCCGGAAGCGATCCGCATCGGTTCCCTGGTGGACTGGATCCCCCGCGTGAAGGACCACTCGAACCACAGCTTCCCTGGCGACCATGCCGCAATCGGGCTGCTGGTGGCGCTGATCATTCTGCACGTAGCCGGCTGGAAGCGTGGCGTCGCCGCTCTCGCCGTGGCGGCGTTCTTCAGCCTGCCGCGGCTGTTCGGCGGCGGTCACTGGCTGACCGACGTGGTCATCGGGGGTGGCTTCGGCGCACTGACCGGGATCGCGGTGTTCCTGCTCCTGCGCACAGCCTGGCCACGGGTATGGGCACCCGACCGAAGCGCCTCGCCATGAAGGAACGGTGGTTTCCGATACTCGTGGTGTTGCTGCTTGCGGGGTGCCCACGGGCCTCGGAGCTGGCGGAAATCGAACTGGGAGGAGAGCGTTTCCGGGTGGAGATTGCCGAGGATGACGCCGCGCGCACGCAAGGACTCATGTTTCGCGAATCCATGCCGGCGGACCAGGGCATGCTGTTCATCTGGCCGGAAGAAGCGCAGCGCGCCTTCTGGATGAAAAACACCCTGATCGCGCTCGACATCCTCCACTTCGACAGCCGCATGCGACTGGTCGACATGCATCTCGATGTGCAGCCGTGTCGCAGCGAGCGCTGCCCGAGTTATCCGGGCGCGCGGCCTGCGCGCTACGTGGTGGAGTTGAATGCCGGCACGGCGGCGCGGTTGGGACTGAAACTCGGCGACCGCCTGACGATCAGGCGGCGCTGAGGCTGACGCCCGCGGGCGGGGTGGGCCCTTTGGCGTCTTGCTTTTCGCGGGCGATGAGCGCCCGTTCCTGTTCACGAAGATTGCTGAGTCTGTGCAGGCAGGCCATGCCGCTGCGATACGGAACCAGGAGGGCCAGTGGCGGCCTGCCCGAGAACAGCATCTCGTCGGTCATTGGGACGAATTGTTTCATGGCTCTGGTCTCCCGCCTCGGCGGCAGGTACAGTCAACCCCGACAAGATGAAAATGCCCTGACGCGAATCGGGCATTTTTCGGGCAGCCGCATCAGCGCGGTCGCTACCACGCCTGATTGGCGAGACGCAAGGAGATCGGTGATGAACGACGCCTGGACCCTCCTGCAAGCCACCAGGGACGAGGATATTCCGTTGCTCGAGGCGACCCTCCTCATCGCCCGTGACGAATATCCCGACCTCGAGATCGACGCCTGCCAGGCCGACATCGCACAACTGTCGAATGCCTTCCGCTCCAGTGTCGCGAAAGCGGCCGGCGAAATAGCGCGCATGCAGGCGCTCAACGTGTTCCTGTTCGAGGAACACGGCTTCAGCGGCAACCAGTCGGATTATTACGACCCGCGCAACAGCTACATCAACGACGTGCTCGAACGCCGCCTGGGCATTCCGATCTCGCTCGCCGTCATCCAGATCGCCATCGCCCGCGACGCCGGGCTGCCGCTCGAAGGCGTTTCCTTTCCCGGCCACTTTCTGGTCCGCTTGCCGGTGGACGACGGCCTGATCGTGCTCGACCCCTACCAGCGCGGACGTTCGGTCGATGCCGAGGAACTGCGCGAGCGCGCCAAACCGCACATGGGCGACCACCGCGTGGGCGACCGCCTGCTGAGCGAGATGCTGGCGCCAGCCAGTCACCGGCAGATCCTGCAGCGCATGCTGCGCAATCTTCTGGGCGTGTACCGGGAACGCGAGGACCTCGAACGCGCGCTGCGTTGCAGCGATCGCCTGGTGACGCTGGATCCGACCGACTTCGACAGCCTGCGCGAGCGCGGCCTGCTGTACCTGGAGGTGGGCCACCTGCGTGGCGCTCGCGAAGACCTGCACCGCTATCTGGCCGAGTCGCCCGAGTCGGCGGATCGAGAGCAGGTGAGAAGCGCGCTGATCGAACGCGGGGCCGTGGCGGCCCGGCTCAACTGAAACGCCGGTTCAGTCGGCTTCGATCTCGATCATCTCGAAGTCGTCCTTGGTCACGCCGCAGTCCGGACAGCACCAGGTGTCCGGCACGTCCTCCCAACGGGTGCCCGGCTCGATCCCGTCCTCGGGCCATCCGTCTGCCTCGTGATAGATGAAGCCGCAAACCACGCACATGTAGCTGCGGAAGGGGGCGTCGTCTGCGCGGACGGCTGCCTGGGTCATGCCGGTTCACCGGAACATTGGGATCGACTTGCTATTGTGGCCACTTTGGCGATGAAGCGAAAGTTGCACCCATGATGTTTCCGCGCGCGGGCCTGTACGCGCTGACACCAGACGACCTGGACGATCGGGCGCTTGAGGACAAGGTTCGCGCCGTCGTCGACGGCGGCGCGGTGATGGTGCAGTACCGGCAGAAGGGGGTCGCTCCCGATTCGGCGCATGCGCGTGGATGCGCGCTTCGATCGCTATGTCACGGCGTAGGCGTGCCGCTCATCGTCAACGACGATTGCGCGCTGGCCATTGCGATCGGCGCCGCGGGCGTTCACCTGGGTCGCGAGGATGTCGCCGTGGCGGAAGCTCGAAGGCTGCTCGGGCCCGATGCCATCATCGGCGCCTCCTGCTACGACTCGCTCGACCGCGCACGCGCAGCCGCGGCGGCAGGTGCCAGTTACGTGGCCTTCGGCAGCGTCTTTGCCTCGCCGACCAAACCGGGTGCGTCCCAAGTGCCACTGGCCGTGATTGCGCAGGCGTCCAGGGAACTTGCGCTGCCGATCTGTGCCATCGGCGGGATCAGCGTCGCCAACGCTCCCGCCGTAGTGGCCGCCGGAGCCTCGCTGCTGGCGGTGATCAGCGACGTGTTCGGCGCAGCGGATCCGTGCGCGGCTGCGCAGCGCTACCGACTGCTGTTCGCGCCAGCGGCGTGACGAGGCATTGGATCAGCAGTGCTTCCATCGCCCTGCGGTTCGCCATCCTCCGCGCAAGCCCGGATAATGCGCAGCCTGTTCCCCCCTGTCCTGCCTTCCAATGACCAACCACGACCTCTTCCAAGCCGCCTGCCGTGTGCTGCCCGGCGGCGTCAATTCGCCCGTGCGCGCTTTCAAGTCGGTGGGTGGAGAGCCCTTCTTCACAGCACGAGCGCAAGGGCCGTTCCTGTGGGACGTGGAAGGCAGACGCTACATCGACTACATCGGCTCCTGGGGGCCGATGATTGCGGGCCACGCCCACCCTGCCGTGTTGGAGGCGGTGTCGCGCGCGGTGCGCGAGGGTCTGAGCTTCGGCACGCCCTGCGCCGCCGAGGTGGTCATGGCCGAAACGCTGTGCGCCATGGTGCCGGGGCTGGAGATGGTGCGCATGGTGAACTCGGGCACCGAGGCCACCATGGCGGCGATCCGACTGGCGCGCGGCTTCACCGCGCGCAGCGCGATCGTCAAGTTCGAAGGCTGCTATCACGGCCATGGCGACGCATTCCTGGTGAAGGCGGGCTCCGGTGCGCTCACCCTGGGGGTGCCCGACTCGCCGGGCGTGCCGGCGGCGCTGGCCGACCTGACGCTGACCCTGCCCTATAACGATCTGGCCGCCGCCCAAGCGCTGTTCGCCGAGCGTGGTAGCGACATCGCCGGGCTCATCGTCGAACCCATCGCCGGCAACATGAACTGCATCCTGCCGCGCGAAGGATATCTGCAAGGCTTGCGCCGGTTATGCAGCGAGCATGGCGCAGTCCTGGTCTTCGACGAGGTGATGACCGGCTTTCGTGTCGCCCCGGGTGGCGCCCAGCAGCTCTACGGTGTCCGGCCAGACCTGTCGACCTTCGGCAAGATCATCGGTGGCGGCATGCCGGTCGGCGCATATGGCGGACGGCGGGAGATCATGCAGATGATCGCCCCATCCGGCCCGGTCTACCAGGCCGGCACCCTGTCGGGCAATCCGGTGGCGATGGCCGCGGGCCTGGCCACACTGGAGCTGGTCCGCCAGCCGGGTTTTCACGACGACCTCCTGGCAAGGACGCATGCGCTCTGCGACGGAATCGCGTCGGCTGCCCGTCGTGCCGGCATCGCCCTCACCAGCGCGCGCGTACCGGGCATGTTTGGACTGTTCTTCACCGAGGCCGAGCGCGTCGAGACCTTCGAACAGGTCAAGGCCTGCGACACGACACGCTTTCGCCGCTTCTTCCAGGGCATGCTCTCACGCGGCGTCTACTTCGCGCCGTCCGCCTTCGAGGCCGGTTTCGTCTCGTCCGCGCACGGCGAGGCAGAAATCGCGGCCACCATCGACGCTGCGGGCGAGGTCTTCGCGGAACTCGCCGCGGACTGAGATCAGGCCGCCAGCGGCGTCAATGCCGTGCGCAATCGCGCCAGGCCATCGCTGACGTCGCTGTCGGTCAGGATCAGGGGCGGTACCAGACGCAGGACGTCGGGACCGGCCTGCAGCAACAACAGACCCGCCGCCGCGGCATGGTCGAGCACCTCCCCGGCCCGGCCCGCGTGCTCGGACCTGAGTTCCGCGCCCAGCATCAGCCCCATGCCACGAATCTCCCGGAACACGCCAAGCTCGGCGTCCACGGCAGCCAGACCCTGGCGCAGCGCGAGCGACTGGCGCTGCACATGGGTCAGCAGTTCAGGCGAGGACAGCCGGCGCAACGCCACCCGTGCCACCGCGGCTGCCAGCGGGTTGCCGCCAAAGGTGGTGCCGTGGGCGCCGAAGCCCATGGCTTCGGCGACCTCGGGCCGCGCCAGCGTCGCCCCGATCGGCATGCCGCAACCGAGTGCCTTGGCCAGGGTCAGGATGTCGGGCACCACCCCTTCCCACTGGTGGGCGAACAGTCGGCCGGTGCGACCCATGCCGCACTGGATTTCGTCCAGCACCAGCAGTGCACCGTGGCGATCGCAGGCTTCGCGCAGGAAACGCAGGAAACCCTCCGCCAGCGGCATGACGCCACCCTCGCCCTGCACCGGTTCGACCAGCACCGCCGCCACGCCGCCGCCGGCAAGCGCTGCTTCCACGGCGGATGCGTCGTTGATGTCGGCATAGCGGAAACCGCCCGGCAGCGGTTCGTAGCCCTCCTGGTAGCGTGGCTGCGCGGTGGCCGTAAGCGTCGCCAGGGTGCGGCCATGGAATCCGCCCCGGAAAGTCAGGATCTCGCGCCGACCGGGCAGCCGTCCCTGGGCGGTGGCCCAGCGCCGCACCAGCTTGATGGCCGCTTCGTTGGCCTCGGCGCCGGAGTTGCACAGGAACACGCGCGCCGCGAATCCCGAGGCCGCGGCGAGTTCCTCGCCAAGATGCACGGCGGGTGCGTTGAGGAACACGTTGCTGGTATGCCAGATGTGGCCGGCCTGGGTGTTGAGCGCGGCCAGCAGTTCGGGGTCGCCGTGACCCAGGGCACTGACCGCGATGCCGGCGGCGAAGTCGACGTACTCGCGTCCGTCGCTGTCCCATACCCGCGCACCCTGTCCACGCTCGATGATGACGGCGCGCGGGCGATAGATCGGCCAGGCGTGGATACGGGCACTCTCGACGAGTTCGGCGGTGCTGCTCATGGGCATGGCCAGACAGTTGGGAGGATGCGCGATTATCAGGCACGCGGCGGAGCCGTGGCAGCGGAACTCAGAGAGCCAGATCGGGTTTGGCCACCATCAGCCAGAACACCAGCAACACGGCGATGAAGGCCGGCCAGCCCAGCGCGAACCACAGGCGCATCAGGCGGAAATACGCGCCAGGCAGGGGCTGTGCCGTAGCGGCAGCAGCGGCGGCGAGGCGCGCTACACGCAGTTGGATGGCCACCACCGGCAACCAGCAGGCTCCCGCCAGCAGGTACAGGCCGAGGGAGGCCAGCACCCAGCCGGTACGCCAGTCGAGTCCGGCCATGTGCAGCAGGGCGAAACCGGTCGCGGGCTGAAGGATCACCGCCGGTGTGGTGAACAGCCAGTCGGCCAGCGCCACGTTGCGCGACACCACGGCGATCACGCCCACCTCACCGCTGCGGTGTGCGCGCCACATGAAGAAGGCGGTACCGAGTCCGGTGCCGAACAGCAGGGTGGCCGTGACCACGTGCAGTGTCTTCAGCAGCAGGAAGGTTTGCATCATCGCCGCTCCACGGTGGCCAGCAACGCCAGCACCATCGGCAGCAGGGCAAGGTTCTTGAGCAGTCCACCGGCGGGATCGAGCCACAGCGGTGGATGCAGCAGGCCAAGGCCCACGGTGTAGGCCGCCAGCATGACCAGCATCACCTGCAGCGCCACGCGCGACCATGCCGGCACCAGCAGCGCGGCGCCGACCAGAATGTCGAGAGCGCTGGCGCTCCACACCAGTCCGCGCAGCGCCGGTTCGCCGAGCCCGAGCGGCGCCAGCAGGGTGGCGCTGACCTCAAGCGGCAGCAGCAGCCCGACCACGCCCGACACGAGCCAGAGCACGGCCAGGGCGAGCAGCATCAGCGGACGTATCACATGAAGGCGCGCGTGCCAGCGGTCCTGCACTGCCGCCGGATGTGCCGCGAGCATGAAGCCAAGTCTGCTTGGGGTGAAACCGCAGGCGTCGCAAAAACGCACGGTACGCTCGGGCGTGCTGGCATTGCCGCGTTCGAGCATGCGCAGCATGGTGCGTCCAAGCGGACCGCGCACAGTGAGGTCGGATGCCGCCGCGAGTGGCCTGAGCAGCGCGAGCGGAACTCGCAGCTCGTGCGCCGGCGGCAGGCGCAGCCAACCGCGCCAGGCATGCAGGTAGTCGCGCATCGTCATCGTATCCGGACCCGCCGCGTCGAGCGTCTCGCCGCGTGCCGTCGCGCCGACCAGAAGCGCCACCACCGCACGCGCAAGATCCTCCACGGCGATCGGCTGCAGCTTCTGGTCGCCCGTTCCCGGCAGGGGCAGCAGCCAGGGCAGTCCCGCCATCGCGCGCAGCAGGGAGCTGCCGCCGTAGGAACCGTGCACGCTGTACACCAGCGAGGGACGCAGCACGGTGACGTCCGGATCGAGCGCGGCAAGATCGGCATCCAGCGCGTGTTTGCTGGCTACGAAAGCGCCGTCGTGCGGGTCGCCCAGCGCCGAAATCTGCACCGTACGGCGGATGCCGGCTTCACGGCAGGCCTGAAACAGGGCGCGCGGCGCCAGCCGGTGCACTCGTTCGAAATCGCCCTTGGCCGACTCACGCAGGATGCCGACGCAGTTGACCACGGCGTCGATGCCGGAAAGTCGCGGCCGCCACGCGGCGGCGTCGATGTCGCGACGGAAATCGCAGTCGACCGCCTGCGTCCCCGCCAACCCTTCCAGTGCCCCTGGCCTGACGGCCGCCACCACCTGGTGTCCGGCCTCGATCAGCGCGGCCGCCACGGCGCGGCCTATGAAACCGCCGGCGCCTGCAACCAGGACACGCAGGCGTGGGGCGGCGTCGCTTGTCGTCATGCCCGACGCTTCCGCTGCGGCAATCGTGCGATCGCCCGACGCCTCGAGTTGGGGCATTCCGACCACCCTTGGCCGATGCTTCAATCGAGGAAAAGGTCGGGCAGGACGCTCTGACCTGGCTTCACCGCGTAGGCATCGAAGTCGGTCACTCCGGCTGCGCGCAGCAGGTCCTCGTCGATCAGGAACTGGCCGTGACGACGTCCGGGCGGCGCACTCAGGATCAGGTGCGCGGCATCGGCGACGATCTCCGGATGGCGGCAGCGTTCGGGCTCGACGCCGGGGATCATGGCGATGGCCGAGGTGGCGATGACGGTCCTTGGCCACAGCGCATTGATCGCCACGCCGCGCCCCGCGAATTCCGCGGCGAGTCCAAGGGTGACGAAGCTCATGCCCATCTTGGCCAGCGTGTAGCCGGTGTGCGGCCCCCACCACCTGGGATCGAGGCTGGGCGGCGGCGCCATGCTCAGGATATGTGCGCCTTCGGAGTTGAGCAGATGCGGCAGACAGGCACGCGCGCACAGATAGGCGCCGCGGGCGTTGACTTGCTGCATCAGATCGAAACGCTTCATCGGCGTGTCCAGCACCCCGCGCAGCCAGATTGCACTGGCGTTGTTGACCAGGATGTCGATACCGCCGAAGCGCTTGACCGTGGCGTCGACGGCGGCCTCGACCTCGGTCTCGTCGCGGATATCGCACTTGAGCGCCAGGGGCGTGCCGCCGGCGGCACGCACAGCCTCGGCCGCGGTGTGGATGGTGCCCGGCAGCTTCGGGTTGGGCACGGCCGACTTCGCGGCAATCGCCACGTTGGCGCCATCGGCCGCAGCGCGCAGGGCGATGGCCAGGCCGATGCCACGCGAGGCGCCGGTGATGAACAGCGTGCGGCCCTTCAATGTTCCCATCAGCCCTGTCCTTCGTTGTCGCGCCAGCGGAACACGCGACGTGTAAGCCATCGATACACCGGCTTGCCGGTGGCGAACCACAGGTTGCGTACCCACGAGCGTCGCGCCAGCAAGCGGCGTTCGATCGGAGTGACATGATGGGGACAGTATGTGCGCTTGTGCTTGAGGAGGTGGCGCAGGTCCTCGCGTGCCTGCAGCCTGAGCATGCGTGATCGGGGATGCGCGATGCGCGCAATCTGGAAGTCCACCAACGCCGGGCGACCCTCCGTCGTCACCAGCCAGTTCGGCTCCTTGGCCAGGTCGTTGTGCGCCACACCGCGCTGATGGATGGCGCGCAACAGCACGCGCGCCTGACGGAAGTAGGCAGGATCCTTCGGCTTCGCCTCCTGCATCGGCCGACCGGCAATATAGCTGCGCTCCAGCCGGACTCCATCGAAGTTCAGCAGTCGCGGCACGCCTTCCAGTCCGCGCAGCACACCAAGGGCACGCGCCTCGCGGTGCGCGGCCCAGCGTGCCAGCACACCAACCCAGCGGCCGGCGGGCGCGGTGTCGCGCACGATGCTTTCGCGACCTGGGGAAACTTCGACGCGAATCGCCCCGAAGGTGTCGCTCTTGAGAACGCGGCTGGTCGTCGTGGATGCCATGGCCGGCAGTTTAGCAAGCCAAGCGGGCACAGAGCCTTGCGCAGCGCGCCTGTCGTGGTCTGGCCTGGCACAGGTGCAGCCCGACCACCGGGGCAAGCCCCCTGCTCCTTATAATCGCTGCGCATGGCAAGCTATGAAGGCATGGTCGAGTGGTTCGCGCTTCATCCGGCGGCGGCCTGCGCCTTCGTGTTCGCGGTATGTCTGGTCGATGCCCTGCTGGTCATCGGGCTGATCGCTCCCTCGCTTCCGGTGTTGTTTGCGGCCGGTGCGCTGATCGGGCTGGGCCTGGTCGACGCCTGGCTGCTGATCGCGGCGGCCGCGTCGGGCGCCATCATCGGCGATGTCTTCTCGTACTGGCTGGGGCGTCACTACGGGGTGCACCTGAAGCAGATGTGGCCGCTCTCGCGCTATCCGCAGTTTCTCGCGCAGAGCGAGATCTTCTTTCAGCGCCACGGCATCAAGGGCATCGTCATCGGACGCTATTTCGGTGCGGTGCGCTGCTTCGTGCCGGCCATTGCCGGCATGATGGGCATGCGCTGGCGCCATTTCCTGCCCACCAATATCGTTGCCTCCATCACCTGGGCGCCTGTGTTCATGGCGCCGGGCATCCTGCTCGGCGCCTCGCTGGACCTGCTTGCCGCCGTCGCCGGCCGCCTGGCCCTGGTGCTCGGCATCCTGATCGTCCTGGTGTGGTTGACCGGGTGGCTGGTGTTGATCGTGTACCGACTGCTGGCGCCGCGCGCGATGCGCTTCCTGGAGCGGGCGCTGGCCTGGTGCCATCGCCACCCGATCCTCGGGCGCATCGTCGAACCGGTGGTGGACCCGGCGCGCCCGGAGTCGCTGTCCCTGGCACTGCTGGGCATACTGCTGATCGCCGCTGGCTGGACGTTCTTCGCGCTGGTGCTTGCTGTACCACGTGACGGCAGCCATCTCGGCATCGACGCCTGGATGCATCAGGCCATGCTCGGCCTGCGCTCGCCGCTGACCGACCGCGTGATGGCATGGATCGGCATGTTCGGCGCCTGGCAGGTGCAGTGGCCGGCCGTGCTTGCGGTGCTGGCGTGGCTGTGGCTGCGGGATCGCCGCATCGCCGCCCTGCACTGGCTGGCCGCCATCGGCTTCGGTCTGACCCTGGTTCTGGCGCTGGGCTGGACGCTGGAGGTGCCGGCACCACCTCCGGCGGTGTCGGTACCCGGTTTCGGTTTTCCTGCCACCCAGGTGGCCATGAGCACGGTGATCTACGGATTCTTCGCGGTGCTGGTCGCGCGCGAACTCCCCGGCCGTCGCCGCACCTGGCCGTACGTGGTCGCCGCCGGCCTGGTGGCCTCGGTCGGCTTTGCCCGTCTGTACTTTGGCGCGCATTGGCTGTCCGATGTACTCGCCGGCGTCCTCCTCGGCATGGTCTGGATCGCCTTGCTGGGCATCGCCTATCGTCGCCGCACCAGGCGCTCCTTCTGGGTGCGCCCGGTATCGCTGCTGTTCTTCGCCGTCCTTGGCCTGGCGGCGCTCTGGCATGGCAACCGGGCGATGTCGACCACGCTCGAACGCTACCAGCCGCCCCGGGTGGTGATCGTGCTCGCTGCGCAGGACTGGTGGCATGAGCGATTCCGCGAACTGCCGGCCACCCGCAATCAGCGCAGCGGCGCCGGCGCGCAGCCGCTCAACCTGCAGTACGCCGGCGCACTGGATGCCCTGCGCGCGGCCCTGCTGGCTTCAGGCTGGCAGGAAGAATCCCCCGCCGGCTGGCTGGATCTGGTGCTGGCGCTCAATCCCGCCAGCGACCCCGACACCACGCCGTTCCTGCCCAGCATCCACCAGGGCTACGCGGAGGCCCTGGTGATGGCGCGACCTGCCGATGTCGGGGGCCGGCGGCTGGTGCTGCGGCTGTGGCCGTCGCCTGTGCAACTCGATCCCGGCGCCGTGCCGGTCTGGCAGGGGGTGGTGGCAGCGCACGCCCTGGAAAGCCATGCCGGCCTGTTCCACCTGTGGCGCTACCACCCGCCCTACGGCGAAGCACCCGCCACCCTCGCTGCCGACCTCGCTGCGGCCGGCATGGAGCAGCGCATCGATGCCGAGGCGGGCATCCTGCTGGTCCGTGTTCAGTCGCGCTGAAAGCGCGGCAGGAAGTGCGCCAGGTGGCGCAGGCGCTCGATGGGATCGCCCAACTGCAGCAGGCCCTGGCGCTCCTCGGCATTCAGAGGAAGGATTTCGGCCAGACGATGCCCGACCCACGCCGCGTCGTCGAAATCCTGCTTGCGCGCCTCGCCAAATGGCGCGCCGATCTGTTCGACCAGGCGCTCCAGGATGGTGGCGAGCAGGGCGAACTCGGCGGGTACAGGCTGCGCCGGCTCAGGTTGCAGATCCTCCACCTCGCCGATCAGCAGCCCGTTGTCGCGCACTCGCGTGCGCACCACCCGGAAGCGCGCTTCTCCGCGGCAGGTGATGCCCAGCAGCCCGTCGGGCAGGGTCTGGAAGTCGACGATACGCGCCTCGGTGCCGATCGCGGCCGGCACCGCCGGATCGCCGACCTCGCGGCCGCCGACGATCAGACACACGCCGAAGCACGACGCTTCACGGGCGCATTCGCGCACCAGATCGAGGTATCGCGCCTCGAAGATGCGCAGCGCAAGCAGGCCACCGGGAAACAGCACGGTGTTCAGCGGGAACAACGGCAGGGCGCGCTTGTTCACCGAGTCAGTCTAACCCTTGCGCCGCGACTCTCGGGACTCGGGGAGCGGGACTCGGGGAGCGGGGAACGGGGAACGAGTTGATGATGCGCGATCAGCACACCCGTCGCTCACACATGCTGCATTACGTCTGACGTGCACGCAATGCAACGAGCAGCCTGTGCTGCGCGCCACCGAAGCCACCGTTCGACATGAACACCACATGGTCGCCCGGCATCGCGGTCGCGGCGAGCGCGGCGACCAGACCTTCGACTTCGGTGAAGACCCGGCCACGGTCGTCGAGTGCAGTCAGCAGCGGAGTGGTATCCCAGGCCAGCGCGGGCGGCGCCAGCAGGAACACGCCGTCGGCTTGCGCCAGCGACGGTGCCAGCGCATCGGCGTGGGCGCCCATGCGCATGGAGTTGCTGCGTGGCTCCAGCGCCACCAGGATGCGGGCGTCGGCAACGCGCCGCCTGAGACCATCGAGGGTGGCGGCGATGGCGCTGGGGTGATGGGCGAAGTCGTCGTATAAGTGCGCCCCGCCGATGTCGCCGAGGGCCTCCATGCGCCGGCGCACGCTGCGGAACTCCGCAAGTGCGGGCAGCAGCGTCGCAACGTCGATGTCGACCGCAGCCGCGGCGGCCAATGCCGCCAACGCGTTCATCACATTGTGACGGCCGATCAGCGGCCAACGCACCTCGCCCAGCCGCTCGCCGTCGTGAAACACGATGAACGCCGATCCGTCCGCGGCCAGAAGTTCGGCGCGCCAGCGCGCATCGGCCTCCAGCGCGAACGATTCGACCGGCGTCCAGCGCCCCATCGCCAGCGTGTCGGCCAGATGCCGATCCTCGGCATTGACGATCAGGCGACCGCGCCCCGGCACCGTGCGCACGAAATGGTGGAACTGGCGCTGGATGGCGGCCAGGTCGGGGAAGATGTCGGCGTGGTCGTACTCCAGGTTGTTGAGTACGGCCACGAGCGGACGGTAGTGCACGAACTTCGAGCGCTTGTCAAAAAAAGCGGTGTCGTACTCGTCGGCCTCGACCACGAAGCAGTCGCCGCCGCCAAGCCGCGCCGAGACGCCGAAGTTGGCCGGTACCCCGCCGATCAGGAAGCCCGGATCGCGCCCGGCGACTTCGAGGATGTACGCAAGCAGGCTGGCCGTCGTGGTCTTGCCGTGAGTGCCGGCCACCGCCAGTACGGTGCGCCCCTGCAGGACGCGTTCAGCCAACCACTGTGCACCCGAGGTGTACCGGATCCCGGCATTGAGCACATGCTCGACCGCAGGGTTGCCACGCGACAGCGCGTTGCCGATCACCACCAGGTCGGGCGCGGGATCGAGATGCTCGCCACGATAGCCCTGCTTCAAGCCGATACCGAGATCCTGAAGCTGGGTGCTCATGGGCGGATAGACGTTGTGGTCGGAACCCTCGACCTCATCCCCCAGGGCCCGCGCCAGCGCGGCCACGCCGCCCATGAAAGTGCCGCAGATGCCGAGGATGTGGGTTCTCACGCCAGCAGGATCCGATCGGTGGCGACCTGCTCGCTCATGCCGCCACCGCGGCGGGACCGACCAGAAGCCGGGCCAGCATCAGGCTGGCCACGAACTGCACAATGAGCAAGGCCACCGCCACCAGCACGCCCTGTCCGAGACGGATCTCCAGCGCGTGGCGCAGGACATGGCCGTCCACCGTCACGTTCCAGGCGATGAGGCCAAGGGCCAGCCAGCCCATCAGGCCCTGTACCGACGTCGGCGCCTCGCCGGGCAGCGGTAGCGGCAACAGGACATGGAGAACAGGCGCCAGCAGGAGGGTGAACACGATGCCGACGGCGAGCATGGCGCTCATGGTCTGCAGGAATCGTTCGCCACGCCCGGCCACGTGCAGCAGCGCGGAAACCAGTCCGAGGCGCAGCAGGAATGCCATCACGATCAGCAGCAGACCGGCATCCTGCACACCCAGCCACCAGCGCGTGGCGAGATCGGCGGCCAGCGCCAGCAGCAACAGGTTGCGGAACAGGCTCCGACTGTGCGGAAGGTCCTGCGGCGCAGCCCGGAGCAGACACAGATCGCGGATCAGCGCCAGCAGACGGTCCATGGCGAGCGGATCGCGGAGGCGTCAGGCGGCGCGGATCGCCGCCAGGGAGCGGTCGAATACCTGGTCCATGCTGCCCACGCCATTGACCGCCAGCAGCCGGCCGCGGCCGTGGAAGTGCTCGATCACCGGCGCGGTCTGATCGTCATACACCCTGAGGCGCTGGCGTACCGATTCCGGGTTGTCATCGGTGCGGCCCTCCTGCGCAGCGCGACCGGCCAGACGTTCGACCAGGAGCTCGGTGGGCACTTCCAGCAACAAGGCCATGTCGACCGGCTGCTGCAAGCGCGCCAGCAGCGCCTCCAGGGCCTCGCACTGCACCAGATTGCGCGGGTAGCCGTCGAGGATGAACCCGTCTTTCACGTCACCCTGGCCAAGGCGTTCCTCCAGCATGCCCAGGATCAGCTCGTCGGACACCAGTTGGCCCGCTGCCATCACCTCCTTGACCTTGACCCCGATGGGCGTGCCGGCAGCGACCGCCGCACGCAACATCTCGCCGGTGGATATGTGGGGCACGCCCAGGGCCTCTTTCAGCCGTGCCGCCTGGGTGCCTTTGCCCGATCCGGGCGCGCCGAGAAGTACGAGTCGCATGGGAATCCATCGCTGAGGGTGAACCGCCACGACAGCGCATGGGCTGCTCCGCGCGGTTTCGCTACCATGGCGCCAGGGCGCCGGAAGGCGGTAACGCTATCCGCGGCCCCTGTCCAAGTCAAACCCGGGTCGCCCCGCACGCCGCTTTACCAAAGGATTTTTCCGTCATGGCCAAGGCCAACCTCCTCTACGCCCAGTCCGGCGGCGTCACCGCCGTCATCAACGCCAGCGCCGCCGCGGTGATCGAAACCGCTCGTCGCCATCGCGGCGCCATTGGCAAGGTGTTCGCCGCGCGCAACGGCATTCTCGGTGCGCTGCGCGAGGAACTCTTCGATACTGCATCGCTCAGGGCCGCCGACCTGCGCAGGCTGGCGCAGACCCCCGGAGGTGCGTTCGGCTCCTGTCGTTTCAAGCTGAAGGACGTCGACAGCGACCGTGCCAAGTACGAACGCCTGATCGAAGTGCTGCGCGCCCACGATATCCGCTACTTCCTCTACAACGGCGGCAACGACTCTGCCGACACCGCGCTCAAGGTGTCGCGACTGGGCGAGGCGATGGGCTTTCCGGTGACCTGCGTGGGCGTACCGAAGACCGTCGACAACGACCTCGCCGTGACCGACTGCTGCCCCGGCTTCGGCTCGGTGGCCAAATACACCGCAGTGTCGGTGCTGGAAGCCAGTTTCGACGTGATGGCCATGGCCGACACATCAACCAAGGTGTTCGTCATGGAAGTGATGGGCCGCCACGCCGGCTGGATTGCCGCGGCCGCCGGGCTCGCCGGCGAGGGCCGCGATGAGCCGCCCCATGTGATCCTGTTTCCCGAGGTGGACTTCGACGAAAGGCGCCTCCTCGACACCGTAGCCGCCACCGTGAAACGCGTCGGCTACTGCGTGGTGGCGGTGTCCGAGGGCGTACACGACGCCAGCGGCCACTTCCTTGCCGATACCGGTCTGCGCGACGCCTTCGGCCATGCCCAGCTCG
>DAOMOD010000095.1:0-15724 GCA_035444205.1 Lysobacteraceae bacterium
AGGTGACGCCTTCGCCGCCCATGTGGGTGAAGGTGTCGGTGCTGCGGTCCATCCAGGTGACCATGTAGTGGCAGCCGATGCCGCCCAGCGCGCGCGAGCCTTCCGGCACCTTGGTCGAGGTGTTGTGCGGGCAGCCGGCGCAATAGTGCGGCACGCGTGGGAAGCTGGCGCGCGGCAGGGCCAGTTCCTTCTCCTTGGCGGCAAGAAAATCGAGCACACCCTCGATGCGCTCGGAGGTATGAAAGCGTGCGAGGCGCTTCGCGATCACTCGCGCGATGCGCGCCGGGGTGAGTTCCGAGGTGGAAGGCAGGATCCACTCGCCGGCCTCGTCGTACTTGCCGACCACGCTGGGGCGCTCGTCCCAGTTGAACATGTATTCCTTGATCTGGCTTTCGATAAAGGCACGCTTTTCCTCCACCACCAGGATGTCTTCCAGCCCCTTCGCGAAGGCGCGGATGCCGACCGGCTCCAGCGGCCAGGTCATGCCGACCTGGTAGACGCGGATGCCGATGTCGGCGCAGGCGCGCTCGTCGAGCCCGAGGTATTCCAGCGCCTGCAGCACGTCGAGGTAACTCTTGCCGGTGGTGACGATGCCAAGGCGTGCGCGCGCGGAGTCGATCACCACCCGGTCGAGGCGATTGGCGCGGGCGAAGGCCTGCGCCGCCTGCATCGCGTACTGGTGCAGGCGCATTTCCTGGTCGAGCGGCGGATCCGGCCAGCGGATATTCAAGCCGCCCGGCGGTATTTCGAAATCGGTGGGGATGACGATGTCGAGCTGGTGCGGATCGACGTTGACCGAGGCCGAGGATTCCACCGTCTCGGCAATGGTCTTGAAGCCCACCCAGCGCCCGGTGTAGCGGCTCATGGCCCAGCCGATCAGGCCCATGTCGAGGATATCCTGCACCCCGGCCGGGTTCAGCACCGGCATCAACGCCGAGACGAACTCGTGCTCGGAGCCGTGGGGCAGGGTGGAGCTGCGGCAGGCGTGGTCGTCGGCCGCCAGCGCCAGCACGCCGCCGCGCGGCGAGGTGCCGGCGGCATTGCCGTGTTTGAACACATCGCCGCAGCGGTCCACACCCGGACCCTTGCCGTACCACATGGCGAATACGCCATCGTGCTTCGCGCCGGGGAACAGGTTCACCTGCTGCGTTCCCCACACCATGGTGGCGCCCAAGTCCTCGTTCAGGCCCGGGGTGAATTTCACACCGACCCCTTCCAGGTGCTTCTTCGCCTTCCACAGTTCGAGGTCGAAGCCACCCAGCGGGCTGCCGCGATAGCCGGAGATGAAGCCGCCGGTATTGAGGCCAGCGGCAGTGTCGCGCTGGCGCTGCATCAACGGCAGCCGCACCAGGGCCTGCACGCCGGAAAGGTAGATGCGACCCTCGGGGCGGGTGTACTTGTGGTCGAGGGTGTAGTCGAGATCGAGCTGGTCGGGGGCGGCGGCCATGGCGGGGGCGACTGGCAGGGACAAAGACCGCCCAGTTTATCAGGGCGGGCATGCCGAACCGAAGAGGAGTTGCAAGGAAATGCCCGCTGTAGGAGCGGCTTCAGCCGCGACCCACGCTTGCTTCGCAGCGATGTCTGGTCGCGGCTGAAGCCGCTCCTACAGGGGCCGCATGCGCTGCGTTATGCTCGCCGGCCCGCTGAGCCATTCGTCCAGTGAGCCCCGAAAGCCTCGCCGCCTTCGCCTTCATCCTGTTGATGCTCGCCATCGGCAAGCTCACGGCGTGGCGTGGCTGGCTGCCGGACTCGGCCAGCGACGCGCTGAACTGGGTGGTGCTCAACCTGTGCCTGCCGGCCGCGGTGCTGCTGCACGTGCCCAAGCTCAGCCTCGATGCCCAGGTGCCGGCGGTCGCCGCGGTGCCTTGGATCCTGCTCGGTCTGAGCGTGCTGCTGGTGCTGGCGGTGTCGCGTCTGCTGCGCTGGTCGCGCGAGGTGCGTGCCGTGCTGCTGATCCTGGTGCCGCTTGGCAACACCTCGTTCCTGGGCTTCCCGCTGGTCAGGGCCCTGCTCGGCAGCGAGGCGCTGCCCTACGCCGTCATCTACGACCAGTTCGGCTCGTTCCTGATGATGACCACGGTCGGCCTGTTCCTGATCGCCTGGTACAGCGGCGGTGAGCGCCCCACCCTGCGCGAGATCGGACGGCGCATTCTGATGTTCCCGCCCTTCATCGCCCTGCTGGTGGCGCTGTTCATGCCGGCGCAATACCCGGTGGTGGTGAGCTTCGCGCTGGAGCGCCTCGCCGACGTCCTGCTGCCGCTGGTGGTGCTGGCGCTTGGCATGAACCTGCAGTTCCGTTTGTCGCGCGAATTCCTGGTGCCTCTGACCTTCGGCTTGACCGCCAAGCTGCTGCTCCTGCCCGCACTCGCCCTGCTGTTCGCGCCCTGGCTGGGCTTGTCGGACCTCGCCCTCCAGGCCAGCGTGCTGGAATCGGGCATGCCACCGATGATCACCGCCGCCGCCCTGGTCGCCGCCGCGCGCCTGGCACCCGAGCTGGCGACGGCGATGGCCGGCTACGGCATCGTCGCGGCGCTCGGAACACTGGCGCTGTGGACGTGGGTGGTGGTCTGATGACGCTCAAAGATTCACCGACCGCCCCCCATCCACGCGAATGCATTGTCCGCTGACGTAGTTCGCGCCGGTCAGCAACCAGCGCACGGCGTCCGCGACATCCTGCGGGGTGCCGATGCGCTTGAGCGTGGTGCGTGACTTGATCTCGGCGGCGTTCTCCGCCTTTTCGTCGAGTTCGGAGGCGAGCACGCTGCCGGGCAGCACGGCGTTCACGCGCACCTCGGGACCGAGTTCCCTGGCCAGGCCCTGGGTCAGCATCAGCAAGGCGGCCTTGGACATCGAGTAGGGCAGGAAGCCGCCCAGCGGTTTCTCACCAAAGATGTCGCCGATGTTGACGACGGCGCCGCCGGCCTTCTTGAGATGCGGCGCGGCGGCCTGGGCGAGCAGCAGGGGTGCGCGCGCGTTGATCGCCATCAGGCGATCGAAGTCCTCGACGGTGATTTCGGCGAAGGGCGTACGCCAGAAGCCCGAGGCACTGTTGACCAGCGCATCGAGGCGGCCGAAGCGCTGCACGCAGCGCCGCACCAGGGCGGGCAGGGTGGCGATGTCGGCGAGGTCGGCTTCGAGCCTGAGCACGCTGTCGGCGCGCAGCGCTTCCAGTTCGGCGGCGAGTCGTTCGGCGTCGTCGGCCGCGCTGCGATAGTGCAGGGCAATGTCGAATCCGGCGGCGTGCAGGTCGCGCGCGATGACGGCGCCGACCCGGCGCGCGGCGCCGGTGACAAGGACGACGGGATGTTCGGTCGTGGACTGGGACATGGCAGCGGGTTCCTTTGGCACTATGCTTTCACATCTGCCCGCCCATGACAGCGAAAGAAGCTTCATGCATGCACTGCCGCAGCCGGACGACGATGCCCGGCGCCTGAGCGAGTCCCTGATCGCCACCATACGCGAGGAGATCGCCGCGCGCGGACCGATGGACTTTGCCCGCTACATGGAGCTCGCCTTGTATGCGCCGGGACTTGGCTATTACGCCGCCGGCAGCGAGAAGTTCGGCGCCGCCGGCGATTTCGTCACCGCACCGGAACTCGGACCGCTGTTCGGTCAGTGCATGGCGCACGCCCTGGTCCCGGTGCTCGGCCAATTCCGGCAGGCGCAGATTGTGGAGCTCGGTGCGGGCAGTGGAGCACTGGTGTGCACGTTGTTGCCGGCGCTGGGCGCCCTGGGCGCGCTGCCGGCGCGCTACGCCATTCTCGAGATCAGCGCCGACCTGCGCGCGCGACAGCAGGAAGCCATCCGTCGTCATTGCCCGATGTATGCCGATCGCGTGGTATGGCTGAATGCGCCTCCGGCCTCGCCATGGCAGGGCGCGCTGGTGGCCAACGAAGTGCCCGATGCGCTGCCGGTGCGTCGTTTCGTGTTGCGCGACCATGGTTGCTTCGCGCTGGCCGTGGATGCTTCCGGAGATGGCGGCCTGGCGACCGTCGAGCTGCCGGCGGATGCGGCGCTGGCACGACAGGTGGCAGCAATCGAGCAGGACCTGGAAGCGCCATTGCCACGCCCCTACGTTTCCGAGCTGTGCGCCATGCTGCCGGCCTGGCTGCATTCGGTGACCGCGCGTATGGAACGCGGCGTCGCCCTGTTCTTCGACTACGGCTACCCGCGCCGGGAGTATTACCTGGCGGAGCGCCGCGGCGGCACCCTGGTCTGTCACTATCGGCATCGCGCGCATGCCGACGCCATGGTCTGGCCGGGTCTCCAGGACATCACCGCCTTCGTCGATTTCACCGCGCTGGCCGAGGCCGGCGTCGCCGCCGGCCTGACGTTGGCGGCGTATTGCTCGCAGGCCCAGTTCCTGCTCAACAATGGCTTGATGGAGCGGCTGGCCGGGCTCGAACTGGAGGAGGTCAGCGCGCGCCAGTCACGCATCAACGAAGCCAAGCGCCTGACCCTGCCCGGTGAGATGGGCGAACGCTACCAGGCGATGGCGTTCGCGCGTGACGTCGAGGATCCGTTTCCGCAGCTCGACGCAGCGGACTTGAGTCACCGCTTGTGAGTTCCTGGAGGTTGTCGTCGACGGGCCTGGAGCGAAGAAACGTTGTGCGTTGAGAGGCCCTCTCAGCGGCAGCGGTAGGACTTGAATACCTGCTCGCCTTCCACCGGCTCGCCCTGCGGGACGACGGTGTCGGCGCCTGCCGGCGCGGCGTTGCGCGCCAGCGATTCCAGCTCGTCCTTGACCTTCATGTGGCTGCGACGCACGCCGGCCACACGGTGCGCCACCGATACGGTGATCTCGCCCATCGCCTCGCAGTGCGTGGGTTCACCGAAGTAGGCGACCTTGACCTGTTCGCCGCGCGCGTCCGGCTTGACCCAGGTGCAGGCGCCAAGCAAGGCGGCGATGAACAGCACGATGATGCTGTCATGCAGGCGACGATTCATGGCATCGCTCCAGTCGGAATGTCACCAGCAGTCTAGCCCTGCGCGGGAGCGGAGGATGAACGGCCGCTGACGCCAGCAGACCGCCTTCGGTTCGCTGCGGACTTACTGCTTTCCTGCCGCCAGCCGGCGCGAACGACCGCCTGATGTTCCAGACAGATGCGCGCCATTGCCCGCCATCGCGCGCGAAAGCGCGGCAGCTTGCGGGGCGTTGCCGCCCTTGGCGGCGAAGATGGGGCCCGGTTCATGCCGCAGGCGGTACACTGCGGCGGCAATCCAGGACCATCGACATGGCACGCATCCTGATCACCGGAGCCAATCGTGGCATCGGTCTCGAGTTCACCCGCCAGTTCCTGGCCCGGGGCGACCGCGTGGTCGCCGCCTGCCGGCGGCCGGGCAAGGCCACCGAGCTGACCCAGCTCGCCGCCGCGCATCCGGGTCATCTGCATGTGCTTGCGGTGGACATGGCCGAACCCAAGGCGGTGCTTGGTCTCGCACGCGAAGCGGAGATGATCTGGGACTCGCTGGACCTGCTCGTCAACAACGCCGGGGTGTTGCATCCGGGCGAGCATTTCGGCAGCGTCGCCGCTGAAGACCTGGTGCGGAGTTTTGCAGTCAACGCCATGGGCCCGTACCTGCTTCTCCAGGCACTCGCGCCCATGCTGGCCAGGGGCAGCGCGCCCAAGGCGGTCCACCTGTCGACGCGACTCGCCTCGCTCGCCGAGTGCAGCCGCTTCGGCACCGCAAGCTATGCCATCGGCAAGGCCGCGCTCAACATGGCCATGCGCCAGGCCGCGCACGGGCTCGTCGACAGCGGCGTGACCTCGTTCCTGGTCAGTCCCGGCTGGGTCGGTACCGAAATGGGCGGGGTCGACGCCGAGCTCAAGGTGGAAGACTCCGTGGCCGCGCTTATCGCACTGATCGACCGCGCCGATACGGCCATGCATGGCGGCTTCTTCAACCGGATGGGCGAGGCCATTCCGTGGTGAGATGGCTACCTGTGGTGGTTGCCATTCTGGCCAGCGGATCGCCCGGCGCCAGGGTGCCGGACGGGCGCGTCTACCACGGTGATGCCTTCGATGTCCGTTCCGGTACGTTGCTGTATCGCGAATCGCACTATCTGTTCCGCGACGATGACGGCAACGGACGGCTTGTGTTGTACCGCTGTCCCGACGGCGCACCGTTTGCGCGCAAGCACGTGTACTACGGCGAACAACCGCAGGCGCCGGTGTTTGCGCTGCGCGACGCGCGCCTCGGCTATCGGGAGGGGTTGCGCCGCGATGCGCTGGGTCCGGAGGTGTACGTGCAGAACGGTACGGACGAGGCGGAGAAGCACGCGCTGATCGACGCCGTGCCCGACATGGTGGCCGATGCCGGATTCGACGAATTCGTGCGGCGTTACTGGGACGTATTGCAGCGTGGGGAAACGATGCGCTTTCCGTTCCTGGTGCCGAGCCGGCTGCAGGTGATGGACTTCCGTGTGCGCCGACATCGCGGCGAAGGCGAGGGCGCGGAACGTGTGAGCGTGTTCCGCCTGCAACCGGGCGCCTGGTGGGCGTTCCTGTTGCCTCACATCGACGTCACCTACCGCGACCGTGACCAGCGCCTGATGCGCTTCGAGGGTTTGACCAACATCCGCGATGCCGGCGGTCGCAATCTGAGTGCGCGTATCGAGTTCGACCCGGCCTTCGAGACCACCGCCTTGAGCCAGGCCGACCTCGACGAGGCGCGCCGCCACCAGTTGGCCAGTGCCTGCGGCGGTTGAGGCGGCGCGAACCTGGCACGGCATTTGCTGGTCACATTTCGGTTCCTCCAACGGCCGCCGTCATGTCCCTGCGCCTCCGCCTGTTTCTCGTCCTCGCCGCACTGTTCGCCGGCATCGCCGTGCTGTCGGCCTGGGGCCTGCGCCATCTCACCGCCGATCTTGGCCATGCCCTGACCGATTCCGCGTTGGATGTCGGCCAGGCCGTGGTCACCGTGCTGCGCACCGAACGCAGCGAGTGGCAGGGCGACGCGTCGCCAGAGCGCATCCGCACTGAAATGCGCGTCGAGCGCGACAGCGACGGCAAGCCGCGCGTCCGCCATTTCGTCGACGGCCGCGAAGTGGAGGCGCCGCTGGCGGAGGCGCTGCGCGGCGCGCTGCCGGAAAGCGGTGGCTTCGTCCACGGCTTCAGTTTCGATCGCGAGGGCGACGCCGTGGTGTTGCGTGGCGGCGGCATACGCCGCGCCATTCCGGTGCCGCGCAGCGGCGTCGATGACGCGCTGGTGCGCTTCCGTACGCAGCTCCTGACCGGCGGCGCCGTGCTGCTTGCTGCGGCCCTGGCGGTGGCCGCACTGCTGGCGCATCGCGTCGCCGCGCCGATGCGCGGCATGGCCGAGGCGGCCCGGCGGGTGGGCGAGGGTGCCTTCGGCACGCAGGCGCCCACGGCGGCCGCGGTGCCCGAGATCCGCGCCACGGTAAGCGCCTTCAATCGCATGTCGGCACGGCTCAAGGATCTGGAAGACGAAGCCGGGCGCCTGCGTGCCGAACGCGAGCTTTCGGAGCTCGGCGAGATCGGCCGTGGTCTCGCCCATTCGCTGCGCAATCCGCTGAACACCCTGGGGCTCAGCCTGGACGAGATGGCGCGGCTGCATCCTGAGGACGCCGAGGCCCGCGCCATGGCGGTACGGGCGCGCGAGGCCATCGCGCGCATCGACCACACGTTGCGCGGCTTTCTGGCGCTCGCCGCGGGCGAGGGCGCGGAGCCAGAGCCGCTCGACCTTCGTCGCATCGCGGAGGATGTGTTGATGGAGGCGGCCCAGCGTGCCGATGGCCGTGTGCATTTCAGCCTCGACGCGCCCGAGCCGGTGCCGATCCGTGCCCTGGCCGCCGAGCTGCGCATCCTCTTGCACACACTGGTGATCAACGCGTTGGAAGCCAGTCCGCCGGGTGCCACCGTGCAGGTTCGGCTGCGTGCCGGACCGCCGCACCGGGTAGAGGTCGAGGATCATGGCTGTGGCATACCGGCGGAGATCCGCAGCAGGCTGTTCTCGCCGCACGTCTCGTCCAAGGCCGATGGCGCCGGCATGGGTCTGTACCTCGCCGAACGCCTGGCCAGCCGCCGTTACCGAGGGCGGCTGGTGCTGGAAAACGCGCCCGGCGGCGGTACGCTGGCACACCTCAGCCTCGAGGACCGCACACATGGCTGAGATCCTTCTGGTCGAGGACGATGCTGCGCAGCGCAGCCTGGTCGCCGGCGTTCTGCGCGCAGAGCAACACCAGGTCACCGCGGTCGACAGCGAGACGGCAGCCATGACAGCGTTGGCCAGGAGCCTGCCGTCGCTGGTGATCTCCGACTTCAAGCTGGCCGAGGGTGACGGGCTCTCGCTGCTGCGCAGCTTGCGCAAGTTGCATGGCGACGCGGTTGCTTTCGTCATGGTCACCGCCTACGGAAGCATCGGCCATGCCGTGGAAGCGATTCGCGCCGGCGCCGACGATTACCTGGCCAAGCCCTTCGAGCGTGAGGCGCTGTTGCTGGCGGTGGACAAGGCGCTTCGCTCACGCGACCTGCGCGATGAGAACCGGCGTCTCAGCGAGGCCGTGTCGGAACGCGATCGTCTGGTCGACATGATCGGCCGCGCCCCGGCCATGCAGCAGGTCTACCGGCGCATCGAGAAGGTGGCCCCGACCGAGGCCACCGTGCTGATCGGCGGGCCCAGCGGCTCCGGCAAGGAACTGGTGGCGCGCGCCCTGCACCGGCTGTCGCGGCGCAGCGGCGGACCGTTCGTGGCGGTCAACTGCGCCGCCATTCCGGAAGGCCTGATCGAGGCCGAGTTCTTCGGCGCCGAGCGCGGCGCCTATACCGGCGCGCAACAGGCGCGGCCCGGACGCTTCGAGGCCGCGGCCGGCGGCACCCTTTTTCTCGACGAGATCGGCGAACTGCCGCTGCACCTGCAACCCAAGCTGCTGCGCGTGTTGCAGGAGGGCGTGGTGACGCGTGTCGGCGGCAGCCGCGACATTCGCGTCGATGCGCGTGTCGTCGCCGCCACCAACCGTGACCTCGCCACCGAGGTCGCAGCCGGTCGTTTCCGCGAGGATCTGTACTACCGGCTCAACGTCGTGCCGATCACGCTGCCGCCCCTGGAGCAGCGGCGCGAGGATATTCCGCTGCTGGTGCGCCATTTCGCCGAACGCGCCGCACGACAGCACGGGGTGGCCGAGACGCGCATTCCGGCCGAACTGCTGCGCACACTGATGGCGAGGGCGTGGCCGGGCAACGTGCGCGAGCTCGCCAACACGGTGGAGCGTCTGGTGCTGCTGGCCGAGGACGCGGAGATGGCGCCCGACGACCTGCCGGAAGTGGCGCCGCCGACGCAAGCGCCGACATCCTTCGCGCTGCCCGAGCACGGCCTGCACTGGGAATCGCACGAGAAGGACGTGCTCACCCAGGCCCTGGAACGCGCCCAGGGCAATCGCAGCCGCGCCGCGCGCCTGCTCGGTCTGCCGTACAAGGCCTTCCTGTACCGAATGGAGAAGTACGGCCTCGGCTGAAGCCTCCGCAAATGGGGGAAGGCTTCCCGATGTGGGGATACGAACAGGGTGGAGACGACGGAATGGTCGCCCACAAGTGGGCTCCTACAGGGCGGCTCCCATGTAGGAGCGGCGAAAGCCGCGATCATCCGATCCGTCCGCAGCGCCTTTCGCGGCTTTCGCCGCTCCTACCCGAAGCCCGCAAGCCGGTGTGGAGCCCACTCGTGGGCGACCGAGGCATGACTACGAAGCGACGGAATGGTCGCCCACAAGTGGGCTCCTGCAGGGCGGCTCCCATGCAGGAGCGGCCCTTCGACGGGGCTCAGGACAGGCTTCAGCCGCGAGCCCTTCACGTGGTTGCCGTGCAAAGGCGGTGCCTTGGCACGGAGATTGCTGGATGCCCGGCGGGCCATGCGCCCTCAACCTACAACACATGAAGGAGACACCACCCATGTATCGATCCCTGAAATCCCTGCGCCAGGGCGCTGCCCTGGCCGCCTGCATCGTTCTTGGCATCGGCGCCGCGATCGCCGTCGAGCGCGAGAGCATCGAAGTGCGGATTGCCGCCGGGGCAGACGCCGAAGTCATCCACATCGACGATCTGGCAATCGGTGAGTCACGCCAGCTCACCACCGAAAGCGGCAAGCCGGTGACCGTGGTGCGCGAGGCCGAGGCGCTGCTCATCGACATCGACGGGGAACCGCACGAGATCCGTCTGCCCGATCCGCAGGGCGGCGGCAAGGGTTTCGCCTTCGTCACCAGCAAGGATCACCGCGTGGTGCTGATGGATGCCGATGGCAGCGGCAAGGCACAGGTGCGGATCGACGGCACGCCGGGCGCGCGCGAAGTGGTCATCGTGCGCCGTCACGGCGAAGGCGAGCAGGGCAAACAGGTGAGGATCGTCCACGCCGGCGAGGCCATCGACGTCGCCGCCCTGATGGAAGGCATCGACATGGAAGACGGCGAAGCCAGGCGCATCGTGGTCAAGCGCAGGATCGTACGCGATAGCGAAGATTGAGCACATGGCGCGGGCGGGAATCCTTCCCGCCCGCGCATAATGGCGCCGTGTTCGACGTCATCCTGCACCAGCCCGAGATTCCTCCAAATACCGGCAACGTCATCCGCCTGTGCGCCAATGCCGGCTGCCGGTTGCACCTGATCCGTCCGCTTGGCTTCGAACTCGATGACGCGCGCCTGCGCCGCGCCGGGCTCGACTATCACGAGTACGCGGCGCTTGCCGTGTACGACGACCTCGAATCCTGCCTTGAAGGCCTCGGCCATCCGCGCCTGTTCGCGCTCAGCACGCGCGGCAGGCAGCGATTCGACCGGGTCGCTTTCCGCCCCGGCGATGCCTTCCTGTTCGGGTCCGAAACCGCCGGCCTGCCGGTGTCGGTGCTGGACGCCGTGCCGCCGGAACAGCGCCTGTATCTGCCGCTACGGCCGGGCAACCGCAGCCGCAACCTGTCCAACGCGGTGGCCGTGCTGGTGTACGAGGCCTGGCGACAGCAGGGCTTTGCCGGCGCGAGTGGAGGGAGACCCTGAACCGATGAT
This sequence comes from Lysobacteraceae bacterium, assembly GCA_035444205.1. Lineage (GTDB taxonomy): Bacteria > Pseudomonadota > Gammaproteobacteria > Xanthomonadales > BPKI01 > DAOMOD01. The sequence continues at coordinate 11,006 of DAOMOD010000095.1, forward strand.
GCCTCGTCGCTCCGGATTCTCGATGCGCTCGACGCCCTTCAAACGATAGAGGCCGCGGCTGGCGATTGACCCTGCGGGAAAGTATCCATGGCTCCGTTCGTTGTGAGGAGCTGTGATTTGCTCCGTGTCCTCGCTCGACCGCTTTGCGGTCGCCTCGGTCACGGCCTCGCCATGACCGGGCAGGCCGCCCTTCGAGACGCGCGCTACGCGCGCTCCTCAGGGCGAACGGGTTGGGGTTGGCCGTTCGTGGTGAGGAGCTGTCGAGTCCGGCGCAGCCGGATCGAGACAGCGTCTCGAACCACTCGAACCACTCGCCGTTCGTTGGCGTGCACCCTTCGAGACGCGCGCCATGCGCGCTCCTCAGGGCGAACGGTGGCGGATTCCAGTTTCAGGTGAATTCCCACCAGGTCAATAAACGTCAGGTGAACACGGGTCGGTGCAGCAAGCCAGGCGGCGACCGCAGTTCAGCGCACCGTTAGCAACGCTGCGGAGAATGCGTGCTGGTCGCGAATCGTGACTCCCACCCATCTCAAGGAGACAAGAATGAAGCGTTCCCTTTTGGCCCTGTCCTTGCTGGCCGCCTTCCCCCTGGCCCAGGCTTCGGAGCTGTCCTACTCCTACCTGGAGGCCGGCTACCTCAACATCGATCCCAAGGGCTTCAGCAGCGAAGACGGCTGGAGCGTGCGTGGCTCGGTGGCGGTATCCGACAACTTCCACATCTTCGGCGGCTACGACCAGATCCGCTTCCGCGTATTCGGCAACCGCATCAACCTCGACTTCTGGCGTCTTGGCCTGGGCTACAACCACGCTCTGAACGACCGCAACGACCTGGTCGCACGGGTGGCTTACGAGGATTTCGACGGCGACGACGGCTGGAGCGTCGAGGTCGGTCTGCGCAGCGCCCTGTCCCGGAACTTCGAGGGTTTCATCGGTCTCGGTTACGCCGACAGCTCGGATTTCTCGGGCGAGGCCTTCCTGTCGCTGCAGGGGCAGTACAAGTTCAATCGCAATTGGGGCCTGGTGGCCGATGCCAAGATCGGCGAGGACGGCCGCCAGTACTTCATCGGACCGCGCGTCTCGTTCTGACCGCGGCATCCTTCGAGATACCCTCCGCGAAACCCGGCCCGGTGCCGGGTTTCGCTTTTTTTGCTGCGCCGGATCGCAGGTACGTGCCAAACTACCCGGTTTGCGGACCGGCTTCGGTGAAGTGAACGACGCCCACGACATCATGCTCGACCCTGTGGCGTGGCAGGAGGGCTTTTCCCGCGGCGCCCTGAAACGCGGCCTGGACTATGCCGACGAGGGCCGCGTGCTCGACGTGGTTGCCATGGGCCGCGACGGGCGTGTGTGGATGGGGCTGGTGCAGGGTTCGCACCCCGAGCCCTACCAGGCGCTGGCCATCCTCGGCGGGCTCGAAGGCAGCGAACTGATCCGCTCCTCCTGCACCTGTCCCATGGGCGGACAGTGCAAGCACGTGGCGGCAACGTTGTTCCAGCTCACCGGCTTCACCGGCGTCGAACCGGCGACGGTGGGAGCCGACGACGACGAAGACGAGGTCGGCGAGGTATGGTCGCACTGGCTGGACAGCCTGGAGGCGCCGCCGCTGGACGCCGGCGACGAAGTCGAGGAGCGACAGCGCAGCTTTGGCGTCATGCTTCGTGCCGCCGCGCACGGGCGTCCGCCGCGCCTGCTGGCTGCGCCGGTGTGGATGAAGCAGGGCAAGCGCGGCGGCCTGATCGATCCACAGTCCCCCGCGCTTCACCAATCCGGGGTATTGCCTTTTCCACCGGGAGGCTGGCCCGACGAGGATCAGGCGCCACTGGCGCTGCTCATGCACCGCGCCTACGAACGTTTCGGCAAGGTGGTGATGGCGCCGATCCATGATCGCGCCAGCGAACTGGCGCTGACCCACCTGCTCGCGCGTTACCCCGCCTACTTCCAGCGTGGCGACGCACCGCTTCGGCTGGGGCCGAGCGAGCGCATCGAGCTCGCATGGCAGATGCAGGATGACGGCAGTCAACGCCTCGCCTATCGCCTGCGCACTGGCGAGGCGCAGGTCTTGCGAGGCGACGGTCTCTGGTACGTGATGGCGTCGCGCGGCCTGGTCGGGCGCATCGACGACAGCGCGCACTGGCTCGACCGCGTGGCCAGGGCGCCGCTGCTCAAGCCCGAACATGTCGCCTTCGTCGGCGACAGGCTCAAGGCCAGCGGCCAGGCCAAGCGCATCCCCGCGCCCGCGCCCGGACGCGATGTGCGCGTCGTCGCCGGGCCGCCACGCGGGGTGCTGGTGCTGCGCGCCGAAACCGGCCCGGGGTCGATCTACGGCGACGACGACGGCCTGCCGATGGGCGTGGCGCGCGTGCTGTTCGACTACCACGGCCACCGCGTCGAACTGGACGATGCGGTGGCGCCCAGGCAGCTCTCTGGAGGCGAGATCGTGGAGATCCGCCGCGACCGCCGCATCGAGGCAGCGCTGATGGAGCGCCTTTCCGCCGCTGGCCTGCGCCGCGCAGTGGACCTTTGGTGGGAGGTCGGCCTCGACCGCGATGCACTCCAGGCCGCCGACCTGGTGCTTCGGCCGGCACGCAACCGTCCGCCCTCGGCACCGGCCGAATGGTTGCCCATGCTGGAGACGCTGAAGCAGGCCGGCTTCATCATCGAGCACGGTGCCGGCTTCGAGAAGCCGCGGCGCGAAGTGCGCGCAGGCGAATGGGACGTCGACATCGCCCACGAGGGCGGTGCCTGGTTCGATCTCAGCCTGGGCATCGAGATCGACGGCGAACGCACCGACCTCTTGCCCATCCTCGGCCGCGTCCTGGCCGACCCGCGCTTTCCGCTGAAGGCCCCCAAGCGCGAGCGCAAGGACGCGACCTGGACCGTACCTCTCGACGACGAGCGCGAGGTCAAGCTGCCGGTGGCGCGACTGCGTGATCTCCTGCAACCGCTGCTCGACTGGCTGGACGAATCGCCCAGGGGCGCTGTGCGCCTGCATGCGGTGGCCGGCGACCTGCTCGACGGCGTCGCCGGTCTCGCCTGGCGCGGCGACGGCGCATTGCGCCAGCGGCTTGCCGAACTGCGCGCCACGCCACCACGCGTCGACGTGCCGGTGCAGTTCGCCGCCGAGCTCAGACCCTACCAGCGCGATGGTCTGGACTGGCTCGGCTTCCTGGCCGAAAGCGGCCTGGGTGGCGTGCTTGCCGACGACATGGGCCTTGGCAAGACCGTGCAGGTGCTGGCTCACCTGCTGGTCGAGAAGGCGCGCGTCGGCGAGCACTTCCGCTGCCTGGTCGTGGCGCCGACCAGTCTCATGGGCAACTGGCACGACGAGGCGGCGCGCTTTGCCCCGTCGCTGCGGGTACTGGTGCTGCATGGTCCGGCACGCGGCGACCGCTACGACGAAATCGCCCAGCACGATCTCATCCTCACCACCTACCCGCTGCTGCCGCGAGACCGCGACCGCCTGCTCGAACACCGCTTCAGCCTGCTTGTGCTGGACGAGGCGCAGGCGATCAAGAACCCCAAGAGCCAGGCGGCCAGGGTGGTGCGCGAGATCCAGGCCGAGCGTCGTCTGGCCATGACCGGCACGCCGCTGGAGAATCACCTGGGCGAACTGTGGGCACAGTTCGATGCCATCGAGCCGGGACTGCTCGGCACGACGCGCCAGTTCAACCGCCTGTTCCGCACGCCGATCGAAAAGCACGGCGATGCCGACGCGCAGGCGATGGAAACGGCCATGGCCAAGCTGCGTGACGATGTCGCGCAGTCCGTTCTGGCCGCCGTGTCCGCCATCGAACTTGAGGCGCACGGTGCCCGGGGCAAGATCCAGTTCATCGTGAGCCACCAGCATCTCTTCCGGGGCGATTCGGTAAAAACGCAGGGTGGCCACCACCGCCTGGGCGCTGCGGTTCATGGAGGTATTGGGCTTCAGAAGCCACGCGGCGCGGCCATCGATGCTGGTCTTGGCCAGTTCGCCGTGCAGTTTGGATTCGCCACGCAACGTCGCGCCCGCGCTTGCAGCAAGGGCATCCAGGAACCAGAACCCGGCGTTGTGCCGGGTTCTGGCGTATTCGGCACCGGGATTGCCCAGCCCGACGATGAGACGGAGCGATGCCACGTCGGAAGTTCGCGGTCGCCGCCCCGGCGCGGGCCGGGGCGGCGGGCCGGATTACTTCTTCTTCGGCGCCGCGTCGCCGGCGTCCTTGGACACCTTGGCGGCCGGAACCTCGGCCGACTCCGGCGCGGCCGCTTCTTCGGCCTCGACGCGGGCGTGCTTGGCGATCACGATCGCCAGGTCATGCTCCTTGCCGTGGGCCAGGGCCGGGATGGTGACGCCCTTGGGCAGCTTGATCTCCGACAGGTGCATGATGTCGCCGACCTTCAGGCCAGCCAGGTCGACCTCGATGAACTCCGGCAGGTCCTTCGGCAGGCGGGTCTCTTCGACTTCGTTGAGCTCGTGGGTGACCACGACGCCCGCCGACTTGCCGGCCGGCGAGATCTCCTGGTTCACGAAGTGCAGCGGCACGCTGGCGCGCAGGGCCTCGTTCTCGGAGACGCGCAGGAAGTCCATGTGCAGGATCTGCTGCTTGAACGGATGGCGCTGCATGTCACGCAGCAGCACCTTCTGCACCTTGCCGTCGACCTCGAGGTCGAGGATGGCGGAGTAGAACCACTCGTTCTGGCTGGCGATCCACAGGTGGTTGTGCTCGACCTGGATGCTCA
>DAOMOD010000096.1:0-10691 GCA_035444205.1 Lysobacteraceae bacterium
CAGGGCACAGGGCACAGGGCACAGGGCACAGGGCACAGGGCACAGGGCACAGGGAGCAGGGAGCAGTGGGAGCAGTGGGAGCAGGGAGCAGTTCGTAGGTCGGCACCACTGTGCCGACATCACGCACCTCGAACGCCGCGAACACGGCGGCATGGTGAAGACGCCCTGCGTTCCTCGCTTGGCCTCCCCGCCCCCCGCCACTTGGCGTATCGTGACAGGGCCATGGCCGTTGTACTCGCCCATGCCATTTCCTGGCGCCCGCCCGCGGTCCTTCTGGCACTGCTTGCGGCATCGCCTGCCGCCGCGCTGCACGCCGAATACGGCCAATGCGCGGGCACGGTCCCGGAACGCATCATTGATGTCACGCCTGGCGAGGACTACCGTCCGATCCTGTCCACCCTGGGCCCAGGCGACCTCTTGCGCTTCGCCGCCGGCACGCACGGCTTCGGTCTCACCCTGTCCGGCGTCGCGGGCGAGCCGGGGCGCTGCATTCTGATCGAGGGCCCGGCGACAGGGCCTCGTGCGCGGTTCACGGCGCGCGACTGCTGCAACACGGTGAGCCTCACCAACGTCGCCTGGGTGGCGATCCGCCACCTGGAACTGGACGGTCAGGATCGTCTCAACGTCAATGCGGTGAAATGCGAGAGCCCGGCTGCCTTCGCCCACCATGTCACCCTGGAGAACCTTTGGATCCACTCGCATGCCGGGGGCGGCCAGCAGAACGTGGGTATCTCCACCAAGTGCCCGGCCTGGAACTGGGTCATCCGGCGCAACCTGATCCTCGGCGCACCTGGCGATCCTCCTGCCGGCACCGGTCTCTATCTCGGCAACTCCGACGGCAGCGCCGAATTCGTGCACTCGCTGATCGAGTACAACCTGGTCGCCGACACCATCGGCTACGCCATGCAGATCAAGCATCAGAACGGCCGGCCGCACCTGGACATGCCGGTGCCTGGCCGCACGGTGATCCGCCACAACGTGTTCGTGAAGGCGAACAACGGTTCCACCGGTGCGGCGGCCCGGCCCAACCTGCTGGTCGGCCGCGCGCCGCTGACGGGCCCCGGCGTCGACGACCTCACCGAGGTCTACGGCAATCTCTTCGTGCAGAACGATTCCGGCAGCGAGGGCCTGTTCCAGGGTGCCGGCAACATTGCCTTCTACGCCAACCTCCTGTTCAACAGCTTCGGTGGCGGCGCCTTCCTCCAGGCGCACGAGGGCGGCGTGTCGCGCGACGTCACCGTGTTCCGCAACACGGTGGTGGCGGCTGGCACCGGGATCTCGGTGAGCAGCCCCGATCCCGGCTTCGTCCAGCGCGTGGTCGGCAATGCGGCTTTCGCGGCGACGCCGCTGAACGGCGGCAACCAGTCGGGCAACGCTATCGGTAGTTTTTCCGACGCCGCTCTGGCGGTCGCTTCGCCGCTCCCCGACTTGCCCGGGCTCGACATGCACCCTTTGGCCGGCGCCCTGCTCGGTGCCGATGTCGACGAGGCCGGTCTCGACCGTTTCAACGACTGGGACCGCGACTTCAACGGTTCGCAGCGCCTGCCAGCAAGACGCGGCGCCTATGCCAGCGATGGCGTCAATCCCGGCTGGCTGCCGGCGCTGGAGCGCAAACCGGAGATCGTCGATCCCGCTGTGGTGTTTGCGGACGGGTTTGAGTAGGGATGGGACTCGGGACTCGGGACTCGGGAAAAGCCTTGCGCGCGGCACGACCTGATCCCTGGCATCGGTCCTCGGTCCTCCGCCTTCTGTTCGTAGGTCGGCACCACCGTGCCGACATGAGCACGCCGCACGTTGCAAGCACGGCGGCATGGTGATGCCGCCCTACGGACGTCGCCTGGCCTCCCGGTTGCCGCTCACCGATGGCGGTCGGAACGCCGCCCTACATCCGATCGGCGTTCGCCCGGTGCGTGCCGCCGGGCGGGATGGCTTCGGGAATGCGACGTTCGGGCAGTCGGCAAGGGCGATCGGACGAGAACGACCCGATTGTCAGGAGTAGCGGCGGCCGGAAGCGGTCGCCGGGTCGCGCGTCGGCCAGTTGGGCAAGCGCGACATCGGTTTCTTCGAGGAAAACGCGAAGCCGGCCGACGTCCTGCCAGCGCGCGGTATGCACTTCGTCGGCGAAGAAGCCGCTGCGTTCGTCATCCCAGAGCTGGGTCTCCACACGCGCGATGCCCTCCTGCCACAGCAGCACCCGCGCGAAATGGTCGCCACAGGTGCCGCTGAACTCGCGTGGGGCGGCCATGCTGGCGCGTGCGAGATACACGCCGACGTGGCGTGCAGAGTACGAATGCGTACCGCGCACGGTCGGCAGGGTCTGCACGAATCGGCCCAGCACCTGATGCAGGCGGTAGCCGATGGCGGCGATGTCCACCTCGTGGCCGTAGACCACGCGGTCCGGTCCTGGCTCGCGGGCGCGCACGTCCATCGGCTGCACGCGGAAGCCGAGCTGCTGAAGTTCGCGCTGGACCTTGGCAACGGTGGCGGCATCGGCATCGCCGGGGTCGAAATGCGCCACCTGTCGGTGGGCGCAGGCGGCCAGGAACACGACGACGATCAGGGTCAGCGCGTAGCGCATGGTGTCACTTCACCTTCATGCCGGGCTCGGCGCCCGCATCGGGGCTGAGGATGAAGATGTCCGAGCCGCCCGGGCCGGCGGCCAGCACCATGCCTTCGGAGAGACCGAAGCGCATCTTGCGCGGGGCGAGGTTGGCGACCATGACGGTGAGGCGGCCGATGAGCTTGTCCGGCTCCTGGTAGGCCTGCTTGATGCCGGCGAACACCTGGCGCGTGCCGAGGTCGCCCACGTCGAGCTGAAGGCGTAGCAGCTTGTCGGCGCCTTCGACGTGTTCGGCGGCGGCGATGCGGGCGATGCGCAGGTCGATCCTGGCGAAGTCGTCGATGCCGATGACGTCGGGACCCGGGTCGGCGTTCGACCCTGTAGGAGGGGCTTCAGCCCCGACATTTGCCTGGTGCTTGCCCGCCGCTGCGGTCGGGGCTGAAGCCCCTCCTACAAGGGAGGCGCCTTCGGCAGGCTTGAGGGATTCCTTGCTGGCTTCGGTCATGGCTTCGATGTGCTTGGGGTCGATGCGGGTCATCAGCGGGGTGAAGGGCGCGAGGGTGCGGTCGTGCAGCCAGGCGCCGATGCTGTCGAGCGTGTAGTTGTCCGCGTCCTCGGCAAGGAAGGCGGCCACCTTGCGCGTGGTCTCCGGCAGCACCGGCGCAAGCGCGATGGCGATGTCGCGGAACATGTTGAGGCCGGCGCTCAGCACCACGTGCAGATCGTCGCGGCGACCATCCTCCTTGGCCAGCTTCCAGGGTGCGCTGTCGGCGATGAACTCGTTGGCGCGGTCGGCGGCCTTCATGACGCCGGCGATGGCCTTGGTGTATTCGCCGGATTCGTAGAACGCGATGGCTTCGCGCAGGCACTGGGCGCAATGGCCAAGCGCGGCCGCCGCATTCGCCTGGAGACTGTCGTCTGCGGCCCTTCCGTTCCAGAAGGCAGGTGCCATTACATTGTCGAAATGCGTTGCCAGCAGCTTCGCGCAGCGGCTGGCGATGTTCACGAACTTGCCGACCAGGTCGGAATTCACGCGCTGCACGAAGTCATCGAGGTTCAAGTCGAGGTCGTCTACGCCGGGGCCGGACTTGGCGGCGTAGTAATAGCGCAGGGCTTCCGGGTCGAGACCGCAGTCGAGGTAGGTGCGCGCCTGGATGAAGGTGCCGCGCGATTTGGACATCTTGGCGCCGTTGACGGTGAGATAGCCGTTCACGTGCAAGCGGTCGGGGACCTTGAGTCCCGCGCCGTGCAGCATGGCCGGCCAGAACAGGCCGTGGAAGTTGATGATGTCCTTGCCCAGGAAATGGTGCATGCGCACCGCACTGTCGGGAGCGAGGATCGCCTCGAAATCGAGACCCTGGGCGACGCACCAGGCCTTGAAGCTGGCCAGATAGCCGATCGGCGCGTCCAGCCAGACGTAGAAGAACTTGCCCGGCGCATCGGGAATCGGGAAGCCGAAGTAGGGCGCGTCGCGGCTGATGTCCCAGTCGCGCAGGCCGCCGTCCAGCCATTCACGCAGCTTGGCCTTGACCGAGGAATGCGCCACATCGCCTGACAGCCAGTCTTCGAGAAAGGCCTGGAACTTCGGCAGTTCGAAGAAGTAGTGCTCGGACTGGCGCAGCTCCGGCACCGCGCCGGACACTGCCGACCTGGGGTTTTTCAGGTCGGTGGGCGCATACGCCGCCCCGCAGACCTCGCAGTTGTCGCCGTACTGGTCCGGCGCGCCGCACTTGGGGCATTCACCCTTGACGTAGCGGTCGGGCAGGAACATGCCGCGCTCGGGATCGTAGAGCTGCTCGATCGAGCGCACCGCGATCGCGCCGCCCTCGCGCAGCGCGCTGTAGATGCGCGCGGAGAGTTCGCGGTTCTCCTCGCTGTGGGTCGAGTGGTAGTGGTCGAAGGCGACGTGGAAGTCGGCGAAGTCGCGCTCGTGGCTGGCCTGGATGCCGCGGATGAATTCCTCCGGCGCCATGCCGGCTTTTTCCGCGGCGAGCATGATCGGTGTGCCGTGGGCGTCATCGGCGCAGACGAAGTGCACGGTCTCGCCCGCCATGCGCCGTGCACGCACCCAGATGTCGGCCTGGATGTAGCCCACCAGATGGCCAAGGTGCAGGTGGCCGTTGGCGTAGGGCAGGGCGCAGGTGACGAATCGCTGCTGGGCGGCGGGCATTACGGGTCCGGGTTCGCGGGGAGCCGCGCATTATTCCATGGAGCGCGCCGCGGCGCGCTGGCTCCCCGCTGGAATCGCGTTGGACGACAGGGCAGTCTGCACCTCGTGCAACGCCTGTTTGCCGCCGGCGCCGACCATTCGCTGCGCGCCACGCCGAGGATATCGGCGTCCGCAGTAGAGCCTGTCCCCGCGTTGATCCGGGAAGGGTGGTGAGAAATGCGGGCCACGTCTGGTGTCGGCACGGTGGTGCCGACCTACGGCGTGCGGTTCGTAGGGCGGCATCACCATGCCGCCGTTCTTGCGGCTTGCGCACGAACGGCGAAAGCGTCAGGCCAGGCCTCGGCGAACCCTCCGCAAGCGGCAACGGCACACATGGGCGGGCTCGGGCCGAGGACTTGCACAAGACAAGCGGCGCCGCGAGCCTTGCCCTGTGCCCTGTGCCCTGTGCCCTGTGCCCTGCGCCCTGCGCCCTGTGCCCTGTGCCCTGTGCCATTCGCCGCTACAATCGCCGGCGACGGGGTCGACGGGGATGGCAATGAGCGAGACGGCGTTGTTCAAGGCGATCAGGGCGGGGGATGTGGACACGGCGGCGGTGCTGATCGACGGTGATCCCGGTCTGGCCGCCGCACTGGACGAGACCGGTGTCTCGGTGCTGATGCAGGCGCTTTACCATCGTCAGGACGCCATCGCGCGCGCCATTCGCGTGCATCGCTCGCGACTCGACCTGTTCGAGGCGGCAGCTTTCGGCGATCTCGACGAAGTACGCCGCCACCTGCAGGCAAGGGATACCGATCTCGACATGTACTCGCCCGACGGTTTCACCGCGCTTGGACTGGCGGCCTTCTTCAACCGGCCGGAAATCACCGCCCTGCTGGTCCAGGCCGGCGCCGAGGTCATGAAGCGTTCCGACAATCCGATGCAGGTGGCGCCCATCGACAGCGCGGCGGCGGCGGGTGCACTGGAGACGCTGGATGTCCTGCTGTCCGCGGGCGCCGATCCCGACTCGCAGCAGGCCGGTGGCTACACGCCGCTGATGAGTGCGGCCATGCTGGGCAATCTGGCCATGGCGCAACGCCTGCTGGCCGCGGGCGCCGACCCCGGCGTGCGCAGCGACGATGGCCGTCGCGCCGCTGACTTCGCGCGCGAGAAGGGCCACATGGAACTGGCGCAGCGGCTAGGCTTCACTGGGGAGTGAACGAGGGGAGCAGGGAGCAGGGAGCAGGGAGCAGGACGGTCGCGGCTCTCGCTGCGCCAACCAGGAGCTCTGTTGCCCACTGTAGGAGCGGCGAGAGCCGCGATCAGAGTTCCATGCGTAGCGCCTATCGCGGCTCTCGCCGCTCCTACCAAGAGCATTGTTGCCTCCAATAGGAGCGGCGAAAGTCGCGATCGGCATGCAGCAGGGCGATGCTCGTTTGGCTTGATGACAGGCTCTGCCGCACAGCCATTCATGCGCCCCGGATTCCGCTCCGCTTCATAGGGGCTACAATGAGCCCGCTCCCGCACGCCGTATCCCACCGTGACCACTCCCACCGAACAGCACGTCCGGGCGTTGCTCAACGCCCTTCATGATCCCCATACCGGCCGCACCCTCGCCGAGGACGGCGCCATCCGCGGCGTCGGCATCGACGGCGACAGCGTGGCCGTCGATATCGTGCTCGGTTACCCGGCGAAGGGCTGGTTCGACGCCCTCGAAGCCGAGGCGCGCGCCCTGCTGGAAGCCGATCCCGGCATTGCCAGGGCCACCGTCGGCGTGTCCTGGAAGGTGGTGCCGCACAAGGTGCAGAAGGATCTGACGCCGCTGCCGCAGGTGAAGAACATCATTGCCGTGGCCTCCGGCAAGGGCGGCGTCGGCAAGTCCACCACCGCGGTCAACCTCGCGCTGGCGCTGGTCGCCGAGGGCGCCACAGTGGGCATTCTCGATGCCGACATCTACGGCCCCAGCCAGCCGCGCATGCTCGGCGTCTCCGGCAAGCCGGACAGTCCCGACGGGCGCACCATCATCCCCAAGCAGGCGCACGGCGTGCAGGCCATATCGATCGGTTTCCTGATAGAGGTGGACACGCCGATGACCTGGCGCGGGCCGATGGTGACCCAGGCGCTGCAGCAGCTCCTCCACGAAACCGCCTGGCAGGGCCTCGACTACCTGGTCATCGACCTGCCGCCGGGCACCGGCGACATCCAGCTCACCCTGTGCCAGCGCGTGCCGGTATCCGGCGCGATCATCGTCACCACGCCGCAGGACATCGCCCTGCTCGATGCACGCAAGGGTCTGCGCATGTTCGAGAAGGTGGAAGTGCCGGTGCTCGGTGTGGTGGAGAACATGAGTACCCACATCTGCTCGAACTGCGGCCACGAGGAACCGATCTTCGGCGCCGGCGGCGGTGCGCGCATGGCGGAGCAGTACAGCGTGCCGCTGCTGGGACAGTTGCCGCTCGACATCCGCATCCGCGAGCAGGCCGATGGGGGCGATCCCACCGTGGTGGCCGATCCCGGCGGTGCGATCGCCCAGGCCTACCGCGAGATTGCGAGAAAGGCCGCGGCACGCCTGTCGCTGCAGGCGAAGAACCGCAGCCTGGCGATGCCCAGCATCGTCATCGAATAGGCGGCGGCGCCTGCGGCGTGTAGACGCGGTGGGTGGTGACGCCGCCCGCCAGCGAACCGGCAATGGTGCTGCCGGCGATGACGTGGAAGCGCCCGTCCAGGCCGAAGCCGGCCACGCCATGCGTGGGCGTGGGCATCAGCGGGCCGAAGCGCCAGCCTTCGCTCTCCGAGGCCAGGACTTCGAAGGTCGGCACCAGTTCGGCTCCTCCGTCTCCAAGCACTTCGCCGCCGGCGACCATGATCTGATCGGCCACCACTGCAGCGGCGAACCCCGAGCGCCCCGCGTTCAGCAGCGGACCTGTACGCCAGGTTTCCGCCACCGGGTCGAAGATGTCCACGCTGCGCAGGATGAAACTGCCCAGACGTCCGGAGATCAACCACAGCTCGCCGCGGAAGGACACCAGTTGCGAATGGTCGCGTGCGCTTGGCGCGCGCGGCACGCTTTCGTAGACCTCGGCGACCGGGTCGAAGGCCACCAGCATGCCGCTGGCATCGGCCACGTAGATGCGCCCGTTCAGGGCAGCCGCGCCGCTCGCCCCCATGTTCATCGGCAGATCGGGCAGGTTGTGCCAGCTCGATGTCGGCAGGTGGAAGCGCCAGGCCTGGCGGGTGGGTTGAAACAGACCGGCCACGTAACCGCCAAACAGGTACAGGTTGTCGCCGTAACCGGCCAGCATGGCGTGGTCGCGTGGTTGCGGAAGATCGGGCAGACGGCGCCAGGCCTGGGTGGCCGGGTCGAATTCGTGGAAGTCGCGCCCACCCGGCGCGCCGCCGGCGATGTAGGCACGCTCGCGGTGCGTGGTGTAGGCGAACTCCGACAGCGCCAGGGGCAAGGCCGGACCGCTGCCCCAGCTTCCGGCCACCTCGGCTGCCGATGGCGGCGGCGCGCAGGTGCTGCCGTCCAGGGCGGTGAGGCGGATCGGCTGAAGCACGCCTTCGCCGAACGCCGCTTCCATCGCGTCGTAGCGCAGCAACCCCGTGTCGCAGCCGCTGAACACGAGGTTCAGCACACCCCAGGGCGCCAGTTCGATGGCATCCGAATCGAAGGCGTCGCCGAATCGTGTGCCCACGGGTCGCCGCACGTCCTCGAATACCAGTGTGTCGCGCTCGCGGTGGCCGATGGTGATGAGCCAGGCCTGTCGACCCTCGTCGTCGTAGGTGAACCAGTACACCAGTGCGGCGCCCGTATCGAGCAGTTCGACCAGCCAGCCTTCGCCGGAACGCGCCGCGTCGAACCATGCCCCGCTGTGTGCGGGCTGGATCGATTTGGCCAGTGGGGCGTCGCATGCGTGGCCCTCCAGCGTGGTCAGACGCTGGATCGGCCGCTCGGCCCCGCCGAAGGCGGGCGGGCCCTGGTAGCGCACGGTGCCGTGGTTGCAGTCGGTGAACTCCAGTTCGAGATCGCCCCAGGGCTCGATCTCGACGTCGTCGGGATCGAAAGCCTGGCCGAAACGCGCGCCGCGCGTCGTGAACACCTGCCCAAAGACGATGCGGTTGCCCTCGATGGTGGCGTCCTGGCCGAGAATCCAGGCCTGCTCGCCGGCCTCGCCCTCGGGTGGATAGGTGAACCAGAACACCACCGCCGATCCTTGCGGCAGGATCTGCAGGATCCAGCCTTCGCCGGAGCGTTCCTGGTTGAACCACGAGCCGCTGAGGCGTCCATCGACCTCGAAGGCCGCCACCGGTGCCGCGCACGCGGCGCCGATCATCAGGATTGTCCGGGTCAGCAACGTCATCGGAAACCCTCCTCCGCTTGGCTTGCCTGCTGGATTGCCCCATCATCGCCGCCTTTGCCGCCGCATTTCCAGTCCAGATGAGCATCAAGAGCGACAAGTGGATCCGCCGCATGGCTGCCGAGCAGCGCATGATCGAGCCGTTCGAGCCCGGCCAGGTCAAGCAGAACGCCGCCGGCGCACGCCTGATCAGTTACGGCACGTCGAGCTATGGCTATGACGTGCGCTGCTCCAACGAGTTCAAGATCTTCACCAACATCAACTCCACCATCGTCGATCCCAAGGATTTCGACCGCGGAAATTTTGTCGATGTGGTCGGCGAGGTGTGCATCATCCCGCCCAATTCCTTCGCGTTGGCGCGCACCGTCGAGTACTTCCGCATTCCGCGCAACGTGCTGACCGTGTGCCTGGGCAAGAGCACCTACGCGCGTTGCGGCATCATCGTCAACGTGACGCCGCTGGAGCCGGAATGGGAGGGCCATGTGACGCTGGAGTTCTCCAACACCACGCCGCTGCCCGCCAAGATTTATGCCAACGAAGGCGTGGCGCAGATGCTGTTCTTCGAGTCGGACGAGCCCTGCGAGGTCAGCTACGCCGATCGTGGCGGCAAGTACATGGGCCAGCACGGCGTCACCCTGCCGCGCGCCTGAACGACCGATTTGCGCCAGCGCCGGTCGGCGCTGGTATCTTGGAGGGCCCGGCGCCTGTTGTCGGGGGGGCGCTTCGTACCCATTGCGGGGAGCATGTTCATGGCGGCGATTCGAGCGATTCCACTGCTGGTGCTGGCGGTCATGCTTGCCGCTTGCGGTACGGCAACCCCGGTGCAGCGGACCAGCGAGACCGCGGATGAGAAATTGCGCGCCTATACGCGCGCTGTGGTGATTCCGCTGGCCGATGCCACACGGGTCGAGGTGGATGAGGCGGTGGAAGACGAACAGGAGATCGACGAGACCGACCTTGAGGCCTATCGCCGCGAAGTGGCCGTGGCGGGTCGCGCCTTTGCCGATGCGCTGGCCGAGGAGCTGCGCCAGCGCCGTGAGTTCCGCGAAGTGGTGGTCGACGAGGTGGCCCAGCCCGGAGATCTTGTGATCGGCGGCGAAGTGACCATGCTGGTGACCGGCAATGTGGCCCTGCGCTGGGCCATCGGCATTCTCGGCGCGGGCCGTTCAGGCTTCCAGGCCACGGTGCGCCTTTCCGACGCCGCCAGCGGCGAGGAACTCGGCACCTTGCAGGCCGAAGCCCGCAGTTCGCGCATCGGCGGCACCCTGGCCGCGTTTCAGAGCGCCGAGGTGCTGGCGCGCGATGCCGCCGTCAGGGCAGCGGTCGAAGTGGGCAGGGCGCGGCGTCCGGAGCGGTAGGGGCGCCCGGCTCGCGCAGGAGCCCACCTTGTGGGCGACACGGGCGCCGCATCGTAGAGAACGGACGGTCGCGCACAGGGTGCGCTCCACAAAGCGCCGCTTGTGCAGGAGCCCACCTTGTGGGCGACACGGGCGCCGCAGTGTAGAGAACGGATGGTCGCGCACAGGGTGCGCTCCTACAAGACACCGCTTGTGTAGGAGCCCACCTTGTGGGCGACACGGGCGTTGCATCGAAGAGAAGGTACGGTCGCGGCTCTCGCCGCTCCTAC
>DAOMOD010000096.1:10726-15358 GCA_035444205.1 Lysobacteraceae bacterium
GGTCGCCGCCTGCGCTGCGTATGGTTGCGCGGCACCGCTGCCCCATACCGGGCCGGGCCAGGCGGCATCACCGTGCAGGCGCGCCACCACATGCACGTGCAACTGCGGCACGACGTTGCCGAGCGCGGCGACGTTGATGCGGTCGGTGGCGACGACCTGGCGCAGCGCGACCGACGCGCGCGCGACTTCCTCCATCAAGGCCTGCCGGTCCCAGGGATCGAGCTCGGCGATCTCGCAGACCCCGGCGCGGCGCGGCACCAGGATCAACCAGGGAAAACGCGCATCGTTCATCAGCCGCACCGAACACAGCGGCAGCTCGGCCAGCGCGATGGTGTCGGCGTCCAGGCGCGGGTGCAGCTCGAATCCTGTGTTCACTTCGCCAGCACCCGGTCGAGGAACGCAAGGCTGCGCTCGAGCGCCAGTGCCGCCGAGTCGGGTCGGTAGTCGGCGCGCTCGTCGCAGTTGAAGCCGTGGCCGGCGTCATACAGGTGGATGTCCGCGGCCGGCCAGGCCTTGCGCACGCGGTCGACCTGCTCCGGCGGAAACAGCGCATCGTGTTCACCGAAATGCATGAGCAGCGGCGCCTGTGGACGCTCGTGCAGGAATGGCACGGTGCGCGCGCCGTAATAGGACACCGCGGGCAGGCCGAGTCGCGTGGCGCAGAGGCAGGCGACGGTGCCGCCCCAGCAGTAGCCGACTACCGCGACTTTGAGATCCTGCGTCTCTGCCCAATCGGCGGCGGCAAGTACGTCGCGCAGTGGCGCATCCCAGCCGAGCTGGGCCACGCCTTCGCGGCCGCGGGCGATGCCTGCATCGTCGTAACCAAGTTCCAGGCCGGGTTCGATCCTGTCGAACAGGCAGGGTGCCAGGCTGAGGTACCCGGCCTCGGCAAACCGCGCCACGACCCGCCGCACGTGTGCGTTCACGCCGAACACTTCCTGGATCACCACCAGCCCGCCGCGCGGCGAGCCGGCCGGCCGTTCCAGGCAGGCGGACAAGGTATGGCCGTCGCTGGCCTGAAGTTCGATCGTCTCGGGCATGGGGTCGCTATAATCCGCGCCCCTTACCCGCACGGCAAGCCGATGGCCAAGATTGGTTTCGTCAGCCTGGGCTGCCCCAAGGCCCTGGTCGACTCCGAACGCATCCTCACCCGGCTGCGCGCCGAGGGCTACGAGGTCGCCGGCACCTACGACGACGCCGACGCGGTGGTGGTCAACACCTGCGGCTTCATCGATTCAGCGATAGCCGAATCGCTGGACGCCATCGGCGAGGCCATGGCCGAGAACGGCAAGGTGATCGTCACCGGCTGCCTCGGCAAGCGCGACGATCTGATCCGCGAGAAGCACCCCGATGTGCTCTCGATCAGTGGCCCGCAGGACTACGCCAGCGTGATGGCGGCCGTGCACCAGGCCCTGCCGCCCGCGCACGACCCCTTTCTCGACCTGGTGCCGCCCGCCGGCGTCAAACTGACACCGCGGCACTACGCGTATCTGAAGATCTCCGAAGGCTGCAATCACCGCTGCACGTTCTGCATCATCCCGTCGATGCGCGGCGATCTGGTCAGCCGGCCGGTGGACGAGGTGCTGCGCGAGGCCGAAAAGCTGGTCGCCGCCGGGGTGCGCGAGCTGCTGGTGATCTCGCAGGACACCAGCGCCTATGGCGTCGATCTCAGGTACCGCCCGGCGTCGACCTGCGCTACGCCTCCGGCGAATGGCGCGGCCAGGCGTACGAGACGCGCATGCGCGACCTCTGCCGCGGCCTGGGCGAGCTGGGCGCCTGGGTGCGTCTGCACTATGTCTATCCCTACCCGCACGTCGACCAGGTGATCCCGTTGATGGCGGAGGGTCGCATCCTTCCCTACCTGGACGTGCCTCTTCAGCACGCCAGCCCCAGGATCCTCAGGCTGATGAAGCGCCCGGCCAGCGGCGAGCGGAATCTCGAACGCATCCGCGCCTGGCGCGAGGCCTGCCCGGACATCACCCTGCGCAGTACCTTCATCGTAGGCTTCCCCGGCGAGACCGAGGCCGAGTCCGAGGAACTGCTCGACTTCCTGCGCGAGGCGCGCCTCGATCGTGTCGGCGCCTTCGCCTACTCGCCGGTGGAGGGCGCGCAAGCCAACGCGTTGCCCGACCCGGTGCCGGAAGAAGTGAAGCAGGAGCGCCTCGCCCGCTTCATGGCGGTGCAGGAAGCGATCAGCGCCGAACGCCTGCAGGAGAAGGTCGGCAGCGTGCAGCGGGTGATCGTGGACGAGGTCGGCGACGGCTTCGTGGTCGGCCGCTCGATGGCCGACGCGCCGGAAATCGACGGGGTGGTGTACGTGCAGGGCGTCGAGGGACTGGAGCCGGGCGACTTCGTCGACGTCGAGATCGAATCGGCCGAGGAGCACGACCTGCACGGGCGGGTGGCGTAGGCGCGGGGCCCCACAAGCCGCAATGCTTTTGTTAAGCGGAGCTTGCTCCGCTCCCGGCCTCCCTGCACAGCGCAACGTCTGAGCCGAGCAAGCTCGGCTCTACAAGAAGCCCATCGGCTCGGAAGGAACGGCAAAGCAAGCTAAACTCGCACGCTTCAGTCGAAGTCGGTGCTACCCATGATCCGCGTTTTTCTTTCCCTGCCACTGCTCCTGCTCCCTCTGTTCGCAGCCGCCGAGGTCGAGCGCGTCGAACGCGGCAATCTGGTGCTGGAGGACATTCCGCCGATCCCGACCTCGCTTGTCGAGCGCATCGAGCAGTACCAGAACACCCGCTCGGCCGCGTTCCAGGACTGGCTGCCCGACGGCGGCATGCTGATCGCCACGCGTTTTGCCGACACCAACCAGGTGCATCGCGTGCGCACCCCCGGCGGCGCGCGCGAGCAGCTCACCTTTTTCGGCGAGCGCGTGTTCGCGGCCAGCGCCATGCCGGACGGCTCTGGCTTCCTGTTCCTCAAGGACATCGGCGGCTCGGAGTTCTTCCAGATCTTCCGCCACGATTTCGCCGACGGTCGCAACACGCTGCTCACCGATGGCCGCTCGCGCTACAGCGCGCCGCTGTGGAACAACGCCGGTAGCGCCTTCGCCTTCACCAGTACCGAGCGCAACGGGCGCGATTTCGACATCATGCTGGGCGAAGCGCACAGCGATCGGCGCACCGTGCTCGAGGTCGAGGGCATGTGGCTGCCCTTCGATTTCTCGCCCGACGACCGCCGCCTGATCGTCGCCCGCCGGGTGTCGATCAACGAGAGTCACCCCCATCTTCTCGACCTCGACAGCGGCGAACTGACCGAACTGTTTCCTGGCGTCGAGCCTTCGGCCTTCGAGAACATGCGCTTTGCGCGCGACGGCAAGGGCATCTGGTTCACCTCCAACCTGGGCAGCGAGTTCCGCACCCTGCGCCATCTCGATCTCTCCAGCGGCGAAGTGCGAGAGGTCAGCGCCGACATTCCCTGGGACGTGCGCCAGATCGACCTCAGCCGCGATGGCCGCTGGCTGGCTTTCGTGACCAACGAGGACGGCATCTTCAGCCTGCATCTTCGCGATCTGCGTCGTGGCGGTCGCGCGGTGTCGGTGCCGGCACTGCCTACCGGCGTCGTCGCCGGGCTGTCCTTCAACCGCGACGCTTCGCGTATGGCCCTGGTGATCAACAGCCCGCGTTCGCCGGGCGACATCTACAGCATCGACCTCGCGCGCCGGCCGGTGCTGACGCGCTGGACCTACAGCGAGGCCGGTGGACTCGACACCACGCGCTTCAGCGACGCCGAACTGATCCGCTATCCCACCTTCGACGAGGTGGACGGCGAGCGTCGCACCATTCCCGCCTTCGTCTACCGTCCCCAGGGCGAGGGTCCGTTTCCCGTGCTGGTGCAGATCCACGGCGGACCGGAGGCGCAGGCGTTGCCGACCTTCAGCGCCATCCGCCAGTTCTGGATCGACCAGCTTGGCGTGGCGGTGATCGCGCCCAACGTGCGCGGTTCGGCGGGCTACGGACGCACTTTCCTCGATCTCGACAACGGCATGCTGCGCGAGGACTCGGTGAAGGACATCGGCGCCCTGCTCGACTGGATCGAGGCTCAGCCCGACCTCGATGCCTCGCAGGTCGCCGTCTACGGCGGCAGCTACGGCGGCTACATGGTGCTGGCCTCGATGATCCACTTCAACGAGCGTCTGCGCGCCGGGGTCGATGTGGTCGGCATCAGCAACTTCGTGACCTTCCTGACCAACACCCAGGACTACCGCCGCGACGCGCGCCGGGTGGAGTATGGCGACGAGCGCGATCCGGAGATGCGCGCCTTCCTCGAACGCATCTCGCCCACCGCGCGCGCCGCCGAGATCCGCGCCCCGCTGCTGATCGCCCAGGGCCAGAACGATCCGCGCGTGCCGGCCTCGGAGAGCGAGCAGATGGTCGCCACCATCCGCGAGCACGGCGGCACGGTGTGGTACTTCCTCGCACTCGACGAGGGCCACGGCTTCGCCAGGAAGGGCAACCGCGACCAGTTCGAGGCCGCCACCGCGCTGTTCCTGGAGAGGCACCTGCTGGGGCGTTCGTCGTCCGGGCGATAGGCCGCAATGGACGCGAAGGGCGCAGAGGAGCAGCTGACTCCCCCATCGTGCCCCACGGGCCGACGACGGCGGCATGGTGATGCCGCCCTACGGGCTGC
>DAOMOD010000097.1:0-2989 GCA_035444205.1 Lysobacteraceae bacterium
CCCGAACACGTGCTGGCCTGAGCATGGAGATCGTCGAGCGTGCCTCCGATCTGCGCGCCACGCTCGACGGCTGGCGCGCGCGCGGCGACGCCATCGCCTTCGTGCCGACCATGGGCAACCTGCATGCCGGGCACTACGCGCTCGCAAGGCTGGCCCGTGCCCATCCCGCCGCCCGCGTGGTGGTCAGCATCTTCGTCAATCCCACCCAGTTCGGTGTCGGCGAGGATTTCGAGCGCTATCCGCGCACCCTGGACGCCGACCGAGCGGGTTTGATCGCCGAAGGCGTCGACCTGCTGTTCCTGCCCGGCGTCGACGACATGTATCCGTTCGGCATCGAGCAGGCGGTGCGCGTGCATGTGCCGGGCCTGAGCGAGATCCTCTGCGGCGCCAGCCGTCCGGGCCATTTCGACGGCGTCGCCGGCATCGTGCTGCGTCTGTTTCACATGGTGCGGCCCGACATCGCCGTATTCGGCGAGAAGGATTTCCAGCAACTCCTGCTGATCCGCCGCCTGGTCGCCGATCTGGCGCTGCCGGTCGACATCCAAGCCGGCGCAACCGTGCGCGAGCCCGACGGCCTGGCCCTCAGCTCCCGCAACCGCTACCTCGACCCCGACGCCCGTGCCCGCGCCCCGGCCCTGCACGCCACCCTGCGATGGATGGCCGAGGCGTGGCGCAGCGGCGAGGGGTGCGAATCCATCGAGGCCGAGGCCCTGGCACGCCTGCGCCAGGCCGGCCTCGACCCCGACTACTGCGTCCTGCGCCGCGCCAGCGACCTCACCACCCCGACCCCCGGCGACACCCCCCTGCGCGCCCTGGCCGCCGCCCGTGTAGGCTCCGCGCGACTAATAGACAATATCCCGGTGGTTTAGATATGCATCTAAATCAGTCACATAGGGAATTGTGCGCAGCAGAATTCCCAATTTATGGTTTTTTTACAACATGCCTGTTGCATTTTCGACCCGCCCTGTGGCATCCTTCAACTGCCGCAAGACCTCGACCCAGTCGACTTCCTGCGGCAGCAGGGCGCATTGTTGAGGTAATCGTCACTCCGACTTGAACCCTTGCCTTCACCGGCAAGGGTTTTTTTTGCGCCCAGCGGTGCTCAGGAACCTCTGAACAAGTCCGCACACGCCGCGTTGGCCCTGTGCGTGCGCGCAGCAAGGCGGACGCCGTAGCGCATGGTGGTTCCATGGGCAAGGCGTCCAACGCGGCTGCGGGTACGCACAGGGTCAACCCTTCGGGCCGGGTCTGCAGGGCCGTCCCGCGTCGTTGCGCATCTTGACCATGGAACCACCATGCCCTGCGATGCGCGTCTAGCGGGCCAGCCCTGCAGCCTCCGGCGCGGCGTGCGCGGACTTGTTCAGAGGTTCCTTAAGTCTCTGTAATCCGTTCGTGGTGAGGAGCGGATCGAACGCTAAGCATCGAGTCCGCGTCTCGATAAGCCGTTCGTGGTGAGGAGCGGATCGAGATGTGCAGCGTAGAGTCCGCGTCTCGAACCACCCCCGGACACCCACGAAGCCCGGCCCCGCGCCACGCCCGATAGCAGGTATTTCCCACCACCGCGCTGCCGAATCGACCTGGGCCGCCTCCATGCTGCACTGCGGAAATCCTCCGTACCGCCTTGATATACTGCGCCCCCCTCTCGCCATTCCGTCCCGGATCGAAGCCATGCACCTGACCCTGCTCAAGGCGAAAATCCACCGCGCCACGGTGACCCACGCCGAGCTCGACTACGAGGGTTCCTGCGCCATCGATGCGCGGTTGCTGGATGTCTCGGGCATTCGCGAATACGAGCAGTTGCACATCTACAACGTCAGCAACGGCGAGCGCTTCGTCACCTATGCCATCCGCGCCGAGGAAGGTTCCGGCATCATTTCGGTGAATGGCGCGGCGGCGCACAAGGCGTCGCCGGGCGACCTGGTGATCATCTGCGCCTACGCCGGCATGGCAGCGGCGGAAGCCGAGCGCTTCGAGCCGATGCTGGTCTACGTTGATGGCGACAACCGCATGACCCACACCCATCGCAGCATTCCGGCCCAGGCGGCCTGATGGCCATTGCGCTCGACCGGTTGCGCGTCGACGCTGCGCGGTTGCGGCAGGTCGCGTTGACCGAGCTGTTCGACGCCGATCCCGAACGCTGTCGCTCCCTTTCGTTTCGCCATGGCCCGGTGTACGCCGACCTGTCGCGCCAGCGCATTGACAAGGCGGCCCTGGCATCGCTGATTCACGCGGCCCGCGATGCCGGGCTGGCGCAGGCCATCGAGGGGCTGTTCGCCGGTGCCGAGGTGAATGTCTCGGAGCGGCGGCCGGCCTTGCATACCGCGCTGCGCGGGGTCGGTCCGGCGGATGCGGTGCGCCGCGCCAGCGACGCGCTCGAGCGCATGGAGCGCCTGATCGAACTGTTGCGTCACGATCCGTCCTCGACCTTCGGCATGAACCGTGTGACCGACGTGGTCAGCGTCGGCATCGGCGGCTCCGACCTTGGCCCCAGGCTGCTGCTCGACGCGCTGGAGCGACGCAGCCGCGGACTGCCACGCGTGCACTTCGTCAGCAATGTCGATGGCGATGTGTTGCAGCGCCTGCTGCCCAGGCTCGATCCTGGCAGCACGCTGGTGGTGTTGATCTCGAAGAGCTTCGGCACCAGCGAGACACTGATCAACGGGCACAGCCTGATCGAGTGGATGCAGCGCCACCACGGCGGCAATCGCGAGGCGGCGCTGCGGCAGTTCATGGCGGTCACCGCCGATGCCGACCGTGCGGCCACCTTCGGTATCGCGCGCTCGCGCATCCTGCCGTTGTGGCCGTGGGTGGGTGGGCGCCTGTCGCTGTGGTCCTGCGTCGGCTTCGCGGTGGCGCTGGCGGTGGGGCCCGGCGTGTTCCGCCGCCTGCTGCAGGGCGCGGCCTCGATGGACGAGCATTTCCGCGACGCGCCGCTGGAGGTCAACCTGCCGGTGCTGCTGGCCCAGGTCGGCCTGTGGAACCGCAACCT
>DAOMOD010000097.1:3039-11496 GCA_035444205.1 Lysobacteraceae bacterium
GCAGCAGCTCGAGATGGAGAGCAACGGCAAGTCGGCGGGTTCGGACGGCCGGCCGGTGGACATGGCCACGGCACCTGTCATCTGGGGTGGCGTCGGCACCGATTCGCAGCATGCCTTCTTCCAGTGCCTGCACCAGGGCACCGACGTACTGCCGGTGGAGTTCATCGGCGTGGTGCGTCCGACGCACGGTTTCGACACCCACCACCGCGCGCTGCTGGCGAACATGCTGGCCCAGGGCGCCGCGCTGATGCGCGGGCAGAGTACCGAGCAGGCGCTCGAACGCCTGCGCGATTCGGGTCTGCATGGCGCCGAGCTGCTGGCGCTGGCGGCGCAGCAGACCTTCCCCGGCAACCGGCCCAGCACCACCTTGCTGCTGGACGATCTTGAACCGGAATCGCTGGGCGCGCTGCTGGCCCTGTACGAGCATCGCACCTATGTGCAGGGTGTGCTGTGGGGCATCGATCCCTTCGACCAGTGGGGCGTCGAGCTTGGCAAGCGGCTGGCCGAACAGTTCGAGCCGGCGCTGAGCGGGGCGCCGACGCCGGCGGAGGCCGACGCCTCCACGCGAGCACTGCTGACCGAGATCCTCAGCCGGCAAGGCGCCTGAGCGCCCACTCGACGTGCTCGCGCACCAGCGCCGAGGGGTGCTCGGCGCGCGATCGCAGTGCGGCCACCGCCTGCGCGCTGGGCGGCCCGTTGCCAAGCGCCACCGCGATATTGCGCAGCCAGCCGGCGTAACCGGCGCGGCGCAGCGGCGAACCTTCGGTGCGCCGCGACCATTCCTCCTCGCTCCAGGCGAACAGGTCCACCAGGGGTGGCCCGTCGAGACCATCGCGCGGGCTGAAGTCGGCTTCCCGGCTGGGCTGGGCGAAGCGGTTCCAGGGGCAAACCGCCTGGCAATCGTCGCAGCCGAAGATGCGGTTGCCGATCAGCGGTCGCAGCGCTTCGGGAATGCTGCCCCTGAGCTCGATGGTCAGGTAGCTGATGCATAGCCGCGCATCCACTTCATAGGGGGCGACGATGGCGCCGGTGGGGCAGGCTTCGAGGCAGCGCGTGCAGGTGCCGCAATGGTCGTCGATGGTTTCGCCGTCGGCGGCCAGCGGCAGGTCGGTGTAGATCTCGCCGAGAAAGAACCAGGATCCGGCGCGCGGGTGGATGAGATTGGTGTGCTTGCCGATCCAGCCGAGCCCGGCGTTGCGCGCCAGGGCGCGCTCCAGCACCGGCGCGGAGTCGACGAACACACGGTAGCCGAAGTCGCCCACCGCCGCCTTGATGCGCGAGGCCAGGCGCTGCAGGCGCTTGCGCATCAGCTTGTGGTAGTCGCGGCCCAGCGCGTAGCGGGAGATGGCCGCGCGCTCCGGCGCTTCGACCAGCTCAAGGATCGGGTGCGCTTCGGCATGCAGGTAATCCATGCGCAGCGACACCACGCTGAGCGTGCCCGGCACCAGCTCATCGGGACGCGAACGCTTGCTCCCGTGATGCGCCATGTACGCCATCTCGCCGTGACGGCCAAGTTGCAGCCAGCGCAGCAGCCAGGCCTCGTCCTCGGCCAGTTGCACCTGGGCGATGCCGGCCTGCTGGAAGCCGAGCTCGGCGGCCCAGGCGCGGATGTCCAGCGCCAGGCGTGCGCGGTCGACCTGGGTGTGCACGGGGGCGGTCATGCCCGGGAGTATAGAATCCGCTGATGCAAGGACTCGACCGACGCCTGTTCGATGCCGCCGCCGTGCGAGCCGTGGACCGTCGCGCCATCGACGAACTCGGCATTCCCGGCTACGAGCTGATGTGCCGCGCCGGCGCCGCTTCCCTGCACCACCTGCGCCTGCGCTGGCCGGAGGCACGGCGCATCCTGGTGCTGTGCGGACCCGGCAACAACGGCGGCGATGGACTGGTGCTGGCGCGTCTGGCGCGCGCCGAGGGTTTCGATGTGCGCGTGTGCTGCCCGCTCGGCGTGCCGCGCCGCGGCGATGCGGCGCTCGCTGCGCAAGCGTTCGCCGAGGGCGGGGGTCAGGCCGAAAGCGGGCGTGTCGATGTCGCATTCGCCGGGATCGATGTCGTCGTCGATGCGTTGTTCGGCATCGGCCCGGCGCGGCCGCCGCCAGGCGATCTCGCGTTGTGGATCGAGGCACTGAATGCGACCGCCACGCCGGTGCTGGCGCTGGACGTGCCCTCCGGCATCGACGCCGACAGCGGGCATGCGCCGGGCGCGGCATTGCGTGCCGATGTCACGGTGAGCTTCATCGCACTCAAGCGCGGCCTGTTCACGGGTGCCGCCGTCGATTGCGTCGGCGAGATTCTGCTGGAAACGCTCGACGTGCCGCGCCAGGCATTCGAAGGCGTCGAGCCGTATGCGCAACTGCTCGACGCGGATGTGCTGAAGCCGCTGGCGCCGCGCACGCGATCCGCCCACAAGGGCGCCTTCGGTCATGTGCTGACGATCGGCGGCGACCACGGCTACGGTGGCGCGGTACGCATGTGCGGCGAGGCGGCCTTGCGCGCGGGCGCCGGCCTGGTCAGCGTGGCCACCCGCGCCGAGCATGTCGGTGCGCTGCTGGCGGCGCGACCGGAACTGATGGTGCGCGATGCGGAAAACCTCGATGTCCTGCTGGGCGCCGCCAGCGTGCTGGCGGTCGGGCCGGGCCTGGGGCAGGGTGCCTGGGGGCGCGTGCGTTTCGAGCGCGCGCTTGGCTTTGCCGGGCCGCGCGTGTTCGATGCCGACGCGCTCAACCTGCTCGGCGAGGCGCCGCGTGCGCTGGGCGCATCGACCATCATCACGCCGCATCCCGGCGAAGCGGCGCGACTGCTGGGCTGCGACACCGCCGAGGTGCAGCGCGACCGTTTCGCGGCCTTGCAGCGCCTGGTCGAACGCTACGCCTGTGTGGTCGTGCTCAAGGGTGCGGGCACACTGGTGGGCGATGGGCAGCGCACCGCGGTGTGTGCGACCGGCAATCCGGGGATGGCCAGCGGCGGCATGGGCGATGTCCTGACCGGTATCGTCGCCGCGCTGCTGGCGCAGGGGCTGCAACCCTTCGATGCGGCAAGCGCCGGCGTGTGGCTGCATGGCGTGGCCGGCGACCGAGCCGCCCGTGGCGGTCAACGTGGGCTGCTGGCGGGCGACCTCATCGCCGAACTGCGCGACCTGGTCAACCCATGATCCGCGTGCTCACGCTGGCCGACGAAGCGGCGACACTGGCGCTGGGGCACCGCCTGGCGCCGGCGCTGGATCCGCCGCAGGTGGTGTATCTGAAGGGCGACCTTGGCGCCGGCAAGACCACGCTGGCGCGCGGCATCCTGCGTGCGCTGGGTCATGCCGGTCCGGTCAAGAGTCCCACCTACACCCTGGTGGAAAGCTACGACCTCGAACGCCTGACCGTGCACCACCTCGACCTCTACCGCCTGGGCGATCCTTCCGAACTGGAGGCGCTCGGCATCCGCGACCTGCTCGATCCCACTGCCCTGCTGCTGGTGGAATGGCCCGAGCGCGGCGAAGGATGGCTGCCGCCGGCCGACGTCGAAGTGCAGCTCAGTCATGTCGCCAAGGGACGCAGCGCCCGCATCCGCGCGCACTCGCCGCGAGGCCGTGCGCTGATGGGACTGCTGACTCCGGTGTCGCAGCGTACGTCGTAAGGGGCGAGTTAGGATGGTGCCGAGCAGGCTCGGCACTACGGGGGCGGCTGGGAGGGTGATTCTTTCGGTCAGGGTGAACGCCGGCTGAGCACGCGTCGGGCATATGACCATGGTAGGTGGATCGCGCCGAGGTGCGCCGCTAAGCTGGCGCACTTTTTTCGGATCGCATCCCATGACCGCCGACCACGAGGCGCGCAACGGCGTCGACACCGCGCCGCTGCGCGCCATGGACATTGCGGGCGCCACCAAGGCGGTAGCGCGTTACAGCGACATGGAGGCCGCGCGCATCCTGGTGGCGCTCGGCCCGCGTCTTGCCGCGCAGATCATCAGCCGCCTGCCCGAACATCGCCGTCAGGCCATCGCCACCGAAGCCGCGGCCGGGCAGGGCGATGCCTGGCTGCACGCACAACGGTATCCCGAGGACAGCGTCGGTCGTCTGGTGCACCGGCCGCAGGCGGTATTCCGCCCGGAGACGCATGTTGGCGACGCCATCGACGTGCTGCGCGAGGCCATCCGCGGCCAGGTGGTCCATTACGTGTGGGTGACCAGCCGCGACAACCGACTGCTGGGCGTGGTGGCCTTCCGCGAACTGTTGTTCGCCGACCGCGACGCCAGTCTTGGCGACATCATGATCACCGCCCCCTTCGCACTCGACCCCGACATGAGCCTGGTCGACGCCATGCACGAGGTGGTGCTGCGTCACTATCCGAGCTATCCGGTGTGCACGCGCGATGGAGTGTTCCTCGGATCGGTGCGCGGCCAGAGCCTGTTCGAGGCGCAGGCCTTCGCCATCAGCGCGCAGGCCGGCGCCATGGTCGGCGTCGAACGCGAGGAACGCCTGGCCACGCCGTGGCTGCGTTCCTTGCGGTTCCGTCATCCATGGCTGCAGGTCAATCTGCTGACCGCCTTCGTCGCCGCCTCGGTAGTGGGCCTGTTCCAGGACCTGATCGACGCCATGGTGCTGCTGGCGGTGTTCCTGCCGGTGCTGTCCGGCCAGTGCAGCAACACCGGCTGCCAGACCCTGGCAGTGACCCTGCGCGGCATGGCGCTTGGCGAGCTGCCGCGCCGGCACGAATCGCGCCTCATATTGCGTGAAGCATTGATGGGACTGACCAACGGCATGCTGGTCGGAATGGTGGCCGCCGCTGCGATGTATGCCTTCGCGCAGTGGCAGGGCCACGCATCACCGCCGATGCTGGCGGTGGTGACCTGGCTGGCCATGACCGCGAGTTGCGCGATCAGCGGCATGGCCGGCGCCGCCGTGCCGATCGGTCTGCGCCGATGGGGTGCCGATCCTGCACAGGCGTCGAGCATCTTCCTGACCACCGCGGCCGACGCGGTGGCGATTGGCCTGTTCCTGGGTCTGGCGATGCTGCTGGTGCCCATGCCGTGACTACAGGGGTAGGAGCGGCGAAAGCCGCGATCCGGCGCGATTACAGTCCCATCGCCGCCAGCACTGCTGTCTCGATCAGTTCCTTGGCATGCGGTTCGACCAGGGCGACATTGCCTTCGGGCACCTGATGCCGTGCGCGTACCTGCGCCGCGATATCGCCCTCGAGCTGGAGTACGCCGGAGATGCTGATGCCGGCCGCATGCAGGGTGGCGACGCGCGCCCAGTGGTACTCGGCCATGGACAATCCCTGGCGGTTGAGCGCTTCGACCTGCAGGCGCTTGGCGTCGACGATCAGGCCGAACAGATCGCTGTAGGCGCGTGCCAGGTCCTCGATGCCGGGTTGGCGTCCGCCGCTCTCGAACTCCGCCTCCAGCGCCTTGTAGTGCTGCTCCAGTTCCTTGAGGCGATGTGCCATGCCGTCGCGGATATGGCGCTGCACCGCCAGCACGGCCTCCACCTGGGGCGGCGACAGGGTGCCGTCGGCCGGCGCGCTGTAGGGACTCTGGTTGCGGATGTCGCCGTTGAGCGCCTGATACTGCTCGATCTGGCGCGCGATGCCGACCAGTTCGCTGCCGGCCTTGAAAGCCGGAGCGATCACCTTGAACCAGGCGAATGCACCCGCCACCACGACGAGCAGCAGCACCGCGGAACAGCCGATGACGACACCTTTTTTCATGGATCGACCCTGTGCAAGGAGGCGGGCAAGCGGCGAAAAGAATACGGATTCTCGCCGAACCCTGTAGGACGATGTTACGGAGCAATGTGAAGCCGGTTTCGAATAAGTCTTGCCATATGGCGGATTTTTCAGGGAAAATCGGCTCCAAGTCCGACAATGGGGACCCCACCTGCCGTGCGCGCCATCCGGACACTGTTGCCGCTGGTCCTGCTGCTCCTGCCGCTTGCTGCACCGGCTGGCGAGATCCAGGCCATGCGCGTGTGGGCCGGCCCGGACTACACGCGGGTGGTGTTCGACGTGTCCGAACCGCTCGACTACAAGCTGTTCGGGCTGGCCGATCCCGAACGCATCGTCATTGATTTTCGCGCCACGCGCATGGCCAGCGGCGCCGCCGAAGTGCAGCCGCGCGGCCTGCTGGGCGGCATCCGCAGCGGCGCGCGCGAGAAGGACGACCTGCGCGTGGTGTTCGACCTGACCGGCAAGTCGCGGACGAAGAGCTTCCTGCTGCAACCCGCCGAGAACTTCGGCTACCGCCTGGTCGTCGACCTCTACCCGGAGCAGGCCAGGGCCCCTGCGCGCCGCGTCGAGGACCTGGTGCAGACGCGTGACCGCGACGTGGTGGTGGCCATCGACGCCGGTCACGGCGGCGAGGATCCCGGCGCCATCGGTCCGGGCGGCACGCGCGAGAAGAACGTCACCCTGGCAATCGCCAAGGAGCTTGCCAGCCTCATCGACGCCGAGCCCGGCATGCGCGCCGAGTTGATCCGAACCGGCGATTACTTCCTGCCGCATCGGCAGCGCTACATGCGCGCCCGCGAAGCGCGCGCCGACCTGTTCGTGTCCATCCACGCCGACGCCTTCACCAATCGTGCCGCCTCCGGCAGCTCGGTGTACATCCTGTCGCCGCGCGGTGCCAGCAGCGAGGCCGCGCGCTGGCTGGCCGAGCGCGAGAACCGTGCCGACCTGGTCGGCGGCGTGTCGCTGGACGACAAGGACGACACCCTCGCCGCAGTGCTGCTGGACCTGTCGCAGGGCGCCACGCTGGAGGCCAGCAACCGTGCCGCCGAAGCGGTGCTGAGCGGGCTGTCGCGGGTCGGCAAGACCCACAAGCGCTACGTCGAGCGTGCCAACTTCATGGTGCTGCGTTCGCCCGACGTGCCGTCGCTGCTGATCGAGACCGCTTTCATCAGCAATCCCGACGACGAGCGGCGCCTGCGCGACCCGGTGCATCAGCGGCGTGTGGCCGCGGCCGTGGTCGATGGCGTGCGCGAGTTCTTCACCAAGGCGCCGCCGCCCGGCACCTGGTACGCCGCGCGCCAGGACGCCGAACCGCTGCGCCACGTGGTCAGCCGCGGCGAGACCCTCACCCACATCGCGCGCCGCCATCGTGTTTCGGTATCGGCCATCCGCGCCGCCAACAACCTCAATGGCGACCTGGTCAAGGTCGGCGACGTGCTGCGCATCCCGGTGATGACGTCGGGCTAGCCGCCTGTCGGCGAGCGTGCGCTACCATGCACGGGTGAGCAGTCGGCCCGCACGCATCCGCGCCCTCCCCGAGGAACTGATCAACCAGATCGCTGCCGGCGAGGTGGTGGAGCGGCCTGCGTCGGTCGTCAAGGAACTGGTCGAGAACAGTCTCGATGCCGGCGCCACGCGCATCGAGGTCGAGATCGAGGCCGGTGGCACACGGCTGATCCGCGTGCGCGACGACGGCGCCGGCATCGACCCGGAGGACCTGCCGCTGGCGGTGACGCGCCATGCCACCAGCAAGATCGCCAGCCTCGACGATCTCGAGCGGGTCGTCTCGCTCGGCTTCCGCGGCGAAGCGCTGGGGTCCATCGCTTCGGTGTCGCGCTTCGCGCTGACTTCGCGAACGGCCGGCGCCGAGCACGCCTGGCGCATCGAGGTGAAGGGTGCCGCGCCCGGCGAACCGCAGCCGGCACAGCATCCGCCCGGTACCAGCGTGGAAGTGCGCGACCTCTTTCACAACGTGCCGGCCAGGCGCCGCTTCCTGCGCACCGAGCGCACGGAGTTCGGCCACATCGACGAGCTGCTGAAGGCACTGGCGCTGTCGCGACTGGACGTCGAGTTCCGCCTGAGCCACGACGGCCGCCTGCTGCGGCGACTGCCGCGCGTCGATGCCGATGCCGCGATCGAGCGCATGCAGGGCGTGCTGGGCGAAGACTTCGCCGCGCAGTCGCTGGCGATCGAGCATGCGGCGGCCGGCCTGCGCCTGCACGGCAATGTCGGTTTGCCCACCGCATCGCGCAGCCAGGCCGACCAGCAGTTCCTGTTCGTCAATGGCCGCGCGGTGCGCGATCGCCTGGTCACCCATGCGGTGCGCCAGGCCTACGCCGACGTGCTCTACCACGGTCGCCACCCGGCCTACGTCTTGTTTCTCGAACTCGATCCCGAGCGCGTCGACGTCAACGTGCACCCGACCAAGCAGGAGGTTCGCTTCCGCGATGGCCGGCTGGTGCACGACTTCCTGTTCCGCACACTGCACGAAGGCCTGGCCGGCAGCCGTGCCGGCAGTGTCGGTGGACAGGCGGCGCGACCGCTGCCGGTGCTGGCGCAGGCGGCCGCGGCGCCGCAGCAGCAGGTGTGGGCGGCGCGCTCGTCAGGGCACGGCGGTGGTTTCGACGGCGCCGTCGCCGAAACCCTGCGCAGTCTGTATGCGCCGCCGACGTCGTCCGGCGCGCTGCCGCCGTCCGAGCCCGACGCACCGCTGCCGCCGCTCGGCTACGCGCTGGCGCAACTGCAC
>DAOMOD010000097.1:11536-15322 GCA_035444205.1 Lysobacteraceae bacterium
TCGTGCTGGCCGAGAACGCCGAGGGCCTGGTGCTGGTGGACATGCACGCCGCCCACGAGCGCATCACCTACGAACGCCTGAAGCAGGCGCAGGACGACCAGGGTATCCGTTCGCAACTGCTGCTGGTGCCGCTGCCGGTCGCGGTCAGCGAACGCGAGGCCGAGTGCGCCGAACAGCACGCCGGCTGGTTCGAGGCGCATGGCTTCGAGGTGCAGCGCAGCGGCCCTTCGCAGGTCACCCTGCGCCGCGTGCCGACGCTGCTGGCCGAGGCCGATCCGGAACGCCTGCTGCGCGACGTGCTTGCCGATCTGCTCGCCGCCGGCAGCAGCCGCCGCATCGAGGAGCGTCGCGACGAACTGCTGTCGAGCATGGCCTGCCACGGTTCGGTACGTGCCAATCGCCGCCTCGGCCTCGCCGAGATGAACGCCCTGCTGCGCGACATGGAAGCCACCGAGCGCTCCGGCCAGTGCAACCACGGCCGCCCGACCTGGGTGCAGATCAGCCGCGCCGAACTGGACCGCCTGTTCCTGCGCGGACGCTGAGAATCTTTGCCCGCCTGCGCAGTCCAAGCTTCCGCCACCCCCATCCGACCCACGAGCCCTGATCCCCATGATCCTGTCGACATTGATGCTGCACGCCGCGCTCGCCGCCGCCGGCCCCGACGCGGTAGCCGCCCACACGGCGGAGGTCGAAGACTGGCGCGCGCGCCGCATCGCGCGTCTGACCGAACCCTACGGCTGGTTGAGCCTGGTCGGCCTGCACTGGCTGGACGGCGAAGGCCCGTGGACGCTGGGCAGCGGCGCGGACCAGGACGTGGTCCTGGCCATCGGTCCGGACCGGCTCGGCACCCTGCGCCGCGACGCCGACGGTGCCTTCCAACTGGACCTGGAGGCAGGCGTCGATGCGCGCATCGGCGACTCCGACGCGCGCGTTGCCCGCCTTTCCGATGGCCGCGACGCGCCACCGACCTTCGTGCATGTCGGTGACGCGCGCATGGTGCTAATGCGCCGCGGCGATCTGCACGCGCTGCGAGTGTGGGATCCCGAGTCCCCGGTGCGCACCGGCTTCGCCGGCATCGACCACTATCCGGTCGACATCGCCTGGCGCTTCGACGCGCACTGGCACGCCTTCCCCGAGCCGCGCGCCATCGAGATCGTCGACGTGAACGGCATGGTCAACCCGATGCGCAATCCCGGTCGCGTCGAGTTCGAGGTGGACGGGCGCGGCTTCAGCCTCGACGCCGTGCATGAGGAAGGCGACAGCCAGTTGTTCCTGATCCTCGCCGACCGCACCAGCGGCCGCGAGACCTACGGTGCCGGGCGTTTCCTGTACACGGCGCTGCCGGACGACAACGACCGTGTGGTGGTGGATTTCAACCGCGCCTACAACCCGCCCTGCGCCTTCACCGAGTTTTCCACCTGTCCCCTGCCGCCACCGCAGAACCGCCTGGATCTGCCGGTGACGGCGGGCGAGAAGCGCTATCGGGGTGGAGCGCGATAGAAGCTTGTTCAACCGCAGAGTACGCAGAGAACGCAGTGGAAGAGCGGTTGAATCCGTTGGCATGCACATGCCCTGGCAGGCTTGATTCTCGAGTCTGAATTCTTCCAGAAAGTAGCCTGGATGAAGTCGCGCAGCGGCGGAATCCGGGACGAACGTCGCGGGAACCTGATGCCGGTCCCGGATTCCGCTGCGCTGCATCCGGGCTACAGGGCTCCCCTGTACTTTCTCGGCGTTCTCCGCGTTCTCCGCGTACTCTGCGGTTCAAGGCGCTTTCGCTATCGCCCCTTGAACTCCGGCTTGCGTTTCTCCAGGAAGGCCGCGGTGCCCTCGCGCATGTCCTCGCTGGAGGCGCACACGGCAAAAGCCTGGGTCTCGTAGTCGAGCGCGACGTCGAGCGCGGCCTCGCTGCCGATGGTGATGGCCTCCAGGATGCCGCGCAGCGCCTGCGGGGCGGAACCGGCAAGCTGGTCGGCGACCGCGGCGACTTCCGCATCCAGCGCCTCGTCGTCGACCACGCGGTTGAGGATGCCGAGCTGGTAGGCGCGCTCGGCGTCGATCGGCTTGCCCAGCAGGCACAGCTCCAGCGCGGCGGCGCGCCCGGTCAGGCGCAAGAGGCGCTGGGTGCCGCCGAAACCGGGCAGTACCCCCAGGTTGATCTCGGGCTGACCGACCCTGGCGCGGCGACCAGCGATGCGCAGGTGACAGGCCATTGCCAGTTCCAGACCGCCGCCAAGGGCGAAACCCTGAATGCGGGCGATCACGGGTTTCCCGAGCGTTTCGACCCTGCGCATCATGCGCTGGCCGTGGCGTGAGAAATCGCGCGCCTGGAGTGGCGTGCATGCAGCCAGTTCGGTGATATCGGCCCCGGCGACGAAGGCCTTGTCGCCCGAGCCTGCCAGCACCACCACGCGCACACCATCGTCGGCCGCGGCCTGGGCGAAGGCCAGGTCCAGTTCGCCGATGGTCTCGCGATTCAGGGCGTTGAGCTTGTCCGGGCGGTCGATGGTGATGGTGCGCACCGCGCCGCGGTGATCGATCAACAGGTTGCGATAGGCCATGGATGGAACGTCGGTGGATGAAGACGACCATTGTAGCGGGGCACCGGCGCGAACTTTGCGGCAGCGGCGCAGTCCCATGGCAAGTGGCGGTTCAGGCGCTGCATGTTTAGAATGCGCGGCCCAGTTCCTGCATCCACCGCCCGTCAGCGACCATTGCCGCCCGGCCGGCGGTCGGTTTCGAAGAATTCACCGGAGGTTTTCCATGATCTTGCGCATTTTCGCGATCGCGCTGTCTCTGCTCGCGGCAGGTACCGTGTCCGCCCAGGACGTCAGCAGCGAGCGCGGTCAGTTGAGCTACGCCATCGGCTACGAGGTCGGTCGCGACCTGGCCGAGCGCGGCATGGACATCGATATCGCCACCGTGGCGCGGGCTCTGCAGGACGGCCATGCCCAACGCAATCCTGCGGTGTCCGAGGAGGCCATGCGCGAGCAGCTCATGAAGATGCAGGAGCGCATGCGCGACGAGTATGCCGCCAGGATGCGCAAGCTGGCCGAGGAGAACAAGGTCAAGAGCGACCGCTTCATGGCCGAGAATCGCGGCAAGCGCGGCATCGTTTCGCTACCCTCTGGCGTGCAGTACCGCATCATCGAGGAGGGCACCGGCCCGCGTCCCAGCCTGACCAGCGAGGTTTCCGTGCATTACCGCGGTTCGCTGACCAGCGGGCTGGAGTTCGATTCCTCCTTCGCCCGTGGCGTGCCGGCCAGTTTCCAGGTCGACCAGGTCCTGCAGGGATGGCAGGAAGTCCTGCCGCTGATGCGCGTGGGCGATTACTGGCAGGTGTTCCTGCCGCCCGAGCTGGCTTACGGAGAGCGCGGCCAGCCGCCGATCGGCCCCAACGAAGCGCTGATCTTCGACATCAAGCTTGTCGAGGTTAAGTGAGTCCAGGATGGACTCATCCCGTGCAGGCCATGGATGGCCGATGACACGGGATCCAGTGCCTTGCGTTTCAGGGCACAGGGCACAGGGCACTGTCGTAGGTTGGGGTAAGCGCAGCGCACCCCAACGTCGTACCGACCGGCGCCGCCTTGCTGTTGGGGTGCGCTACGCTTACCCCAACCTACAAGGCGCCTCAGGCAAGTCGCTGAGCCATGAAAACCATCCTCTCCCCCTGCATCGGCATCTGCGTCCTCGGCGACGACGGACTGTGCGCGGGGTGCCTGCGTAGTGGCGACGAGATCGCGGCGTGGCTGGCGCTGAGCGATGCTGAGCGCGAGCGGATGATGAACG
>DAOMOD010000098.1:0-15245 GCA_035444205.1 Lysobacteraceae bacterium
TGCGCGAGCGGTCGCCCTTGTACATGGCGCCGAGCTGCGGAATGGTCACGTGCGATTCGTCGACCACCAGCAGAGCATCGGGCGGCAGGTAGTCGAACAAGGTCGGCGGCGACTCGCCGGGCGCGCGTCCGGTCAGGTGTCGCGAGTAGTTCTCGATGCCCTGGCAGTAACCGATCTCCACCATCATCTCGATGTCGAACTGGGTTCGCTGCTGCAGACGCTGCGCCTCCACCAGCTTGCCGTCGGCGTGAAGCTGCTCCAGGCGCAGTTTCAGTTCGTCCTTGATCGCCTCCACCGCGGACAGCACGGTACGCCGCGTGGTGACGTAGTGGCTCTTCGGATAGATGGTGAAACGCGGCACCCTGCGCCGCACCTCGCCGGTCAGCGGATCGAACAGGGCAAGATTCTCGATCTCGCCGTCGAACAGCTCGATGCGTACCGCATCCATCTCGTTCTCGGCGGGAAACACGTCGATCACCTCGCCGCGCACGCGGTAGGTCGCTCGCCTCAACTCCATGTCGCCGCGCGTGTACTGGATCTCGGTCAGCCGGCGGATCAGTTCGCGCTGCTCAATGCGCTCGCCGCGCACCAGGTGCAGCACCATCTTGAAGTATTCCTCGGGACTGCCGAGGCCGTAGATGGCCGACACCGTGGCCACGATCAGCGCGTCCGGGCGCTCCAGCAGCGCCTTGGTGGCGGACAGGCGCATCTGCTCGATGTGCTCGTTGATCGAAGCGTCCTTCTCGATGTAGGTGTCGCTGGAGGGCACATAGGCCTCCGGCTGGTAGTAGTCGTAGTAGCTGACGAAGTACTCCACCGCGTTGTGCGGGAAGAACTCGCGGAACTCGCCGTATAGCTGTGCCGCCAGCGTCTTGTTCGGCGCCAGCACCAGGGTCGGCTTCTGCACCGCCTCCACCACGTTGGCGATGGTGTAGGTCTTGCCCGAGCCGGTCACGCCAAGCAGCACCTGCCGTGCCAACCCGGCGTCGAAGCCGTCGATCAGGCGCGCAATCGCCTGCGGCTGGTCGCCGGCGGGGCTGTAAGGGGAGACGAGGGTGAAGCGGTGGGAGTCGGGGGCGGACATGGGGGCGCAGTATAAGACGGAGGGCAGAGGGCACAGGGCACAGAAGAGCAAAGTGCGCATTCGCAGGTTGGGGTAAGCACAGCGCACCCCAACGCATTGCTATTCGCACGCCAACGTTGTTGGGGTGCGCTGCGCTTACCCCAACCTACATGCGCACCCTGTGCCCTGTGCCCTGTGCCCTGTGCCCTGTGCCCTGTGCCCTGGGCCCTGGGCCCTCGCCGCCCATGACTTCCGACCCCCTCCCCGTCACGCCATCCCCGCTAGAATCGCGCGGATTCCATCGGGGGCCGACCGCCATGATCAAGCGTATTCTCAAGTGGGGCCTGGCCCTGATTCTGGTGCTGGTGCTAGCTGCCGGCGCGCTGCTGGCGCATACGTGGTACTTCAAGCCGCTCAGCATCAACTGGTTCTACACGCGCGTATTCCTGACCTTCGCGCTGGAGAATCCGGAGATGTTGACGCAGATGCGGCT
This sequence comes from Lysobacteraceae bacterium, assembly GCA_035444205.1. Lineage (GTDB taxonomy): Bacteria > Pseudomonadota > Gammaproteobacteria > Xanthomonadales > BPKI01 > DAOMOD01. The sequence goes on from DAOMOD010000098.1 coordinate 1,557, forward strand.
GCTCGAACCGCTGGGCATCCGCGGCCACAACGCGAAACTCGCCGACATGTCGCTGGAACGGCAGAACGAGCTGCTGGCGCGACTGGAACGCGACTACGCCACCTTCCGGCGCTACCCGCGTGAGCGCTACAGCGGCCAGGATCGGATCAGCTACGACATCTTCGACCACTTCCTCGGCGACCAGGTGCGCGACGGCATGCGCTTCCGCTGGCACGGCTTCCCGGTCAACCAGATGTTCGGCGTGCAGAGCGGCCTGCCGAACTTCATGGCGAATCAGCATTTCGTCGAATCCGAACGCGATGCGCGCGACTACATCAGTCGCCTTGGCCTGTTCCCGCGGCGCTTCGAGCAGGTCATCGCGGATCTTCAGCTGCGCGAGTCGAAGGGCATCTACCCGCCGCGTTTCACCGTGGAGAAGGTGCTCGATCAGATGCGCGGCTTCATCGCCGTGCCTGCAGACGAGCACATGCTCTACACCACTTTCGTCGACAAGCTCGACAAGATTCCCGCCGACCGCCTGGATGGCGCACAACGCAGTGCCCTCAAGGCCGAAGTCGCCGCCGCCATCGACAGCCACGTCTACCCCTCTTACCGGGCCCTGATCGCCCATCACGAGGCGCTGCTGCCGAAGGTGACCAGCAGCGACGGCGTGTGGCGCATGCCCGAGGGCGAGGCTTTCTATGCCTGGCGCGTGCGCAATCAGACCACCACCGACATGACGGCCGACCAGATCCACGCCATCGGCCTGGTCGAGGTCGAGCGCATCGCCGCCGAAATGGACGCCATCCTGCGGGGAGAAGGCATGGAGGAAGGCAGCATCGGCGAACGCGTGCAGATCATCGCCAAGCGCGAGGACCAACTGTATTCCGACAGCGACGAGGGCCGCGAGCAGATCCTCGCCGACTACCAGACCATCATCGACGAAATCAGCGCCGGCCTGGACGACTGGTTCGACATCATGCCCAAGGCACCGGTCGAGGTACGCCGCGTTCCCGAATTCAGCGAGAAGACCGCACCCGGCGCCTACTACCAGGGCCCGTCGATGGACGGCAAGCGGCCCGGCGTATTCTTCGCCAACCTGCGCAACGTCGAGGAGATTCCGCGCTTCGGCATGCGCACCCTGGCCTACCACGAGGCCGTGCCCGGTCACCATTTCCAGATTGCCATCGCGCAGGAACTGAAGGGCCTGCCCATGTTCCGCCGCTTCCTGCCGTTCACCGTGTACGCCGAGGGCTGGGCCCTGTACTCCGAACAGGTGGCCTGGGAGGCAGGCTTCCAGGACGACCCGCTGAACAACCTGGGCCGCCTGCAGGCGGAAATGTTCCGCGCCGTGCGCCTGGTGGTGGACACCGGCATGCACCACAAGCGCTGGACCCGCGAACAGGCCATTGCCTACATGCGCCTCTACACCGGCATGGGCGAGGACGAGGTCACCGCCGAGATCGAACGCTACCTGGTCAACCCCGCGCAGGCGCTGGCCTACAAGGTCGGGATGCTCAAGATGATCGAACTGCGCGAGAAGGCGCGCCGCGAGCTGGGTGACCGTTTCGACATCCGCGAATTCCACAACGTGGTGCTTACCTCCGGCTCGGTGCCGATCTTTATCCTCGAGCGCCTGGTCGACGAGTGGATCGAGCGCAAGCGCGCCTGAGCCGCAGTCCCCTGCTCTTCGTAGTGCCGAGCCTGCTCGGCACCGGCGCCTCGACGCCTGCCGCAGCGCCCGTGAGAGCACCAAGCTACGCTCTACGAAAGACCGACAGCCCCATCCGCTCCGACAAGATCCGCCGATGCACACCGACGCACGCCCTCACGACGACGCGCTCAAGGGCATCCTGCTGACCAACGCCATCACCTTCGCCATCGCACTGTGGCAGGACTGGAGCGTGCTGCAACTGATGTGGCCGTTCTGGGCGCAGAGCCTGATCATCGGCTGGTTTGCGCGGCAGCGCATCCTGAAGCTGACGCAGTTCTGCACCCAGGGATTCAGGATCAACGATCGCAGCGTGGACCCCACTCCCGAGACGCAGCGACAGGTCGCCAACTTCTTCGCCCTGCACTACGGCTTCTTCCATTTCGGCTACTTCGCCTTCCTTGCGATCTTCACCTTCACCGCCGATGCCAGCGGCACGATCATGGTGACCCAGGGCGACTCCGGCATCGAAGCGCCGGTCCACATCGGCACGGTGCACCCGATCGACTTTCTCATCTACGCGGCGTTGTCCGTGGCCTTCTGGCAAAGCCACCGCGCCTCGCACCTGGAGCACGTGCAGGCCGATCTCGGCAACACGCCGAACATCGGTACCCTGATGTTCATGCCCTACCTGCGCATCATCCCCATGCACATCTGCATCATCGCCGCGATTCCGCTGGGCGCCGGCGCGCTGTGGCTGTTCATGCTGCTGAAGACCGGCGCCGACCTGCTCATGCATGTCGTGGAACATCGCGTGCTGCAGGGGCGCCGCGCGCCGTCCTGAAACGGGCCTGCGCTACCCATCCCGGCCGCCGGATCCGGTCCCCGCGGCCCTGCGCGCAGCAACAGCTTGGTTGAAGAAGCGGGAATCGCGGACTATCCGAGGTGATGATCCACCAGGTAGTCCGCCCACGCCGGATAGCTCGACGCATTGGGATGGAAGCCGTCTTCGGCAAGGTCGCGGGCACTCAGCAGCGCCGGTTCGCCGGCAAGGATCACGCCCGCATGTCGCGCGGCGATCTCGGCGAGCAGCGCGTTGATGCGATCGATGCGCCACGCCACCAGACCACGCAGCGGGTCGCGAAACAGCGGCGATCGATGCAGGGGCGGCACACGACCAAGCACGATGCGCGCCGAGCCGCCGGCGTACGCGCGCAGGCCGTGAACGATGGCTTCCATCGCCGCGGCAAAGTCCGCCGAGCGGGTGAGACCGACCGCGTCATTGACGCCGATCGACGTCACCACAAGATCGGCGCGCGCCTCGCCGTTCGCGCCATCGAGTTTCGGCAGCAGGTCTGCGGCAACCTGTTGCGCGTTCAGACCGGTGCGCGCCAACACCCGCCAGGCCACAGATCGACCCTTGACGCGGTGGATGGCACGCGCCAGCGCAGGACCGAGCGCCTGATCCTGCCGTGCCACCCCCACTCCCGCGGCCGCTGAATCGCCCAGTACCAGTACGCGATAGGGCTCGCCCTCCCTCTCCCCCTGCACCAGCCCATCGCGCGGCCCGTCCGCTTCCGGCAATCGCAAGGCGCGCATTCTGACCAGCGCACCCTGCACCAGCAGCAGTGGCAGCAGCCAGGGCTTGCGATAGGGGCCAAGCGTATCGGCGTCGAGGGTGGGCATGGCGGCATGACGTGCGGGGCTCGGCCCGCATTGTGCCCATGATCGCGCAACCTGGCGGGAAGTGCCGCACGCTCCATTCGTCGCCGCAGATGCCGCTGTCGCCTGAAGTGTGGCGAAGTCGACTATTCCGCCTCGAAACCGTCGCGCAGGATCACGGTGCCGCGCGGCGGCGCGGCAACGAACAACCCGCCATCGAACTCGGCATCGAAGGCAAAGAAGCCCTGGCCCTCGACCAGTGTCCCACCGAGAAATGCCTTCACCTGTGGCGGCGCAGTCGGACCCGGGGCGGTGATGATGTCGGCGATGCCGTCGCCGTTGATGTCGCCGACCGCGACGCGCACACCGCCCTGGAATCCCGCCGCGTACGCGCGGAAGCCGCAGAATGCTCCCAGATCGACCCCGCCGAAGCACTTGACGTGCGGTCCCTCCAACTCGTCGGCGTCGGCACCGGTGACGATGTCGATCATGCCATCCCCGGAAACGTCGCCGACCGCAATGAACAAACCGCCCATGAATGGCGCATCGTAGGCAACGAATGCAGTCAGCAGTTCAATTGGCTGGCCCCCGAACACACGCACCTCGGGCGAGCGGCCCGGCCCCGGCGCGACGATGACTTCGGCGCGCCCGTCGCCGTCGATATCGCCTGCCGCGACGCGCACCTCGCCTTCGTGGTTTTCGCCGTAGGCGAGGAACCCGCCCAGGAACGACTGGTCCCGGCCCGAGAACACATTCACCCGCCCGCCACCGCCCGGCCCGGTGCCGACGATGATGTCGGGAATGCCATCGCCGTTGATGTCGCCTACCGCCACGTACACACCGCCGCTGAACGAGGGATCGAAGGCCATGAACTCACCGAGCAGGGCGCCGCTGCGCCCGTTGACCAGCCGCACCAGCGGACTGTGTCCCGGCCCCGCACCAACGATGATGTCGGGAACGCCGTCGCCGTTGATGTCGCCGACCGCCACGCGCACGCCGCCCTGGAAGCCGGGTGCATACGCGGGGAAATCGTGAACCACTTCCAGGTCGCGCATGTCGACCACCTGAACCATGGGACCGAACTCAGGGTCCGCATCCGCGCCCACCGCGACCCTTCCCTGTGCCACGGCCTCGGCACATAGCGCCAACGCCAGCATGGCGACCCAGCCGGGCGCCGATCGCGAACTCCGATACATCGTCATGGTCCACTCCGCGGGAGCCGGCTCGGACTCCCCAGGCGATGAGGATGGAGCGATCCTGGGCCGCCCCACGTCATCGATTCGTGAACGGCTCGCCAGCACGACGTGATGCTGCGCCGTCAGCCCGGCTCCGGCGCGGCGCCCGCTCGACTGCGCAAGAAGACGGCGCTCTGGCATCATCCCGGGCAGCGTTCACGGGAGACTGCACATGACGAGCCTGGACCCACGCATCGACGCCTACATCGAACGCGCCGCGGAGTTCGCACGACCGATCCTCGCCGAGCTGCGCGAGCGTGTCCACAAGGCCTGTCCGGACTGCGAGGAGGCCATGAAGTGGAGCATGCCGACCTTCATGTACCGTGGCCGCATCCTGTGCCACATGGCCGCCTTCAAGCAGCACTGCGCCTTCGGGTTCTGGCGCGAGGTCAGCGGCCTCGATGCCGGGACGAAGAATGAAGCGATGGGCCAGTTCGGCCGCATCGGGCGCGTCGGCGACCTGCCCGGCAAGCGCGACTTCGCGGCCCTGGTGAAACAGGCCATGGCGCAGATGGACGCCCCTGCACCACGCAAAAAGGCCGCGCCACGGAAACCGCCACCGCAGGTACCGCCGGCGCTGGCCGCCGCGCTGAAAAAGCACGCCAAGGCGCGCGCGTTCTTCGACTCGCTGGCGCCCGGCCAGCAGCGCGAGTACTGCGAGTGGATCGCCGAAGCCAAGCAGGAGGCCACCCGCGAACGGCGCCTCGCCCAGGCCATCGAGTGGCTGGGCGAGGGCAAGACGCGACACTGGAAGTACAAGAACTGCTGATCCGATATGCAGGAGCGGCGAAAACCGCGATCGATACTTCGCATGGACCGCTGATCGCGGCTTTCGCCGCTCCTACAGGGGCCACGCTTTCGCCTGGACTCCATGGCCGATGGGCGCCGCATCGCGCGCTCTGCGGGTACGCGCCCGCTCAACCGTCCTTGATGACGTTCGGCCCCTTGCCGGCGGTCTTTTCGTAGACGCCCTTGCCGATCTTCCTGTACTGGGTGAAGCCGTGCTTGCCGACGTGGTCCTCGCCGAGGCGATGGGCATCGCCGCCGACCACGTTGGGTGGGGAGATGATGCGGCGGATGGGGCCGCCGCAGGCGGGGCAGGCGTCGAGATCCGGGTCGCTGACGCGACCGATCAGTTCGAAGCGGCCGCTGCACTTTGCGCAACCGCCCTCGCCTTGATATTCGTAGATGGGCATGCAGCGATGCTGGGGGCGCAGCGACGCGGATTCAAGCGTCGCCGTTGCGGGCGGCGTTTTCCAGCGTCTTCCAGCGGTTGACGATGGCGCAGAACAGCGCCGCGGTCCGCTCGGCATCGTAGATGGCCGAATGCGCCTCGCTGGCGTCCCAGGTCATGCCGGCAGCCTCGACGGCGCGGCTCAGCACGGTCTGCCCGAAGGCCAGTCCGGCCAGGCTGACGGTGTCGAAGCAGGAGAACGGATGGAAGGGATTGCGCTTGTGGGCCGTGCGACGCACGGCAGCGTTGAGGAAGCCGAGATCGAAGGCGGCATTGTGGCCGACCAGGATGGCGCGCTGGCAGTCGTAGTCGCGCACCGCCTTGCGCACCACCTGGAACACCTTGGTCAGCGCCTCGCGCTCGTCCAGCGCCATGCGGAACGGATGGTCGGGGTCGATGCCGGTGATCTCCAGTGCCTTGGGGTCGATATTGGCGCCGGGAAAGGGCTTGACGTGGGCCGAGGCCACCTTGCCGGGATGCACCAGACCGGCGTCGTCCATGTCGATGACCACCGCGGAAATTTCCAGCAGTGCGTCCTTCTCGGCATCGAAGCCGCCGGTCTCCACATCCACCACCACCGGCAGGAAGCCGCGGAAGCGGGTGTGCATGGCGGCCAACGCCGGGGTCTCCTCGCTGCGCGGTTCCGGCGCCTTGGTCAGGGTCAGGGACATGGGGGGAGCATAGCAGGCCGGCGCCGGCACGCAGCCGCGCGCGCACCGCCATCACGCCTCAACCCGGTGCGATACCCAGGATCGCCTGACGCTGTCTCAGCCGCTCCAGCATCTGCGCGCCCGGCTCCAGCACGGCATCGAGCGGCTGCCCGAGTTCGGCAGCCAGCGCTTCGAGATGCGCACGGCCGCTGAGTTCCGGGGTTTCGTTCAGGCGCTCGACCAGGCGCAGGGTGAGCGGCGAGGCTTCCATGAAGCGCACCTCGTCGCCGCGGTCGCGGATCACCAGCAGGCCGGTCGGCTGTTCGGGCGCCTCGCGCGGCTGGAAGTCGGGGCGGATGCGCTGCACCGGGAAGCGATACAGCAGCGGCCAGGCCAGCGGGTTGACCACCGGCACGCCGGCCAGCAAGTCACCTTCGCGATGATGCGGGATGTCGGCCAGCTCGGTCTCGTCGATGGCCAGCGCCAGTTCCACCCACTCGTAGTGGGCCAGTTCCAGCAGGAACGGCGGATCGGGTTCGCCGCGCGCATCCAGGAAGCGCAGGAACTCGCGCGCGATTTCGGGGAACAGCGGGGTGTGGCAGGGATGATGCGCGTAGAACTCGCGCACCAGCGCGTTCCAGCGCGCGCCCTCAAGCAACCGATGCAGTACCGGGAAATTGCCGCGCAGCAGGCCTTCCATGCTGTTGATGAACAGGTCGCGGTAGATCTGCAGGCGACGATCCTCGATGCCCTCGGGCGCGGGATTCGCCTGCGGGTCGCGCAGGTGCGCGGCGAAGCGGTACTGCAGGCGCTGGAACGCCGGTTGCGATTCAGGCGCTGGCGACATGGCGTTGCCCATCCTGCCCATGCTCGCGCTGCAGGCGGCGTACGGTGTCGATCTCGCCCAGCAGTTCGGGCAGCGGCGGAATGTTGAAATCGCGTTCGACCAGGGTCGGCAGCGCACCGAAGGCGCGGTAGGCATGCGCCAGCAGGTCCCACACCGGATCGATCACGGCCGCGCCATGGGTATCGACGATCAGGTCAGGCGCCTCGTTGTAGTGACCGGCCACGTGCACGTAGGCGATGCGCTCGCCGGGCAGGGCCTGCAGGAATTCGAGCGCGTCGTAGCGGTGATTGACGCTGTTGACGTAGATGTTGTTGACGTCGAGCAGCAGCTCGCAGTCGGCCTCGTCCAGCACGGCGCGGATGAAGTCGATCTCCGCCATCTCGGCGCCGGGCGCGGCGTAATAGGACACGTTCTCCACCGCGATGCGGCGGCCGACGATGTCCTGGGTACGGCGGATGCGCGCCGCCGTGTGATGCACGGCCTCCTCGGTGAAGGGGATCGGCATCAGGTCGTACAGGTGCGCGTCGTCACCGCAGTAGCTCAAGTGCTCGGAGTAGCAGCGCACCCGGTACTCGTCGAGGAAGCGGCGCACGCGCGCCAGGAAGGTTTCGTCCAGCGGTGCCGGCCCGCCCAGCGACAGCGACAGGCCGTGGCAGACCAGAGGGTATTTCTCCAGCACCGCGCGAAAGCCGCGGCGCAGACGTCCGCCGACGCCGATCCAGTTCTCCGGCGCCACTTCCACGAAGTCGACGGCATCGGCGGCCGCGTCCTGCAGCGGGCCCAGCAGGGCCCGCCGCAGTCCGAGGCCCGCGCCGCGCATGGGCGGGTGACGGGTCGTCATGCCACTTCGGGAACGATCAGGCCGCGCCGCACTTGCCTTCGCCGCACTTGCCTTCCTCGCCCTTGTCCTTGTCCTCGCCGCACTTGCCTTCACCACACTTGCCTTCGCCGCATTTCCCTTCGCCACACTTGCCTTCCTCGCCCTTGTCCTCGCCACACTTGCCTTCCCCGCACTTGCCTTCGCCACACTTGCCTTCCTTGCCCTTGTCCTCGCCGCACTTGCCTTCGCCGCACTTGCCTTCCTCGCCCTTGTCGTCGCCGTGTTCGCCGACCAGCATGTAGCCGGCGTCGAGGTCGTTGAGGTCGAAGGAAGCACTGGCCAGGGCGGCCGGCGACAGGCTCATGGAGCCGATGAAGGCGGCGCCGATGGCCAGGGTCAGGGGTTTCGCAATCTTCTTGGACATGATGATTCGGTCTCCACGCGAATGGCGGCGGACCAAGGGTCCGCCAATGAGTTTGGGCGCCGCGGATGCGACGCACCGTCCCGCGCGACGGATTCCGGCGCGTCGTGTCGCTTCGACAACAACACACGCGCCTGGCATTCGCCGCCCGGCTCCACAGTAAGCCGATCACCTGCCGGCCTCAAGACCCGGCGCAGCATCGCCCTACCCCGCACCTGACCGGCCTGCGGACGCATCGCTTTCAGAACCCGCCTGGATCCGTCGTATTGGCGAGAGCCGGAACCTTGACAGGTAACCCGGGCAAGCGCAGCGCACCCGGGATTTCGGCGCCACGACTCACCCGCGATGCCGCGAGAACCCCGGGTGCGGCCTCCGGCCTTACGCGGGATGCAGCCTGTGTGCGTCTACGCGAGCTTCTTCACTTTTCATTGATGGAATCTTCCTTGTGCGGGTATTCGCACAGCGAGCGGATCACGCAGGCGCCGCACAGCGGCCTGCGCGCCCTGCACACGTAGCGGCCATGCAGAATCAGCCAGTGGTGGGCATCGCGCTTGAACTCCGCAGGCACGTGCCTTTCCAGGCCCTTCTCCACCGCCAGCACGGTCTTGCCGCGGGCGATGCCGGTGCGGTTCGATACTCGGAAGATATGCGTGTCGACGGCGATGGTGGACTCGCCGAAGGCGGTGTTCAGCACCACATTGGCGGTCTTGCGGCCGACGCCGGGCAGGCGCTCCAGCGCGGCGCGATCATGCGGCACCTCGCCGCCATGCTCGTCCAGCAGGATGCGGCAGGTGGCGATCACGTTCTTCGCCTTGGCGTTGAACAGGCCGATGGAGTTGATGTAACCCTTCAGCCCCTCCTCGCCGAGATCGAGGATGGCCTGCGGCGTGGCAGCCACCGGAAACAGGCGCCGCGTGGCCTTGTTGACGCCGACGTCGGTGGCCTGCGCGGACAGGATCACCGCCACCAGCAACTGGAACGGTGTGCGGTATTCAAGCTCGGTGGTCGGATGCGGGTTGATCTCGCGCAGGCGACGGAAGATCTCCGCGCGTTTCTGGCGGTTCACGCCGCGACCTCGCGCGGCGTGGCCCCTGCCGCGAAGCGCAGGTCGATCCACTGCTTCATCGCCACCAGCAGCGCCAGCACGAAGAAGGCGCCGGCCGGCAGGATGGCGAGCAGGAAGCCGCGGTAGCCGGGGATCAGGGTGAACTCCATCCAGGCGAAGCCCGGACCGAACAGCGCGCCGGCATCGGCGAAAAGCGTGCCGCGCCCCCACAGCTCGCGCAGCCCGCCGATGGCAAGCAGAGCCCAGAGAAATCCGAAGCCCATGAACACGCCATCCAGGGTGGCCTTGAGCGGCGGCTGGCGCGAGGCATAGGCCTCGGCACGACCGAGGATCATGCAGTTGGTGACGATCAGCGGGATGAAAAGACCGAGCACCCGGTACAGGTCGTGCACAAAGGCGTTCATCAGCAGTTCCACGGCGGTGACCGCCGAAGCGATCACCAGCACGAAGAACGGAATGCGGATCTCCGGACGCAGGAACGGGCGCCCCAGCGACACCACCAGGTTGCTGAAGGCGAGCACGAAGACGGTGGCGATACCCAGTCCCAGCGCATTGGTCGCGGTGTTGCTGATCGCCAGCAGCGGACACAGCCCGAGCAGTTGACGCAAGCCCGGGTTGTTCTCCCACAGGCCCTCGCGGGCGATGCGGACGGGATCGGTGGCGGTGGACATGGCGGGATTGTATGGGACCATGACGCCCAGGTGCCGGATACCCAGCCCCAAGCAAGCGCTGATCAGGATCAGCAAGCTGATGCAGCAAGATGTCCCGGGTGATCCTTCTGTGTAGAGATGGCACGCCAGCCCGCAGGTCGGGGTAGGCAAAGCACACCATGGTCTCGCACTCGCCACACCCGCAGGAGTCCATGCGTCACCCCGAACTGCGAGTTGCTCCGCTTTCCGGGTCCCGCGTCCCGGGTCCCAGGTCCCGGCTTCTCCCCAACCACAACCGATACACCGCCGGAATCACCAGCAGGCTGAGCAGCGGCGCCGAGATCATGCCGCCGATCATCGGCGCGGCGATACGCTGCATGGTGGCGGCACCAGCGCCGTCGGCGAGCATGATCGGGGTCAGTCCGGCGAGGATGGTGATGACGGTCATGGCCTTGGGGCGCACGCGCATCACCGCACCTTCCTCCAATGCGGCATCGAGACTGGCTGGGTCGGTCAGGGTTCCGGCCTGGCGTGAGGCGGCGACGGCGCGCTCCAGGTACAGCAGCATCACCACGCCGAATTCCGCGGCAACTCCGGCCAGGGCGATGAAGCCGACCAGCACCGCCACCGACAGGTGGTAGTCGAGCAGCCACAGCAGCCATACACCGCCGAGCAGGGACAGCGGCACGGTCAACATCACGATGATCGCCTCGGCCCAGCGCTGGAACACGAACCACAGCAGCACCAGAATGATCGCCAGTGTCGCCGGCACTGCCACCTTGAGGCGCTCGGCTGCGCGGCTCAGGTACTGGTACTGGCCGGTCCAGGTCAGGCCGTAGCCGGCGGGAAGTGTCAGGCCTTCGGCCAGGGCTCGCTCGGCACGCTCGATGTAGCCCAGCAGATCGCCGCCATCGACATCGACGAAGACGAAGCCGGACAACCGCGCATCCTCGCTGCGGATCATCGCCGGGCCACGCACGACACGAATCTCGGCCAGGCGCGACAGCGGCACCTGCACGCCGGACGGCGTGGCGAAGCCGAGATCGGCGAGCGCTTCGGGACTGTCGCGCACCTCTTGCGGCAGGCGCAGGGCGATGTCGAAGCGCCGCCGCCCGTCGACGGCAGTGGCCAGGGCCTCGCCGCCGATGGCGCTGCCGATCCATTCCATGAACTGCGCCATGCCGATGCCGTAGCGCGCCAGTTCCGTGCGGCGCGGGACGATCTCGATGTAGCGGCCATCAGCGGCGCGGTCGGCGAACGCCGAGCGCGTGCCTGGCACCTCGTTGAGGATGGCCTCGACATGCTCGGCGAGCCGCGTCAGCGTGTCCAGATCGTCACCGGACAGGCGCACGCCGAGCGGGGTGCGGATGCCGGTGGTCTGCATGTCGATGCGGGTGCGGATCGGTTGCACCCAGGCATTGGTCAGGCCCGGCACCTGCACACGGCTGTCCAGTTCGGCAATGAGGTCATCCAGGCCCAGGCCGGCACGCCATTCCGATTCGGGCTTGAGGCGGATGGTGGTCTCCAGCATGGTCAGCGGCGCCGGGTCGGTGGCGCTGTCGGCGCGGCCGATCTTGCCGAACACGGTGTCCACCTCGGGCAGTTCGGCGATCAGGCGGCTGGTCTGCAGGAGCAGCTCCTGCGCCTTGCCCGGCGACAATCCAGGCAGCGTGGTCGGCATGTACATGAGGTCGCCTTCCTCAAGCTCCGGCATGAACTCGCTGCCGAGCTGCTTCAGCGGCCACACGGTGGCGACCGCAACCACGGCAGCCAGCAGCAGGGTCAGCAGCGGAAAGCGCAGCGCGGTGCGCAGGAAGGGCCGGTATGCCCAGATCATGAAGCGCGACAGCGGCTGTTCGTGTTCGCCGCGAATGCGACCGCGCACCAGGAACGCCATCAGCACCGGCCCCAGGGTCACGGCCAGGAGGGCAGCGGCGATCATCGCCCAGGTCTTGGTCCAGGCCAGCGGCGCAAACATGCGGCCCTCCTGTGCTTCCAGCATGAACACCGGCAGGAAGGACAGGGCGATGATCAGCAGCGAAAAGAACACCGCCGGTCCGACCTCGACCGCGGCTTCGGCAATGGCACGCAGGCGCGCCTCGCCCTCCGGCGTCCTGCCGTCGACCGCGCGCAGGCGTTCCAGGTGCTTGTGCGCGTTCTCGGTAAGCACGATGGCGGCATCCACCATGGCGCCGATGGCGATGGCGATGCCGCCGAGCGACATGATGTGGGCGTTGATGCCCTGCACGCGCATGATCGCCAGCGCCGCCAGCACGCCGAGCGGCAGCAGCACGATGGCCACCAGCGCCGAACGGAAATGGCCAAGAAAGACGATGCACACCAGCGCCACCACCAGCATCTCCTCGACCAGCTTGCGCGACAGGTGCGACACAGCGCGTTCGATCAGCGCAGAACGGTCGTAGACGATGACGATCTCGACGCCCTCGGGCAGGCCGGCGGAAAGCTGATCGAGGCGCCGCTTCACCGCGCCGATCACCTCGCGCGCGTTCTCGCCGTCGCGCATCACCACGATGCCGCCGACCACCTCGCCCTCGCCGTCGAGATCGGCGATCCCCTGCCGTGGCGCCGGTCCGAAGCGGATCTCGGCGATATCGCCGAGCAGCACCGCCGCATTGTTGTGGTAGATGCCGGTCGGCGCCTGGCGCAGATCCTCGAGATCGCGGATGTAGCCGACGCCACGCACCGCGTACTCGGCCTCGCCCATCTCGATGATGCCGCCGCCGGCTTCCGTGCTGGCGCCACGCAGCATGTCCATGACGCGGTCGAACGGCACGTTGAACTGGCGCAGCCTGTGCGGATCGACGATCGCCTGGTACTGACGCACCATGCCGCCGACGCGCGCCACTTCGGAGACACCGGGCAGAGCTTGCAGCTCGAAACGCAGAAACCAGTCCTGCAGTTCGGTCAGTGCCTCGATGCCGTGACGGCCGCCGCGATCGACCAGGGCGTACTGGAACACCCAGCCGACGCCGGTGGCATCCGGCCCCAGCACCGGTTCCACCCCATCGGGCAACTCGCCGCGCGCCTGGGTCAGGTACTCCAGTACGCGCGAGCGTGCCCAGTAGGGGTCGGTACCGTCCTCGAACAGCACGTAGACGAAGGAATCGCCGTACATCGAGAAACCGCGGACGTGGCTGGCGCCGGGCACCGCCAACATGCGCGTGGTCAGCGGATAGGTGACCTGGTCCTCGACCACTTGTGGCGCCTGACCGGGCCAGGCCGTGCGCACCGTGACCTGCACGTCGGAAAGATCGGGAATGGCGTCCACCGGCAGTCTTCGCACCGCCTCCAGTGCCAGCAGGCTCAGGATCACCGTCAGCATCAGCACCAGGCTGCGCTGCGCCATCGAGCCACGGATGATGGCGGCGATCATGGTTGCGGCCTGTCAGGAGCCGGGACCCGGGAAATCAGGCACCACCTTGTAGGAGCGGCTTCAGCCGCGACACGGGTATC
>DAOMOD010000099.1:0-4658 GCA_035444205.1 Lysobacteraceae bacterium
CCTGGTCGAGGCGTTTCCCCCGCTCCACGTCGCCGCCGCTGTAGCCTGCGCGGCGCGGCGCCGACTCGCGGGTCGGGCCGACCCGGAACTCGCCCAGGCTGTTCCACGCACCGCACTCGCCGCACTGCCCCTGCCACTTGCTGAAGCTGGCACCGCAGGCACCGCAGACATAGGCGATCTTGGGCTTGGCCACCGCGTCCTCACCGGCGAGAAGGGGCGGCCACTATGCCGCAAGCGTGGCGCGGCGTCAGCCGGCCAGCGCGTCGATGGTTCATAATCAGCGCAGACGGCCGCCGACGGCCGCCCGGAACAGTTCGCCCGTTGGACGATATACCCCTTTCCCTGCTCTTCTCGGCGCTGGCCGTCCTGCTCGTGCTCTCGGCCTTCTTCTCCAGCTCGGAGACGGCCCTGATGTCGCTCAACCGCTACCGGCTGCGCCACATGGCCAAGGAAGGGCATCGCGGCGCGCGCCTGGCGCAGCGCCTGCTGGAACGGCCGGATCGGTTGATCGGCCTGATCCTGCTCGGCAACAACTTCGTCAATATCCTGGCCTCGGCCATCACCACCGTGGCCTTCGTGCAGATTGCCGGCGAAGCCGGCATCCTGATGGGCACGGTGTTTCTCACCTTCGTGGTGCTGATCTTCGCCGAAGTCGCCCCCAAGACCATCGCCGCCTACCACCCGGAGCGGCTGGCGTATGCCGCCTCCTACGTCTTGTTCCCGCTGCTGAAGCTGGCCTATCCAGTGGTGCGCGTCGTCAATGCGCTTGCCGGCGCCCTGCTGTGGCTGCTGCGCGTTCCGCTGCACAAGCGCCGTGGCGACGAGCTGTCGCCCGAGGAACTTCGCACCCTGCTCGGCGAATCCGGCACCGTGCTGCGGCCCAAGCACCGGCGCATGCTGCTCAACATCCTGGAACTGGAGGAAGCCACGGTCGACGAGGTGATGGTACCGCGCAACGAGATCATAGGCGTCGACCTCGATGAACCGATGGACACCATCATGGAGCGCATCGCGCGCTTTCCTTACTCGCGCATTCCCCTGTACCACGACAGCATCGACAAGGTCGCCGGCATCCTGCACCCGCGCAAGCTGCTCGGCGCGCTCGGCAAGCAGCCATTGACTGCGGAAACGCTGGTGCGCGAGTCGCGCAAGCCCTACTTCATACCCGAGGGCACGCCGCTGATCCGCCAGCTCGGCGAATTCCAGCGCCGCGAGCGGCGCATGGGCCTGGTGGTGGACGAATACGGCGACATTATCGGACTGGTCACCATCGAGGACATTCTCGAGGAGATCGTCGGCGAGTTCACCACCGAACCTCTAACCAGCGCGCGCCGCGTCGAAAGGCTGTCCGACGGCAGCGTTCGCGCCGACGGCCGCGTGTCGCTGCGCAACCTGAACCGTCTGATGAACTGGGAACTGCCGACCGAGAGCGCACGGACCCTGTCCGGCCTGATCGTCGAGCAGCTCGAGGGCATCCCTCCGGAGGGCGCGGAGATCAGCATCGACGGTCTCCACATGCGCATGGACAGGATCGAGGACAACGTGATACGTGCAGTCACCATTCGGGAACTCGGCGAGCCTGGGCAGTCCGACGCGGAAACCTGAACCGCAAGAACGCGAAAGGCCGCGCAACGGCGCGGCCCTGCGAGGGATCTGGTGCCGGCGAAGAGATTCGAACTCCCGACCCACGCATTACGAATGCGTTGCTCTACCAACTGAGCTACGCCGGCTTTGGCGAGCCGGCAAGTGTAGGTGAGGGGCCAGCGACGATCAAGCGCGCCATAGCGGGAGCGAGGCCCCGTAGCGGCGCACCCTGTGCGCGACCAGCACCGATTGCCTGGCGAGGCACAATTCGCGCGCAGGGTGCGCTCCTACGGTGCCGCTGACCGTAGGCTTCTCCCTGCTTCGTCAATCCACCACCAGCAGGCGCAATTCCCTGGGCAGGGCGAACACCACATTCTCCGGCTCGCCGTCGATCTGGCGTACCGAGCCGGCGCCGCACTCGCGCAGGTGGGCAATGACCTCCTGCACCAGGCTTTCCGGCGCCGAGGCACCGGCGGTCACGCCGATGCGGCTGCGGCCTGCCAGCCACTCCTGGCGGATGTCGGCTGCGCCGTCGATGAGATACGCGGACACACCACGCTTCTCGGCCAGCTCGCGCAGACGATTGGAGTTGGAACTGTTGCGCGAACCGACTACCAGCACCAGATCGGCCTCGCCGGCCAGGTGCCGCACCGCGTCCTGGCGGTTCTGGGTGGCGTAGCAGATGTCGTCCCGTCTTGGACCGACGATGGCAGGGAAGCGCGCCCTGAGCGCCTCGATGATGGCGCGGGTGTCGTCGACCGAGAGCGTGGTCTGGGTGACATAGGCGATGTGATCGGGGTGGTTCACCATCAGCGATGCCACGTCCTCGACGGTTTCCACCAGGAACGCGTCGCCGCGCGCGATGGCAGGATCCCACTGTCCCATGGTGCCCTCGACCTCCGGGTGCCCGGCATGGCCGATCAGCACCAGATCGCGTCCGGCGCGGCAGTGCTGGGCGACTTCTACGTGCACCTTGGTCACCAGTGGACAGGTGGCGTCGAACACGGTCAGTCCGCGCGCGCGGCCCTCGAAGCGCACTGCCTGCGACACGCCGTGTGCGGAAAACACCACGGTGGCGCCATCGGGCACGTCGGCCAGTTCCTCGACGAATACCGCGCCGCGGCGGCGCAGGTCGTCGACCACGTAGCGGTTGTGCACCACTTCGTGACGTACGTAGATGGGCGCGCCGAAGGCTTCGAGGCAGCGCTCGACGATGGCGATGGCGCGGTCGACGCCGGCGCAGAAGCCGCGCGGGTTGGCTAGCAGGACCTCCATCAGCGCATTATCGGCGATCCCGGGTGAATACGCATGGAAGGACAACCGGACTTGCCCATGGACCTTGGCGCCACTCCCACGGGGACAGACGCTATTCCTTCTTCCTGCGATGCAGGGACTGGCGCAGGGCGAGCAGAAGGACCAGCACGGCACCGACACTGATCGCCGAATCGGCGACGTTGAAGGCTGGCCAGCTCCAGCGGTCGTAGTAGATCTGGACGAAGTCGACCACGCGCGCGTGGATCATGCGATCGATGGCGTTGCCCAGAGCACCGCCAATGATCAGCGCGAACGGCAGCGCGTCCTGCCAGTGGCCTCGTGGCGTGCGGCTGAGCCACCAGGCCAGCACGGCGCTGACAGCCAGCGCCATCACGGTGAAGAACCAGCGCTGCCAGCCACCGGCATCAGCCAGAAACGAGAAGGCGGCGCCCTCGTTGAAGGCAAGCATCCAGTTGAATCCTGGCAATACCGGCACCGGCTGGTAGGGCTCAAGCAAGGCCAGCGCGATGTGTTTGGTGATCTGGTCGGCGACGATGACGACGGCGGAAAGCCAGAGCCAGATCAGGGCGTTGGGGTGGGGTCGGGTCATGGTTGGCGCTTGTCCGCAGGCGTGGTGGCAGCCGCCACCTCCCCCGCGTTTCGATGTCGCATCGCTGTCGGGATCAGGACGCCCATGGTAGGAGCGCACCCTGTGCGCGACCGTCCGGTCGCTTCGATGTCGGACCCTGGTCGCCCACAGGGTGGGCTCCTACAGGGACATGTCCTGACCAGGCTTGCATCTCAGAAAAACCGCCGCGTCTCACCGAGTCCCTCCACGTTACCGACGCAGCGTCCGCACAGTTCGGGATGCCGCGCATCGCTGCCGACGTCCGCACGCTGGTGCCAGCAGCGAACGCACTTGGCGTGCCCGCTGAGCTGTGCGAGGACCCAGGCTTCCGACTCGCCGGACTTCACGGCGACGCCGCCTGCCGGCGCCGAATCCGCCTCCACGACACGCACGTCGGAGGTGATGAAGAAAAAGCGCAGCTCATCATCGACCGTGCGCAGGCGGCGATACAGCGAGGCCGGCACATGGATTTCCACTTCGGCTTCCAGCGCGGCTCCAATGGTTCCGGCCTTGCGCATCGGCTCAAGCAGCGTGGCTGCCGCCTCGCGCATGGCCAGCAGCAGGTCGAAGTCGCGCGCTGCCAGCGCGGCGTCGGCGGGCAGCGGCGCCAGACCGGCATACCAGGTCTCGTACAGCGGCGAGGGGCGCTCTCGCGCCGGCATGTACTGCCAGATCTCGTCGGCGGTGAAAGACAGCACTGGCGCCATCCAGCGTGCCATCGCTTCCAGGATGCGGTACATCGCGCCTTGTGCCGAACGCCGGCCGGCGCTGTCGGCGGGCATGGTGTAGAGCCGATCCTTGGTCATGTCCAGATACAGCGCACCCATGTCCACCGAGCAGAAATTCTGCAGGCGCTGCACGATCTCGGGGAAATCGTAGCGCTCGTAGGCGGCCGTGATGGCCACTTGTGCCTCATGTGCGCGGTGCACGGCCCAGCGGTCCAGCAGCACGCTATCCTCCAGCGCGACCAGATGCTTCGCCGGATCGAATCCGGCCAGGTTGCCGAGCAGGAAGCGGCAGGTGTTGCGGATGCGCCGGTAGATGTCGGCGGCACGCTTCAGGATCTCATCGGAGAGATTGATCTCGCCACGATAGTCGGCCGAGGCCACCCACAGGCGCAGGATGTCGGCGCCGAGCGTGTCCATCACCTTCTGCGGGGCGATCACGTTACCAAGCGACTTGGACATCTTGC
>DAOMOD010000099.1:4702-5701 GCA_035444205.1 Lysobacteraceae bacterium
AGCCGTGGGTCAGCACCTGCCGGTAGGGCGCGGCGCGATCCATGGCGATGCCGGTGAGCAGCGAGCTCTGAAACCAGCCGCGATGCTGGTCGGAGCCTTCCAGGTAGAGGTCGGCCGGCTTGCCCAGCCCATCGCGGGCAGCCAGCACACATTCGTGCGTGACGCCCGAGTCGAACCAGACGTCGAGGATGTCGGGTACTTTCTCGTAGCGGTCCGCTTCCTCGCCCAGCAGATCGGCAGCATCGAGGTCGTACCAGGCGTCCACCCCGCCCTGTTCGACTCGCTGGGCGACTGCTTCCATCAGTTCCACGGTGCGCGGGTGCGGCTCGCCGCTGACCCTGTCGACGAACAGGGCGATCGGCACGCCCCAGGTGCGCTGGCGGCTGATGCACCAGTCCGGACGGTTGTCGATCATCGACTCGATGCGCGCCTGCCCCCAGGTCGGCACCCAACGCACGCTCTTGATGGCATGCAGCGCATCGGCGCGCAGGTTGGCCTGGTCCATGCTGATGAACCACTGCGGTGTGGCGCGGAAGGCCACCGGCGTCTTGTGGCGCCAGCAGTGCGGGTAGCTGTGCGGGTGCTTCGCGTGGGCCAGCAGCACGCCGCGCTTGTCCAGCTCCGCGATGATGGCATCGTTGGCCTTCCAGATATGCTGGCCGCCGAACAGCGGCAGTTCGGGCTGGAACACACCATTGCCCATCACCGGGGACAGCGTCTCCAGTCCGTACTTCTGACCGACAGCAAATTCCTCCTGGCCGTGGCCGGGCGCGGTGTGCACGGCGCCGGTGCCTTCCTCGGCGGAGACGTGGTCGCCGAGGATGATCGGTACCTGGCGTTCGTAGAACGGGTGCTGAAGGGACAAGCCCTCCAGGTTTGCCCCTGGGATGGAGCCGAGCGTTTCGTGATCTTCGAGGCCATAGCGGGCAGCGATGGGCTCGACCAGGGCGGCGGCCACCACGAGCAGCCAGGTCCTGCCCGCGGCGGTCTTCCCGCGCA
>DAOMOD010000099.1:5713-14999 GCA_035444205.1 Lysobacteraceae bacterium
CCAGCGTCACCGCAAGGCTGGCCGGCAAGGTCCACGGCGTGGTGGTCCAGATCGGCAGCGCAACGGATTCGCCGGCAAGCGCAGCCAGTTGCGCCTCGTGGTCCTGCAATCCGAATCGTTGGAGCAGTTCACTCTTGTCGACGACGCCGTAGGCGACGTCGACCGCAGGCGACACCTTGTCGGCGTACTCGATTTCCGCCTCGGCCA
Organism: Lysobacteraceae bacterium; assembly: GCA_035444205.1. GTDB lineage: Bacteria > Pseudomonadota > Gammaproteobacteria > Xanthomonadales > BPKI01 > DAOMOD01. Next base: position 5,921 of record DAOMOD010000099.1, read on the forward strand.
GTGCCGAGCCGCAGTCGAAGCACCAGTGCACCGGCTTGGCGCCGCGCAGCAGGTGGCCGTTGCCGACGATGCGCGCCAGCGCACGGATCATGTCGGCCTCGTAGCGAAAGTCCATGGTGCGGTAAGGGTTTTCCCACTCGCCAAGCACGCCCAGGCGCTGGAAGTCGCGGCGCTGGCCATCGATCTGTTCGGCGGCATAGTCGCGGCAGGCCTGGCGGAAGGCGCGTGCGTCCACCTTGTCGCCGACCTTGCCGACCCTTTTCTCCACTGCGATCTCGATGGGCAGACCGTGGCAGTCCCAGCCCGGCACGTAGGGCGCCTGGAATCCGGCCAGCAGGCGCGACTTCACCACCACGTCCTTGAGGATCTTGTTCACCGCATGGCCGATGTGGATGGCACCGTTGGCATACGGCGGACCGTCGTGCAGGACGAAGCGCGGGCGTCCCGCGGCGTGTCGCTGCAATGCGTGGTAGCGGCCCTCCTCTGCCCATGCCTCGAGCATGGCGGGTTCGCGCCTGGCGAGATCTCCGCGCATCGGGAACTCGGTGGCCGGCAAGTGGATGGTGTGCTTGTAGTCCTGGCTCATGTGCAGTTCCGGAATACCGGCGGGCGCGCGGCCCGCCAGAAAAACAGTCGCGCAGTGTAGCGGTTACGCAGGTTCGCCGACGATGGCGCGGGCCTGATCGGCATCGACGCGCATCTGCCGTACCATGCTTTCGAGGTCGGGGAACCGTGCCTCCTCGCGCAGTTTTTCGACGAATATCACGTCGATACGCCGCCCGTAGAGGTCGCCGTCGAAGCCGAACAGGTGCACCTCAAGACAGGGCTCGATGCCGCCGATGGTGGGGCGCGTTCCGAGATTGGCGACGCCGGGCCAGTGTTCGAGCCCCGCACCGCAAACGCGTACCGCAAACACTCCCGCAAGCGACACGCGCATGCGTCCGAGCGGCAGGTTGGCGGTGGGGAAGCCAAGCTTGCGGCCAAGCTTCTCGCCGTGGCGCACGCGTCCACCCAGGTGGTAGTCGCGCCCCAGCAACTCGCAGGCAAGGCGCAGATCGCCTGCGCTGAGCGCGCTGCGGATGCGCGTGCTGGATACCGGAACACCCTCATGCAGCACGGTATCGGGCACCACCACTGCAGAGCCGAGTTCGGCGCCCATCCGTCGCAACAACGCCACATCGCCACGCCGGGCATGGCCGAAGCGAAGGTTCCCGCCGACCACCACCACGCGCGCGGACAGGCGCCCGACCAGCACGAGGCGCACGAAGTCTTCCGCTTCCATCGCGGCCAGTCGCGGCCCGAAGCGCATCAGGCCGACCCGCGCCATTCCCGCCTCGCGCAACAGGCGCAGCTTGTCGCGCACCGCGGTCAGCCGGGGCGGCGCCGCTGCGCCGCCGAAGTATTCGCGCGGCACCGGCTCCATACTCAGCGCCACCGCTTCGAGGCCCCGACTCGATGCTTCCGCGCACACGCGCTCGAGCAGCGCGCGGTGCCCGCAGTGCACGCCATCAAAGGCGCCCAGGCACAGCACACTGCCCGATGGGCAGAGCGACCCGCCCTCGATGTCACGAAACAGCCAGCTCATGGGGCGCGAGTATAGCCATCCAATCCGCTGCACGGATTGGACAGGAATGATGCAGCACATGGAAGAGGAGCGTGTCGACATGCAGTGGCGACGACCCCGATACCGCGCGCGGCGTTGCAGGAGCGGTGAAAGCCGCAGCCAACCGTCCGGGCCCAGGCATTGGATCGCGGCTCTCGACGCTCCTACAGCAGAGGCCCGCAACGAAGCCTGGCGGATGCGCCATCGAACCCGGCAAGACGCTTCACTCCGCGGCGCCCTGCCCCGAATTCGAACGTGCCAGCTCGCGTGGCCGCCAGCCGGCCAGCAGCAGGCCGATACCATAGGCCACGGCGCCCGCGCCGACCGCCAGCAGCAGCCAGCCCCAGCGCGCCACGGCACCGATCTCCTGCCATGGACCCAGCCACCCGCGCAGCGCCAGCACCGTGGCGCCCATGAGAAGGCATCCGCACATCACGCGCACGGCATGCCGCCCCCAGCCGGGCTGCGGCGTGAAGCTGGCTTCGGCACGCAGGTACCGCCATAGCAACGCGGCATTCAGCAACCCCGCCAGCGCGGTGGACAGGGCGATGCCGGCATGGGCGCCGGGAACGCCGCGCAGCCACAACGGCGTCACGACCGCCGCCATCAGGCCGACGTTGAATAGTACTGTGATCACCGCTGCACGCATCGGCGTGCGCGTGTCCTGGCGCGCAAAAAAGGCCGGCGCCAGCACCTTGGTCAGCATGAAGGCCGGCACGCCGATGCTCATCGCCGACAGCGCCAACGCTGTCATTCGCGTGTCGTCCGCATCGAAGGCGCCGCGCTGATACACGGTGGTCACCAGCGGCTCGGCCAGCAGCAGCAGCCCGAGTCCGGCGGGCACCCCGACCAGGATCACGGTACGCAGACCCCAATCCAGCGCCGCGCTGAAGCCGGCGCCATCCTGCGCGGTGAAACGGCGCGAAAGGTGCGGCAGGATCACCGTACCGAGCGCCACGCCGAACAGGCCCAGCGGGAACTCGATCAGTCGATCCGAGTACCACAGCCAGGTCTGGCTGCCCACCGCCAGCAGCGAGGCGAAGGCGGTACCGACGATCAGGTTGAGCTGGGCCACCGAAGATGAAAACAGGGTCGGCAGCATCAGCCGGAACACTCGCCGCACCCCCTCATGGCGAAGGTTCAGCCGCAGCCGCGGCCTGAGACCGAGCCGACCGAGCGCCGGCCACAGCAGTGCAAACTGGGCGATGCCGGCGGCGAACACGCCCCAGGCCAGGGCCTTGGCCGGCACATCCAGGTAACCGGCCAGCAGCAGCATGGCGGCGATCACCGCAAGGTTGTGCAGGACCGGCGTGAAGGCCGGCAGGGCGAAGCGCTCGAAGCTGTTCAGGACGCCGCCGGCCAGTGCCACCAGCGAAATGAAGAACAGGTAGGGAAAGACGATGCGAAGCATCTCGGCGGTGAGCCCGAAGCGCTCGGGGTCGTCGATTGTCCCCGGCGCGATCAGTGCCACCAGCAGCGGCGCCGCCAGCATGCCCAGGCCCGTCACCACCAGTACCACCGCGCACAGCGCACCGGCGATGTGGTCGAGAAAATCCTTGAGCGCCTCGCGGTCGCCCTGTTCGCGCAGCCCCGAGAACACCGGCACGAAGGCCATGGCGAAGCTGCCCTCGGCGAAAATGCGGCGCAGGTAGTTGGGGATGCGATAGGCCACCGTGAAGGCGTCGGTGCCGACCCCGGCGCCGAACAGCGCCGCCTGCACCACATCGCGGGCAAAGCCGGCGATCCGCGACAGCAGGGTCATCGCACTGAATACCGCGGTGGAGCGCAGCAGTTTCAAGCCGGGGCCCGTTCAGCTTCGTCGGGCGCAGAGGTTAGCGACTGGAACGGCGCACCGGGGGACTTTTTTCCGGCCGGTCCTGCCGCGAGGCGGGCCGGGGGTTCCCGGGGCGGTCGACACCTGCGCCGCGGCGTTGACGCAGGGCGCTACGAGTCGGCATAATTGGCGGTCTTTAGCTCGATTCACGTTTCAGGAGCCACACCTTGGCCAACATCAAGTCCGCGAAGAAGCGCGCCCGCCAGGCGGAAGTTCATCGCCAGCGCAACGCCAGCGCCCGTTCCATGCTGCGTACGGCAGTCAAGAAGGTCATCAAGGCGCTGGACGCAGGCGATGCGACGGCGGCCAAGGCCGCTTACCAGGGCGCCGAGCCCATCCTCGATCGCTACGCCAGCCGAGGACTGATCCACCGCAACAAGGCTGCGCGTCACAAGAGCCGCCTGAGCGCTCGCATCAAGGCCGCCGGCGAGGCAGCCTCGGCCTGACGCGCCGATCCCCGCGTCATGAGAAAGCCGGCTTGCGCCGGCTTTTTTTTGCGCCACCCCCCTATAAGCTCGGCACCGTCTCCTTGCGGCGTCACGTCGCATCTGAGCGCAGCAAACTACGCTCCACGAACAGCCCGAAACCCGCCCCGCTCCTGTAGTGCCGAGCTTGCTCGGCACCGTCCCGCCGAATCAGTCGGGATCGCTGTCGTTGGAGGCAACCTCGGGCGCGACGGCGTCCCCTTCCTGCGCCTCTGAGGGCTCGGCTTGCGGTCGCTGCGTGTCCAGGTGATCCATGGCCTCGCGGCAGACGTCATCGGTGCCGTCCTTCGCCAGCGCCGACACCAGAAACCAGGGACCCTCCCAGTCCAGTGCGGCGACCAGCGCTTCCGCCTTCGGGCGACGCTCGTCCACGGGCAACAGGTCGGCCTTGTTGAATACCAGCCAGCGCGGGCGCGCGGCCAGTTCCTCGTCGAAGTTCGCAAGCTCCCTTTCGATGGCGCGTACCTGGCGCAACACCTCGTCGTCGCCCTCCAGCGGCGCCATGTCGACCAGGTGCAGCAACAGCCGGGTGCGTTGAAGATGCTTGAGGAAACGGATACCGAGCCCCGCACCATCCGCCGCGCCCTCGATCAGGCCCGGAATGTCGGCCAGCACGAAGCTCCGGTTCAGATCCACCCGCACCACGCCCAGGCCGGGATGCAGGGTGGTAAAGGGATAATCGGCCACGCGCGGCGTGGCGGCCGACACGGCGCGAATGAAGGTGCTTTTGCCGGCGTTGGGAAAACCCAGCAGGCCGACGTCGGCCAGCACCTTGAGCTCCAGCTTCAATACCCGCTGCTCGCCCGGGGTGCCCTCGGTGAACTGGCGCGGCGCGCGGTTGGTGGAGCTCTTGAAGTGCACGTTGCCCTTGCCGCCCTTGCCGCCCTGGGCCACCAGCAGACGCTGGCCATGGACGGTGATGTCGCCGATCACCTCGTCGGTCTCCACGTTGACGACCACGGTGCCGACCGGCACACGCACCTCGATGTCGTCGCCGCTCTTGCCGTACATCTGCCGGCTCATGCCATTGACGCCGCGCTGGGCACGGAAGCGGCGTTGATGGCGGAAATCGATCAGCGTGTTCAGGCCTTCGTCACCGACCAGCCAGACACTGCCGCCATCGCCGCCGTCGCCGCCGTCGGGGCCGCCGAAGGGAATGAACTTCTCGCGCCGGAAGCTGGCACAGCCATGGCCGCCGTTGCCGGCCTCGACGCGGATTTCGGCTTCGTCGACGAATTTCATGGGCGGGACGGAAAGTGGGGACCGGGCAGGATACAGCAGAGCTTTCCCCAGGTGCAGCGCATGACTGGCCGCGGCCCGGTTCAGGGCCTGAAAGGAAATGGGGCGGCCACTGGCCGCCCCAACACAAAGTTCCGTACCGACTTGGTTACTTGCCGCCTGGGTGCGACAGCGTCCGGCTCAGCGCCGCCGCGTTGCCCTCCTGCACCAACCCGTCCAGTGGCGCGTTCACCGTGACGGTGCTGGGATCCAGCCAGAAGGCATCCGGATTCGCACCGTCGTTGAACGTTTCGCAGAACGTCAGCCACAGCAATCCGTCGGATTCCACCTCGAAATCAAGTCCTGCGCCCACCATGTCCACCGGCCCCCCGGAGAACTGGGTTCCGCCGGGTGGCGTGGGCTCGTTCACGCCAATACCCGGCCTCAAACTGACTTCGAATCGCGTGCTGGTTGTTCCAAACAGGATGGCTGCCTCAGTCGCCCAGCTCCCTCCGTTAGTCTCCAGCAACGTGTCCCATGCCACCGTGAGCACCGGCGTATTGGCACCGATGTCGACATTGATTGACGGCAGGCCTGGATTGGTGCCATCTCCGCACAACATGCTGGGCGACTCCTGCCCCGAAATGTCGATCACCACCGGCGGCGGTGGCGGGACGGTCACCTCGAACTCGACCGGAATCACGATCAGCGGATTCTGTGTGTCGGTGGTGCTGAGGCACAGGGTCGCCTCGTAAAGGCCCTCGGTCAGCGTGCTGGCGTCGAAGCTGATGCTCACCGTATCGGTGTCGTCGCCGGCGGTGGTTCCGGTCGCCGGGTCGGCCGACAGCCAGTCCACGCCCGCCGGAGAGACGCAGGTACCGCCCGGCTCCACCACCAGGCTCACGTCGTCCACGAAGAAATTGGTGGTCGCGCCTGCCGTGGTCTGACTGAAGAACAGCAGCTCGCGCTCGACACCGTCGGCGTAGGCCAGCACATCGACCACCACTTCCGTGTAGTTGCCGAAGCTGCCAGCATCCGCCTGGGTCGCGCTGAACACCACGTCGCCGCCCAGACGCACCTCGAGGAAGCCCGGGGTAGCGCTGGCCGGAATCTCCAGCCAGAAGCGCAACTCGGCACTGGTGGCCGGCGGGATGGTGACGTCCTGAGCCACGGAACCGGTCTCCGCCGCAGTGGTGCCGCCAAACCATGCCCACCAGCTCCCGGTGCGTGGACCGGTGCCTCCACCGGTGCCGCAGCCGGCGACGGTGCACAGCGGCGTGCCGAAGTTGGTCGAGGTCTCGGCCCAGAAAGCATTGGGTGAGCCGGCCTCGAAGCTGCCGTCCTGCACTACATCGATCGGGCCGCCGCCCAGAAGGGCAACATCCTCCTCGAAGGCGATCGCCCAGTCGAAGGACGCGGCACCGCTATTGATGATGTCCAGATCGACCTGGGTCGAGGTGCCCGACGCGGCCGACGCCGAGAGGCTGTCGGGATCCGCACTGGCGCAAGGCGCATCCAGTCGCAGTTCCAGATCCTCCACCGTCGTCGCGCCGGCGTTGACGACGACGCCGACCGACTGGCCCTGCAGATGGCCGGCCGCGTTCACGGTGACCGTGTATGGCCCGTCCAGGCTGTCCACGGCGATGCTGTAGCCGCCATCGGGGCCGGTGCTGAGGTTGTAGGTGAACGTCTGGCCTGCGATCTCTACGCCGGCGCCTGCAAGCGGATCGGACTCCAGATCGCAGTAGCCGCTGCTGGTGATCGTTCCCTCCAGGGTGCCGAAGCTCGCCGGCATGGTCACCTCGAGTTCCACCGCGACCGTGATCAACGCGGCCTGGGCGTCGTTGGTCAGCAGGCAGACGATCTCGTCGTAGTTGCCCGGCGGCACGCCGGTGGTGTCGACCTCGATGTTGAGGATGGCGACCCCGTCCGGACCCACCGAGCCGCTACCGTCCACGGTGTTGGCGATGGTGCTGCATGCCACCTGGGAATCGATGCGCAGGCCGAGCCCGGCAAACACCGGATCCACATTCTCGGCGATCGACGCCCAATCCGGGAAGCCGCCTCCGAACGCAGCGCCCGGGGTGATGATCTGGGCGTAGAATCCGGTGGCCTGCCCCGCTGCTGCCGCGAACCAGTTCCAGCGGATGGAACCTTCGGTACCCGGCACGGTGGCGTAGGCCACCACCCAGTAGTGTCCGGGCGAAAGCTGCACCGGCTGGCCGTCGGCCGCCACCACGTTGAGCGTGATCCTGCTGTCGGGACCGATGGAGAAGGCCGGGTGATTGGGCGCCGCCGCGAACGACCAGCTTTCCGTACCACCGCCGTCCTCGGGGTGTCCGGCCGGTACGCCGCCCGCATCCGGGTAGATGAAGAAGGCCAGTTCCGTCGCGGTCAGCGCGATGCTGCCGCCGCCGGTGCGGAAGCCGTCGACACGGATGCTGCTGATGCCGCCGCCGCCGAACGCGAAGTCCTCGGCGCTGTAGGCGCCGGTGACCGGGTTCAAACCGAGGAAACGCGAGCTGACGATGCCGTTGGCGGCGTTGTCGGTCTGCTCCAGCACCAGCACGCTCTGGCCGCCGGAACCCTCGGTCCAGTCGAGCTGCGCGGCGCCGTCGTTCCTCAGAACCACCTGCACGATGCTGGTGGTGTTCGGATCCTGCGAGGCACTGACCGAATCGGGACTGACGCTGCCGCAGGGCGCATCCAGTCGCAGATTGTAGTTGCGCGTGGTGGTCTGCTGGCTGCCGAGTCCGACGCCGCTGTCCGTCTGGCCGACATGGCCGGCCGCCGCCACTTCGATGGTGAGCGGCGCCTCGCTGGTATTCAGCCACAGGCCGAATGCGCCGTCGTCGTCCGCGGTGAGGCCGAAGGTGTTGTTCTGACCGATCACGTTGACGCTGGCGCCGGCCGCCGGATAGTTCTCGGCGTCGCAGTAGCCAAGCCCGCTGACGCCGCCCTCGAGGCGCGACTGACCGGGCGCCGGTGTGACATTGAACGTCACCGGTACCTCGACCAGCCCGCCGTCGTACGGCGTGTCGTTGGCGATGCGGATCATGCCTTCGTAGGTTCCGGGACCCGGGACCTGGGTGGCATCGAAGCCGACCGTCAGGAGCTGGCCGGTGGCGTCGGCCGGCACGTTGAACGTGCCGTCGCCGGGCGTGACCGTCATCCACTGGGCCTGGCCGCCGATGCGCACCTGGTCGACCTGCGCCCACCAATGCCATCCCGGCGCCACGTAGCGGAAGCGCACACGGCCCTCATTGCTGGCGCTGAAGGCATTCAGGCTGAAGCTTTGCGGGGTGCCCGGTCCGGTGGCCGACACGCTGGTGGTATAGGACTCGATCGTGGTCCAGGTGTCGCCGGCGTCGGTGCTGACATCGATATCCAGGCGGCTGGCGCCCAGCACACGGAAGCTCAACACGAACTCCAGACTTGGGTCCTCCAGCGCCGAGAAATCGATGATTGGCGATACCAGCTCGGTGTCCATGGTCGATCCGTTGCCGCAGCGATCGGAGTCGGCGGCGGCGCTGAAACCATCGCCACCGGCGAAGTTGGCGCGTGGCGCTGCCGGTGCGCCGCTCTGGTTCACCAGGTCGTCGTTGCGCCGCCACACGCAGGGCGGCGCGCCATCGAGACTGTTGACCATCCAGCCCGCCGGCGGCACAGAGCCCTCGAAGTCGGCGCTGACCACCGGAATCACTTCGGTCTCGATGGAAACATCGAAGGTGACCGGCGCAGTGCCGTCATTGATCATGGCCAGATTGCGGCTCGACGTCTGCAGGTACTCTGTGGTTTCTGTCAGCTCGGCCGGTTCGACTGTGAGACGGCCAGCAGTCAGTGCCAGAAGGACGCCGGAATTGCCGCCAGGGAACGCCTCGACCGTCTGTTCGTCCGGATGGTAGGGATCCAGTTCGGCTGTGACCGTCCAGGTCCGCG
>DAOMOD010000100.1:0-14612 GCA_035444205.1 Lysobacteraceae bacterium
ATCGCGCCGTGGTACCGGCCAACGCACCGTTGATGACGGTGGTCGACCTCGAGCGCCTGGAAGTCGAGATCGAGGTGCCCGAGAACTACGCCGAGGATCTCGGCCTCGGCATGCTGGCCGAAGTGCGGGTCGGCGCGCTCGTTGCGCGTGGAAGCATCGTCGCGGTCTCTCCGGAAGTGGTGAACCGGCAGGTGCTGGCCAGAGTTCGTTTCGACGGCCAGCAGCCGCCGGGACTGCGCCAGAACCAGCGCATCACCGCGCGCGTGGTGTTCGAGGAGCGTCCTGACGTGCTGCTGCTGGCGCGTGGTCCCTTCCTCGAAGCGCACGGCGCGCGCTTCGCCTACGTGGTACGCGACGGTGTGGCCGAGCGTCGCGCCCTGCGCATCGGCGCCACCAGCATCGCCGCGATCGAAATCCTCGATGGCCTCGCCCAGGGCGAACGCGTGGTGATCGCCGGCAGCGATACCTTCGAGGACGCCGAGCGCGTCCGCGTCCACTGATCCCTCTCCCCCCGACAAGGAAACACACCATGCTGCGCATGAACCAACTGAGCAAGGTCTATCGCACCCACATGATCGAGACGCATGCCCTGCGTGGTATCGACATCCATGTGCGCGAGGGCGAGTTCGTCGCCGTCACCGGGCCATCGGGCTCGGGCAAGACCACGTTCCTCAACATTGCCGGGCTGCTCGAAGACTTCAGCGCCGGCGAGTATCTGCTCGATGGCGTCGACGTGCGTGGCATGAACGACAGGCAGCGATCGCAACTGCGCAATCAGAAGCTCGGCTTCATCTTCCAGAGCTTCAACCTGATTCCCGATCTCAACCTGTTCGACAATGTCGATGTGCCGTTGCGCTACCGCGGACTACCGGCCGCGGAGCGCCGTCGTCGCATCGAGGCGGCTCTGACCCGGGTTGGCCTGGCTTCGCGCATGAAGCACTTCCCGGCCGAGCTGTCCGGCGGTCAGCAGCAGCGCGTCGCCATCGCCCGTGCGCTCGCCGGCGAACCGCGCCTGCTGCTCGCCGACGAGCCCACCGGCAACCTCGACTCGCAGATGGCGCGCGGCGTGATGGAGCTGCTCGAGGAAATCAACGAGCAGGGCACCACCATCGTCATGGTTACCCATGATCCGGAACTGGCCGTGCGCGCCCAGCGCAACGTGCACATCGTCGATGGAAGAGTGACCGACGTGGTGCAGGAGGTTTCGCTGCGGCAGCCGTTGGCCGCCATCGCCTGAGGACGCCGACATGTTCGCCTATTACCTTCGTCTCGGCGTCAGCAACCTGCGCCGCAACCCGGCCCTCACCGCGCTGATGCTGCTGACGCTCGGCGTCGGCGTCGCCGCCAGCATGGCCACGCTCACGGTGCTGCACGTGATGAGCGGCGATCCGATCCCGCACAAGAGCGAGCGCCTGTTCTCGGTGGTGCTGGACAACGGTCCCGATGGCGAACGCGGACCCAGCCAGCAGCAGAATCTGGTGCCCTATCGCGATGTGCGCGAACTCAAGGACGGAGCGTTCGGACTGCGCCAGACCGGACTCTATGGGATTGCGCCGGCGATCGACAGCGGTCGTGACGACCTGCCCCCGTTCTTCGCCGCGGGCAGTGCCGTCCACCGGGATTTCTTCGCCATGTTCGAAACGCCATTCGCGGCGGGCGGCGCATGGACCGACGAGGCGGATCGTGATGGCGCACGCGTCGTGGTGATCGAGCGCCGCGTCGCCGAGCGTGTATTCGGCAGTGCGGCGGCCGCAGTCGGAGAGGATCTTGTGCTCGGCGAGACGCCGTTCCAGGTGACTGGCGTACTCGATGGCTGGAGCCCGCTGCCGCGCTTCTACCGCCTGTCCGGCCAGGACCCCTTCGGTGACAGCGATGACGTCTTCATTCCCATCGCGGCCGCGGTGGACATGCAGATGGACCCGAGCGGCTCCATCAACTGTTCCGCCGGCGGCGCGCTCGAACCCGGTTTCGATGGACTGCTGCGCTCGGAGTGCAGTTGGCTGAATTACTGGATCGAGACGGCCACAGTCGCGGAGGCCGACGCCCTGCGCGACCACCTTCGCGCCCACGTGGAGGAGCAGCGGCGCAGCGGCCGCTTCCCCTACCAGGGCGAGGTGGTGAGCGCCCGCAACGTCATGCAGTGGCTGGACTTCCTGCAGGTGGTCGGCAGCGACGTCCGTCTGCAGACCTGGCTGGCATTCGGGTTCCTGCTGGTATGCCTGGTCAACATCATCGGACTGCTGCTTGCCAAGTTCACCGCGCGGTCCAGCGAGATCGGCGTACGCCGCGCACTGGGGGCGCCGCGCATCGAGCTGTTCAAGCAGTACCTCATCGAGGCCGGCGTGGTCGGGTTCGCAGGTGGCGCGCTCGGTCTGCTGCTGACCGTGTCCGCGCTGTGGCTGATGGCAAGCCAGTCGCCGAACCTGGAGAAGGTGGCGCGGATGGATGGCACCATGCTCGGCGCCACGCTTGCCCTGTCGATCGGCGCCGCACTCCTTGCCGGCCTGCTGCCTACCTGGCGTGCCAGCCAGGTACGGCCAGCCGCGCAACTCAAGTCCCAGTGATCGAGGAATCCGTGATGGAAATCCGCCCCATTCTTTCCGCCCTCCTGCGCAGCAGGACCGGCGCCATCCTGATTGCCGCCCAGGTGGCGCTCACGCTCGCCATCGTCAGCAACGCACTTTTCGTGGTGAACGACCGGCTTGCGCTTTCCGCCCGTCCCTCGGGTGTCGACGAGTCGGTGGTATTCCATATCGACCTGTCGCCGACACGGGACATTGACGACGTGGCCGCCATGCAGCGTCTGGACGTCGACACCCTGCGCGCCGTTCCCGGAGTTGTCGATGCCGCCTGGTCGAACCAGGTTCCAATGGGAATGTCGGGATGGGGGCTGGGGCTTTCGCACAAGGAAGAAGACGAGTCGTTGGTGCTTGCCGCGGCTTGGGCCAGCCCGGATTCGCTGGTCAATACGTTGGGCCTGACCCTGGTCGAAGGCCGCGATTTCCTGCCCTCGGAGTATCACGAATTCGACATGCGGCGTGGCGCCATGCACGCCGAATCGATCATCGTGACCCGGCGCACGGCTACGCAACTGTTTCCGGACGAAACCAGCGTGGTGGGCCGCTCGGTGTTCATGCGCACACCTGCCGGCTTTCTTCCGGTGTCCATCGTGGGTGTGGTGGAGCGGTTGAAGTCGCCGTTCGCCCAGGCCAGCGACAACGCGTGGTCGGGATACATTCTTCCGATCCGGTTCCTGGGGCAGGGCACCACCTACCTGGTGCGCGTCGACCGGCCGGACGCCATGCCGGCGGTGCAGCGCGACGCCGAGGCTGCTCTGCTCGGCCTGCGCCGTGACCGTGTGCTGGCGAACAATCGCACCCTCTCCCAGGTGCGCGATGTCCGTTACGCTCCGCAACGGTCGGTCGCCGGCATGCTGATCGCCGTCACCATCGGACTCCTGCTGATCACCGGCAGCGGTGTGGTCGGCATGGCCAGTCTGTGGGTGGCCCAGCGGCGCAAGCAGATCGGCACACGCCGCGCGCTGGGCGCGACACGCGCTGCGATCCTGCGCTACTTTCTCACCGAGAACGCACTCATCACCAGCGCAGGGATCGTGCTCGGTCTGATCCTGGGCATCGTGTTGAACAACGTTCTGGTCGGTCAGATTGAAATGCCGCGCCTGCCGCTGACCTACCTCGCCGGAAGCGCAGCGGTACTCTGGCTGCTGGGCCTGGTCGCCGTACTCGGCCCGGCCTGGCGCGCCGCGGCGGTGCCGCCGGCGGTGGCGACCAGGGCAGCCTGATCAGAGCGCGGAGCAGGATGCAGGGAGCGGGGGGGGCACGGACCGGGCCGGCCCGTTCGGGGCTTGCGCCCACCCCACGGGATCGCGGACGCTGTTCCCTACTCCCTACTCCCTACTCCCTACTCCCTACTCCCTACTCCCCGCACCATGCCCACTGTCCTCGTCATCGACGACAACCCCGACGTTGCCACTGCGCTCGACGTGCTGTTTTCGCTGCGCGGCTGGCGCACGCTGGCGGCCACATCGCCGCAGGCGGGGCTCGCGCTGCTCGATGGGCATGTCGTGGACCTGGTGGTACAGGACATGAACTTCTCCGCCGACACCACATCGGGCGAGGAGGGTGTGCAACTGTTCCACGCCATCCGCCAGCGCCATCCGGACATGCCGGTGATCCTGCTGACCGCGTGGACCCACCTGGAGACCGCGGTGGAGCTGGTCCGCTCCGGTGCCGCCGACTACATGGGCAAGCCGTGGGACGACCAGAAGCTGCTGACCACGGTGGAGAATCTGCTCGAACTCGGCGAGGCCACGCGACGTCTGCATCACCACGAGGATGTGCTGCGACAGGGGCGACACGAAGTCGAGCAGCAATACGACCTGGCCGGCATGGTGTTTGCCGACCCTGCCACCGCCAGGGTGGTCGAGCTCGCCTGCCGCGTGGCCCGTGCCGATGTGCCGGTGCTGATCACCGGTCCCAATGGCGCCGGCAAGGAACGCATCGCCGCGCTGATCCAGGCCAATTCCGACGTGCGCAACGGGCCCTTCCTCACGCTCAATTGCGGTGCCATCCCGGCCGACCTGATCGAGGCCGAACTGTTCGGTGCCGAGGCCGGCGCCTACACCGGTGCCGGCAAGGCGCGCGAGGGCAAGTTCGAGGCCGCCGATGGCGGCACCCTGTTCCTGGACGAGATCGGCAACCTGCCGCCCGCCGGGCAGATGAAACTGCTGAGGGTGCTAGAAAGCGGCCGCTTCCAGCGCCTGGGGTCCAACCGCGAGCGTCAGGTGCGGGTGCGCGTGATCAGCGCCACCAACGCCGATCTGCCCGCCATGATCGCCCAAGGTACGTTCCGCCAGGACCTCTTCTATCGACTCAACCTGATCGAGATCCACCTGCCGCCGCTGGCCGCGCGTCCGGCCGACATCCTGCCGCTCGCCACCCACTTTCTGGCAGGGCGCGGCACCCTGTCGCCTGCTGCCGAGGAGGCACTGAGGGCGCATCCCTGGCCGGGCAACGTGCGTGAACTGAAGAACGCCATCGAGCGAGCGCTGCTGCTCGGCGGCGGCGCCGCCATCGAACCCGCACACCTTGGATTGCAGGCAGCGCCGCCACGGTCCATGGCCGAGGCCGAGCCCGATCGCGACGCCATCGCGGCGGCACTGGAGCGCGTCGGCGGCGTGGTGGCGCAGGCCGCGGCCGAACTGGGTCTGAGCCGGCAGGCCCTGTACCGGCGCATGGAGAGGCTGGGGATCAAGTAGGCGCCGGGAGCTTGTTGACGTCCGCAGTCGGAGGGTTGTGAGTAGTGCTGGCCAGGGAAAGGATCGTCGCGCTTGCCGCCGCTACCCGCCCGCGCCCATCCTTCGCTTCTCACTCACCTCCTTCCACTGCATGACCCCGACCTCGCTCGCCGGAAAGCTCGCCCTCCTTCTCGTCGTGGTTGCGCTGGGAACGGCGGCGCTCGCGGTCGCCATGGTGGCGTGGCTGGGTGAGTCCTGGCTCGCCTTCCTGCTTGCCGCCATCGTGCTGGTACCGGTGTGCAGCGTGATCGCGACCGCGCTGGCACGTCCGCTTGCCGCCCTGTTCCGGGCACTGGAAGGCTCGGTGGTCAGCTTTCGCGACGGCGATTTCAGCTTCTCCCTGCGTGGGGGCAGACGCGACGAGATCGGCGACCTGGTGCGCGCGCACAACGAGCTTGGGGACGTGCTGCGCGAGCAGCGGCAGTCGCTGGTGCAGCGCGAACTTCTGCTCGATACGGTGGTGCAGAACACACCCACGGCGCTGGTGCTGGTCGATGCCCGGCAACACGTGGTGTACGCCAATCTTGCCGCCCGTCGGCTTTTCGAGGGCGGTCGTCGCATGGAGGGTCATGCCTTCGATGGCGTACTGGACCGCTGTCCCCGCGTGCTGGCGGACGCGGTGCGCAGCGGGCAAAGCGGCCTGTTCACCGTGGAGCTTGGCGGCCAGGACGAGACCGTGCACCTGGAACAGCGCGGCTTCACCCTGAACGGACAGGTCCACCGTCTGCACCTGTTCCGCGTGCTCACCCGTGAGATCAGTCGCCAGGAAGTCGCCACCTGGAAAAAGGTGATCCGTGTGATCAGCCACGAGCTCAACAACTCGCTGGGACCGATCCGCTCGCTGGCCCATTCCGGTCGCGAACTGGTGCGACGACAGCAGTTCGAGCGCCTCGACCATGTGTTCGACACCATCGGCCAGCGCGCGGATCATCTCGGCGAGTTCATCGCCGGCTACGCCCGCTTCGCCAAGCTTCCGGCGCCGCGCGTCGAGGAAGTGCAGCTTCCGGCTTTTCTAGCCCGTCTCGCCGAGCAGCGGCGCTTTCGCCTCGTCGATCGCGTCCCTGAACAACAGGTCCGTTTCGACCCCGCGCAGATCGAACAGGTCATGCTCAATCTGCTCGGCAACGCGCACGAATCGGGCTCCCCGGAGGACGCCATCGAAGTCGCCGCAAGTAGAGCGGGCGGCGAGCTTCGCCTTGAGGTACGCGACCGCGGCAGCGGCATGAGCGAGGCGGTCATGGCCAGTGCGCTGGTGCCGTTCTATTCCACCAAGCGCAGCGGCACCGGCCTCGGCCTGGCGCTGACCCGGGAGATCGTCGAGGCCCATGGCGGTCGGGTGGCGTTGGCCAACCGCGAAGGGGGCGGACTGGCGGTGGTTCTGACCCTGCCGCAGTGACGCCGCCCTCCCGGTGCCGCGCTATGATGACCGCCGGGGTCCATGCATGAGCAACTCGCCGTCACTGCCAGAACTGCCCGGTTACGAGATCCTTCGGGAGATCGGAACGGGCGGCATGTCGCATGTCTATCTGGCGCGCCAGACTTCGCTGCAGCGGCTGGTGGCGATCAAGGTAATGCGGCGCAGTCTGGACGACACCGACCTGCTGGAGAAGCGCTTCCTGCTGGAAGGGCGCACCATGGCCCAGCTGCCGCATCGCAACATCGCCGGCATCTTCGACATCGTGCAGCGCCCCGATATCGCCTACATCGCGATGGAGTTCCTCGAAGGCGGCACGCTGTCCGAGCGCATGCGCATCGGGCTGTCGCTGTCGGAAGCGGTGTCGATCACCGTCCAGCTGGCCCAGGCGCTTCAGTTCGCCCACGAGCACGGCGTGATCCACCGCGATCTCAAGCCGGCCAACGTCATGTTCCGCGACGTGCAGACGCCGGTGCTGACCGATTTCGGCATTGCAAGGCAGCAGGATGCCAGCGCCGCCCGCCTGACCCAGACCGGCATGCTGGTGGGAACACCCACCTACATGAGCCCGGAGCAGATCAACGGCGCCGAGGTCGACGGCCGTTCCGACCTGTACAGCCTGGGCATCCTGTTCTTCGAACTCCTGACCGGCGCGCCGCCGTTCAAGGGCGACACGCCGATCAGCGTGTTGATGGCGCACATGACGCAGCCGCCGCCGCCGTTGCCGGACACCTTCTCGGCGTTCCAGCCCATCCTCGACCGGTGTCTGGCCAAGGACCGCGACCAGCGCTACGCCAGCGTCAACGAGTTCGTGCGCGCGCTGAAGGCGGTGGTGATCAACTCGCAGACGCTGATGGCACGGCTTTCCGCCGACCCCAACATGTCGTCCTCCGAGCAGTTGCGCGCGCTTGGTTTTTCGATCAGTCATCCTTCGGTGTCCACCGGACAGACTGCGCGCACGCCTGAAGTCAGGTCCGAACGCACGCCGCGAGAACGATCGGCACTCGCTCGCTGGCCGGTCCTGGTCGCGGCAGGAGTCATGGCGCTCGTGCTGATCGCGGCCGGTGCGTGGTGGGCTCTGCGCGAGCCGCAGCTCGACCCGGCGGTGCAGGCCGTGGTCGACCAGGCGCTGCGGCGCGCCGACGACTACATCGCTCGCGGCCAGCTGGTGGAGCCGGCCGAGGACAACGCCTTCGCCGTGCTGGAAACCGCGCGCCAGGCAGCACCGCGCTACGCACCCATCGACCAGCGGGTCGTGCGCATTGCCGATCTGCTGTTCGAACAGGCAGGCAAGGCGGTACGCGATGGCGATCTGGATCGTGCCGAGACCCTGGTCGCCCAGGGTGTCGCGGTGAGTCCCGGGCACGCCGCGGTCGAATCGGTACGCCAGCAATTGGTTGAGGCGCGCGAGGTGGCTGCGCGCCAGCAGCGATTCGCCGAGCTGCTGCGCCAGGCCGAGGATGCCGGGCGCCGCGGCCGCGACCTTACCGGCGACGCCGACGACGCGGTGTCGCTGTTGCGTCAGGCACAGGCATTGCTGCCTGACGACGTGCGTCTCGGGGAGGCCCTCGATGCCGTTGCCGCACGCCTGGTGGTGCCGACGCAGCAAGCCCTGGACAGGAACGATCTCGATGCCGCACAGGCCGGCCTGGAGCGCATCGCCGAAGCGGTCGGCGACAGCTCCGTGTACGCGCGCATGAAGGAGCGGTTCGAGGTCAAGCGCGACCAGGAGCGGCGCGCCCGACGCATCGTCGACCTGCTGGAGGATGCGCGGCGCTACGCTGTGGCGGACGCCCTGTTCGAACCGCCCGGCGCCAATGCGCTGGACAGTCTCACCGAGCTGCTGGAGATCGATCCGGGCCATGCCGAGGCGGCGCGCGAGTTGCAGGCGCTCGGTACCCGTCTCGGTCAGGCTGCCGACGCCTCGCTCAAGGCCGGCCGCAGCGAGCGGGCGCATGCCGAGATCAGTCAGGCCTTGCGCGCCAGGCCGGGAGACAGCACGCTGCTGGCGCTCAGTCGTCGCGTCGACCAGGCGCTCGGCGCACAGCGCGCGCGCATCCTGAAGACGCTGGAGGATGCGCGCCAGGCGATCGCCGACGGGCGCATCGTCAGCCCCGAGTTCGAAAGCGCGCGCTTTCTGTTGCGCTCCGTGGTGGTGCAGGACCCCGAGCACAAGGAAGCGCAGGAGCTGCTGGAGGCGCTGCCGAGGCGACTTGCCGAACAGGGTGCGCGCGCCCTGGCCGAAGGACGTCTCGACCAGGCCCGGGCCCTGGCAGACGACGCGCGCCGCGCCTATCCCGAGCTGGCGCCACAGATGCCCTTCATGGCCGAACTCGCCGACGCGCTGCGCCAACGTGCCGCTTTCGATGCGCTGGCCGAGCGCGTCGCCCTGGTCAACGAACTGCTCGACCGGCGACCGCTGGCAGCTGCGACGCTCGACCAGGCTGCGCGTGAAATGCGCACCATCGCCGAGATGCCGCAGGGTGAACAGGCGTACGCGCTGCTCAAACGCCGCCTCATCGAGACCCTGAGAGAACCCCTGACCGGTGCGCAGGACGTGACCGCGCTCGATCGCGCAGCCGATGCGTTGCGTGCGGTGCGGCGGGTACTCGACAACGAGCCTTTGCTCGACGATCTTGGCAGCCGCTACGAGGTGCGCCGGCGCGAGCTGATCGCCAGCGAAGCCAGCAGACGCAGCGCGGCACTCGGTGAGCTGCTGTTGAACGCGCGTCCCTGGGCCCGCCTGGAATCACTGGAGGACGACACCGGTCGCAGCGTGCCGCTGCCGCAGGAGCGCGTCACTCCGCTTGCGCTCGAACTGCCGGCGGGTGTCTACCGCGCCACTTTCCGGCATCCCGAGGTGGGACAGCCGGTGACCGTGATCGCGCGCGTCGAAGCCGGTACCAGGCAGCAGGCCGACGCGGTGTTCCCGACCTTGTCGGCGGCGGACTACCTGCGTCGCTCGGGATGGAACTGACCTTGCGCGGATACCTGTTCCTGGTACTGGTGCTCGCTTCCGCCGCAGCCCTGGCCGACGTGGCGACCAGCTACAGCCGTGGACTGGAGGCGGCACGCGTGCAGGACTGGGCGGCGGTCACCGTGCACATGGAGGAAGCCATTCGTGGACAGGCCGAGCCTGCGCTGCGCGCGCGCCTGCCCGGTCTGCGCGGCGAACCCTATGTACCCCAGTACTACCTCGGCCTGGCCGCCTTCCATCAGGGCGATTGCCGCGGGGCACGCATCCAGTGGAGCCGACCCGACGTCTCCGCGGTGCTCGACCGCCTGCCCAGCCTGAAAGGAAGCGTGGACCAGGCGCTGACCGAATGCACCCGGCGCGTGGCAGAACTCAGCCCGACCACCACGCCGGCAAGCGCAGCCACCGAAACCGTCACCACGCCAGCGCAGCCGCCCAAGGCGCAGCCTACGCCCACTTCGGTCGCGTCGCCGCGCGGCAGTGCGCCTGCCGCACTGCGCAACGCGCTCGATGCCTATCTGGGCGGTCGCTACGGCGATGTGCTGGACTTCGATCCCACCGCACTGCCCGATGCCCGGGCCCGCGCGCACGGCCATCTGCTGCGCGCCGCCGCCCGCCATGCCCTGGCCCAGCTCGGCGATCCGCGTGGCAACGATCAGGGCGCGTTGCGCGCGGATGTTCGCGCGGCACGCCGTGAGCAGCCGGGGATCAGCATCGACGCTACCCTGTTCAGCCCGCGCTTCCGCAGCCGCTTCGCGGAACTTGCCGACGGCGGTTGATGCCCGGACGGGTCCGGCGCGAGCCATCGCTGCCGCACCCCGCAGGAGCGGCGACAGCCGCGATCATGCGTTCCACCCGAAGCGCGCATCGCGGCTCTCGCCGCTCCTGCCCAAGAGCACGCACCGCCGCAGGAGCAGCGACAGCCGCGATCATGCGTCGCCTCGCCCTATCGGACGCCCAGCGGAATCCCGATGCCGATCATCAGCACGCCTTCGTTGCGCGCCCCCTTGGTCGCCGCACTGTCGTGCCGGTAGCGCAGGTCGGCACGCAGATCGAGGCGGCCGGGTACCAGTTCCCAGCGCCCGCCGAATCCCACGCTGGCCATCGCGCCGTTGCCTTCCTCGCCATCGGACAGCCCAAGACCGACCAGGAAGAAGGGCCGCCACAATGGCTCGGGATTGGTCTGTACCCAGTTCACCGCAAAGGCATTGCGCGTGCCGGCATCGAACGCGCTGCGTGTGTACTCGAATTCCACCCCGTGCACGTCGCCGAAGCTGCGGCGCAGATTGAACCAGGCGCCACCGCCATCGCGTCCGGCATCGCCCTGGCCACGCACCTCGTTCCAGCCCAGGGTGATGTCGAAGGGGGCCTGTGCCCAGACAGGCGTCGCCAGGATCATGGCGAGTGTCGCCAGCAGGTATTTCATGAGCGGTTGGCATCCTCGTGCTGATCGGGCAGGGAGCGCGACTGGCGCCAGGCCCAGGAAGCCGACGTGATCACCCCGGCCGCCAACGCGATGCCGACGACGGCAATCCCGCGCGTGCCCAGACCGATTGCTGTGACCAGGCCGGTATAGAGCCATGAGAAGGCGACATCGCCACCCCGCCACACCGCGGTGTCCAGGAAGCTCTTGGCCTTGTAGCGGCTGACGCGGTCGACCCGTGTGAAAAGGCTTTCGCGTGCCGGATTGAGCAGGGAGAACGTGCTGGCCCGCACGAACACCTGCACCAGTGCCAGCAGCAGGGGGGCGCCCGGCGCCACTGCCAGCGCGGCAAAGCCGAGCGCCGCCAGCGATGCCGGGATCACCAGCATGGGACCCGCACCGACACGCGTGAGCATTGCACGCGTGATGAACAACTGCACGGTAACCGCCAGCAGGTTCATGGCGAGGTCGATGCGCGAATAGTAGGCGGTGCGCAATGCGGGGTCGGGGAAAGCCACACGGGTATAGGCCGCCTGCTCGAGGTACAGCAGGGTGCCAACGCCGACACCGAAGAACATCAGCAGGGCAAGCGCGAACAGGAAACGTGAATCGAACACCCGCCTGGCGCCTTCGAGCACGCTGCCGCCCATGCCCTGTTCCGGCACGTCGGCGACCTTGCGCTGGCGCTCCTGGGCGCGTGCCCAGGGAATCAGGCGCAGGATGCACAGCAGACACACACCGAGCAGGAAGGCGCTCACCAGGAGCAGGTTGGCGACTCCCAGCGTCGCCGCCATGGCCTGGGTGAGCACCGGGCCGCACAGCGCACCGGAGGTGCCGCCTGCGGCGATCACGCCGTAGAAGCGCTTGGCCTGGCCGGTCTCGAAGATGTCCGACATGAAACTCCAGAACACCGACACCGCGAACAGGTTGAACACCGCCACCCAGATGTAGAACACCGCACTGCGCCAGGTGGCCCCGGTATCGGCGCGCAGCAGGAAGTAGAACGCGAACAGGCAGCCGATGAAGAACAGGTATACCAGCGGCAGGAATACCCGTCGCGGAAAGCGCGACACCAGCGCGCCGTACACCGGAGTCAGCAGCAGCATGCACACGAAGGTGCCGGTGAACAGCCACTCCAGCGCATGCACGGCACCCATCGCGTCGCGCACCGGACGCAGGATGTAGTAGCCGGACAGCAGTGCAAAGAAGTACAGGAACGACCAGGCCAGCGCCGCGCCTTCGCCGGGACGGACCCCGAATTGGAGCAGCACGCGCTCCAGCGGGCCGGGTGCCATCGCGACCTTGATATCGCTCATGGACGGGCGCGCCGACGACCGGACTTGAACGGATACGATGTGTCGGCGGATGGGCGCATCGGACAACCGGGGGCCGGAAGGCGCGCCGATGCTAGCACAGCCCGCTTTGGAGCAATTGCTCTACGCGCCCACCCTAGGCTCGGTCAAATCCTTATCCGCGCACGATCGTGTACGACTACATCATCGTCGGCGCCGGCTCGGCCGGTTGCGTTCTCGCCCACCGCCTGTCCGCCGACCCCTCGGTCAAGGTGCTGCTGCTGGAAGCCGGCGGCCGCGACTGGCATCCCTTCATCCACATGCCGGCGGGCCTGGCCAAGCTGGTCGGACGCAAGGGAGTGAACTGGGACTACCACACCGAGCCCGAGCCCCAGCTCGGCCAGCGCCGCCTGTGGTGGCCGCGCGGCAAGGTACTGGGCGGCTCCAGCTCGATCAATGCCATGTGCTACATCCGCGGCCATCGCGGCGATTACGATGCCTGGGCCGCGGAGGGCTGCGACGGCTGGAACTTCGACGCGGTACTGCCTTACTTCAAGCGTTCCGAAGACAACAGCCGCGGCGCCGATGCCTTCCACGGCAGTGGCGGTCCGATGGGCGTCACCGACCTGCGCCACATCAACGTGCTGAGCCAGGTGTCCGTCGAAGCCGCGGTGGCCGCCGGCTTCGCGCGCAACCGGGATTTCAACGGCGTCGCGCAGGAGGGCTTCGGCCTGTACCAGGTCACGCAGCGCGACGGCCGCCGCGCCAGCGCCGCCAGCGCCTACCTCAAGCCGGTGCGTGATCGCGACAACCTCACCGTCATCACCCGCGCACTGACCACGCACATCGGATTCGACGGCGACCGCGCAGCCACCGTGCACTACCGCCGCTTCGGTCGCAGCCATCGCGTCGAGGCCGCGCGCGAGATACTCCTTGCCGGAGGCACCATCAATTCGCCGCAACTGCTGATGCTGTCCGGCATCGGTCCGGCCGATCACCTGCGCGCGCATGGCATCGCCGTGCATCTCGACCAGCCGGGTGTCGGCGCCAACCTGCAGGACCATCTCGATGCCTGCACCCTGCGCAAGTCGCTGAAGCGGGTCACCTACGATCGCGTCAGCGACGTGCTGCTCGGCCTGCAGTACATCCTGTTCCGCACCGGCGTCGGCACCTCCAACCTGGCCGAGGCCGGCGGTTTCGTGCGCAGCCGGCTGGCGCCCGACACACGCCCGGACCTGCAGTTCCATTTCGTCCCCGCCATGCTCGACGATCACGGGCGCAATCGACTGCCGGGCGACGGCTTCACCCTGCACGTGTGCGCGCTGCGTCCACAAAGTCGTGGCCGTATTGAACTCGCCACTGCCGATCCGCGCAGCAAGCCGCTGATCCGACCGAACTACCTCAGTGATCCCGGCGGGCGCGACCTTACCACCCTGATCGAAGGCGTCAAGCTGTCGCGCCAGATCTTCGCCGCCGCGCCGTTCAACGCCTACCGTGGCGACGAGATCTTTCCGGGCGCCGACAAGTCGAGCGATGCCGAGATCGAAGCCTTCATCCGCGCCAGGGCCGAAACCATCTACCACCCGGTCGGCACCTGCCGCATGGGCGGCGACGACAGCGCCGTGGTCGACCCCGAGCTGCGCGTGCGCGGCGTGCGCGGCCTGCGCGTGGTGGATGCGTCCGTCATGCCGACGCTGATCGGCGGCAATACCAATGCGCCGGTCATCATGATGGCGGAGAAGGCCGCGGACATGATCCGCGGCATGGAATAGTCGGCCGCTCTTGTCAGAGCGCCTGCGGCGCGGGTTGATTGTGTCGTCCCTGACGGGGTTCCGTCCGCCTTCCGGCGGCCGGGTCACTTTCTCTTGCTGTGGTAGGTCGGCATCCCATGCCGCGGGGGCTGGTTGCGTCGTCCCTGACGTGGTTTCCGTCCGCCTCCCGGCGGCCGGGTCACTTCGACGTGCTCGCGCGGTTGTCTATATGTAGGAGCGGCGAAAGCCGCGATCGCGACGTGTCGGTGTTTCCCATTTTTTTGATCGGAGCGCCTGCGGCGCGGATGGTTGTGTCATCCCTGACGGGGGTTCCGTCCGCCCTCCGGCGGCCGGGTCACTTTCTCTTGCTCGTCCAGAGAAAAGTAACCAAAGAGAAGGACGCCCCAGTGGCGCGCTTCCTGCACATCCTGTGCAGGAAGT
>DAOMOD010000101.1:0-14414 GCA_035444205.1 Lysobacteraceae bacterium
CACCTTGTCAAAGACCCAAACCATCCACCGCTCGCACCTCGCAGTGCTCGCAGTCACCCAGGGCAGTTCGCTCAAGGGAGCCGCGCATTATACAAGTCGGTTTCGGCCCGTCAACAATTTTTCGCTCATGCGCGAGCGAAGCGTTCATCCTGTGATGTCACCGCTTCGTCGAGCAGACAAGTGCCTGCGACCGCACCTTGGCGGACGCCGTCGCGCGCTCAGGTTCCTGAACAAAAAATCCTGTTGCTTCAGGGATTTGACGTGCGCAGTTGACAGCGTTTATGGTAGCGCCGTCCATCAGGGGAGCTGTCCTGCGTGCGCCTGCGTTCGAGTCGAACCCTCCGAACTGTTCTCGCCCGTCCGTTTGCCGTATTCCGCTCCAGCGGGGCCGACACTGCACGGCCTGCTGGCGGCGCACAGCTGCGGCGCGAACATGTCGTGGTGGCGGGCTACGTCACCGGCGTTGCCCTGATTCTCGCCGCGCTGTTGCCTTTCGGCGCCGACGCATCGCGCGAAGCAGTCGAGCCCGAGTCCATGCATGTGCTCGAACTTGCGCTTCCGCAACGTGCCGTCACGTCTGACGAAGCCGGAAGCGAAACGTCCTCGCACAGTGCAGCCAGCGCCGCGGCGGCGGACGCTGGCGAGGACGCGCACTGGCAACTGGTCGAAGTGCAACGCGGCGACACGCTTGGCGCCATCTTCACACGTCTCGGCATCAGCCATGCGCTGATGCACCGGTTCCTCAACCACAGCGCCACCACCAAGGGCATGGCGCGATTGCGGCCGGGCCAGGAGCTCGCCTTTCTGATTCCCGGCGACGGCGATCTGCGCGCGGTCCGCTTCGATCGCGACGAGGCGACCCGCGTGATGGTCGAGCTCGAGGCGGGCACGATGGTCGAGCGGCTGATCGAACGCCCGATCGAGCGCCGCATCCAGTTCGCCCAGGCCACCATCGAGAGCAGCCTGTTCGATGCCGGCCAGCAGGCCGGGATGTCCGACCCGCTGATCATGCGCATGGCCCAGGTGCTGGGCTTCGATATCGACTTCGCCCTCGATCTTCGGCGCGGCGACAGCTTTGCGGTGATCTACGACGAGGTCTATCGCGACGGCGAGCTTCTGCGTGGCGGCGACATCATTGCGGTGACCTTCATCAATCGCGGCAAGCGCTTCGATGCCATCCGCCACACCCTGGCGAACGGTCAGGTCGACTACTACGCCGCCGACGGCCGGCCGCTGCGCCGCGCATTCATTCGCACGCCGGTGGACTTCACCCGCATCTCCTCGCGCTTCTCGCTGGGGCGCCAGCATCCGATCCTGGGTCGCATGCGCGCGCATCGCGGGGTCGACTACGCGGCGCCCACCGGCACCCCGATCAAGGCCGCCGGCAACGGCCGGGTGACGCTGCGCGGGCCGAACGGCGGTTACGGCAACACCGTGATCATCGAACATGGCAACCGCATCACCACCTTGTATGCGCACCTGTCGCGCTTCGCGCCCAACATTCGCGTGGGCAGCCGCGTGCAACAGGGCCAGACCATCGGTTACGTGGGCATGACCGGCCTGGCCACCGGCCCGCACCTGCACTACGAGTTCCGCGTCAACGGTGCCCATCGCGATCCGTTGTCGATCGACCTGCCTGCGGCAGACCCGCTCAATCCGAGCGAAATGACGCGCTTCCGGCAGAACGCGGCCCCGCTGCTTGCGCGCCTGGAGCTGCTGCATGGCACGCAGGTCGCGGTCGGGCCCTGATCCCCAGTGTCCGCGCCCCTGTACCTGGGGCTGATCTCGGGCACCAGCGCGGACGGCATCGATGCGGCGCTGGTCGCCTTCGAGCCCGAACTGGAACTGCGCGCCGCGCTGACAGTGCCCTATGCCGACGAGCTGCGCAATGACGTCCTTGCACTGGCGCGAGGCGAGGCACGTGTCGATCTGGATGCCCTGGGTCAGCTCGATGCACGTCTGGGTGTCGCCTTTGCCGAAGCGGCGCTGGCGGTGATGCGTCATGCCGGCGTGGCACGCGATGCGATCGCGGCCATCGGTTCGCACGGACAGACCGTTCGCCATCGTCCCCTCGGGCCGCACGGATTCACGATGCAACTGGGGGACCCCGCGCGAATCGTCGAAGCCACCGGCATTACCACGGTCGCCGATTTTCGTCGGCGCGACATTGCCGCCGGCGGCCAGGGCGCTCCTCTGGCCTGCGCCTTCCATGCCGCCATGCTGGCGGACACCGACGAACCGCGCGCGGTGCTGAACCTGGGCGGCATCGCCAACCTGACGCTGCTTTCGCCAGACGTGCCGATCCGCGGCTTCGATACCGGGCCCGCCAGTGCCTTGATGGACGCGTGGTGCGCCGAACACGGCCGTGGCGACTTCGATGCAAACGGCCACCTGGCCGCCAGCGGAACCGTTCAACCGGACCTGCTGGCGGCGCTGATCGACGACGCCTACTTCGCGCTGCCACCGCCGAAGAGCAGCGGACGCGAGTACTTTCATCTCGACTGGCTGCGCCGGCGCGCGCCGACCGTGGACCTTCTTCCGTTCGCCGACGTGCTGGCCACTCTGCTGGAACTGACCGCGCGCAGCGTGGCTGAAGCCCTGCTGCGCGAACAGCCTGAGTGCGCGCGCCTGCTCGTGTCCGGTGGCGGCGTGCACAACGCCGCGCTGCTGGACCGGCTGACGGCCCTGCTGGCGCCGGTCGAGGTCGAATCCACGCTGGTTCGTGGTCTCGACCCCGACCACGTGGAATCGATGTGCTTCGCCTGGCTGGCACGGGAAGCCCTGGCGGCAAGACCCGCCAACGTCCCCTCGGTGACCGGCGCGCGTGGCGCGCGCGTCATCGGATCGATCTACCCGGCCTGAGTCCCCGGACCATCGCCGCGCGCACGCGCAAGGCGCCCCCACAGCCAGGCGAGGACGAGCAGCGTCGGTACGACCGAAAGGGTGCTGACGATGAAGAAGCCGGTATAGGTCCAGGCTTCCACCATGTAACCGGACATGCCGCCGACCAGCTTGCCCGGAAGGTTGGCCAGCGAGCTCAGCAGCGCATATTGCGTGGCCGTGTAGTGGCGGTTCGCCAATCCCGACATGAAGGCCACCAGCACGGTTCCGCCGAAGCCCTGCGCCAGATTGTCGCCTGAAATCGTAAGCACGAACGCCCAGAGCTCGCCGGGATAGACGGACATCGTGATGAACAAAAGGTTCGACACCGCAACTGCGACGGCAGCCACAATCAAGGGGCCGCGCACACCGAAGGCGGCAACCACCACACCACCCAGGAAAGCCCCGACGATGCCTATCCAGACGCCGTAGAGCTTGGAGACCGTGGCGATCTGTGCCTCATCGAATCCGGTGTCGATATAGAAGGGCCCTGCAATCACGCCAAGCATCTGGTCGGGCAGCTTGTACAGTCCGACGAAGGCCAGCAGGCAAAGCGCCAGCACCCAGCCGTTGCGTCCGAAGAACTCGACGAACGGCTCCACGAAGGTGCGGGCGAGCGCAGGAACGCCGGCATCGGGCGAGGCCGCTTGCGCGAGCCGTGGCTCGCGCGAGAGCAGGGTTGCCGCAAGCGGCACCAGCATCAGCGTGGCCATGGCCAGATAGGCGAGCTGCCACCCGTAGACGCTGGCGAGGTAGAGCGCGCCCGCGCCGCTGGTCAGCAACGCGATGCGGTAACCCAGCGTGTACGTCGCCGCGAGCGCCCCCTGCGATTCCAGAGGGGCGATCTCGATGCGATAGGCATCCACCATCGTGTCCTGTGTTGCACCGGCGAACGCGCTGAGGGCCACCAGGCCGACGAACGGCGCAAGTCCCGCCTGCGGCCCCAGAAGGGCGATCGCGACCAGGGACAGAACGAGCAGAGCCTGCGACAGGAACAGCCAGCCACGACGCCTGCCAAGTCCTGCAAACAGTGGGGACCGGAACCTGTCGAGCAATGGCGCCCACAGGAACTTGAGCGTGTAGAACAAGGTGGCGTAGCTGACCAGTCCGATCAGCCCCAGTTCGAAGCCGGCACGACGCAGCCAGGTCGAGAGGGTGAAGCCGACCAGCAGGAACGGCAAACCACATCCGAAACCGAGGAAGAACAGGCTCAACGCCGACGGCGTGCCAAAGGCCTGGAGGACGCCGCGCCATCCAGGACGGCGGTTGCTGACTGCGGTGCTGTCGGTCGTGGACATCAGGCGTAGTCCACGGTGTAGGGAGCATGGTCGGAGAACCGCGGTTCCGGATGGATCGCGCAGTCACGCAGGCGCGGACGCAGGCCAGGCGTGGCGAGTTGGTAATCGATGCGCCAGCCGACATTGTTGGCGCGCGCCGCACCGCGCTGGCTCCACCAGGTGTAGTCCTCGCCGTCGGGACGCAGCTCACGGTAGGTGTCCACCCAGCCGCGTTCGATCAGGGCGTTCATCCAGGTGCGCTCCTCGGGCAGACAGCCGGAATTCTTCTGGTTGGAGGTCCAGTTCCGGATGTCCTGGCGACTGCGCACGATGTTCCAGTCGCCGCACACCACGTAGTCGCGACCGCTTTCCAGCCACTGGTCGAGAATGGGGGCAAACCATTCCATGCAGCGGAACTTGAACTGCTGACGTGACTCGGCGGAGGAGCCGGAGGGGAAATACAGCGACACCACGCTCAGGGTTCCGAAGCGTGCTTCCAGGTAGCGTCCTTCTTCATCGAACTCGGACCAGCCTAGCCCGGTCCGGATTTCGTCGGGTTCGCGCCTGGCGTAGATGCCCACGCCGCTGTAGCCCTTCTTCGTGGTCGCGTCACGGAACCAGGCGTGGTAGCCATCAGGTCGCAAGGCTTCCGCGCCGAGTTGGTGTTCCTGGGCCTTGGTCTCCTGTACGCACAGGATGTCGATGTCCTGGCCGAGAAACCAGTCGAAGTAACCCTTGCCGGCGGCCGAGCGCAGGCCGTTGGCGTTGAAGGTAGTGATGCGCATGTGGGAGCAGAGAGCAGAGAGCAGAGAGCAGAGAGCAGGGGCGGATGATACCGGCCCGGCAGGGCGCTCGCCGTTGCCTTGCCGCAGACATGGATCACGAGGGCGCCCAGACATCGTTCAGATTCAGCACGCTCCGCATGGCGTGCGCGCTGTCTCATGGCCATCGCACCCAACGGAAGCGTGATCCGCTACCCTTGCCCCTGCCCCCTGCCCCCTGCCCCCTGCCCCCTGCTCCCCCATGCACCCCTATCAACGGTCCTTCCTTGACCTCGCCATGCAGCGCCAAGCCCTGCGCTTTGGTGAGTTCACGCTCAAGTCGGGGCGCTCCAGCCCGTATTTCTTCAATGCCGGCCGTTTCGATTCCGGGGCGGCGCTGCTCGGACTGGGACGCGCCTACCGGGCGGCGGCGGAGCACGCCGGACTCGATTTCGACATGCTGTTCGGGCCCGCCTACAAGGGCATTACGCTGGCCACCGCGCTGGCGCTGGCATATGCCGCTGATGGGGCACGCGATGTACCAGTGGCGTTCAACCGCAAGGAAGCCAAGGACCACGGCGAGGGCGGCGTGCTGATCGGCGCGCCGCTGCGCGGCCGTGTCCTGGTCGTCGACGACGTGATTACCGCGGGCACGGCCATCCGCGAGGCGGTGGCCACCATTGCCGCGGCGGGGGCCTCGGTGAGCGGCATCCTGCTCGCCCTGGATCGTCAGGAACGCGGGCTCGGCGCGCTGTCGGCGGTACAGGAAATCGAGCGTGAGTTCGCCATTCCGGTGGTTGCGGTGGCCCGACTCGATGAACTGCTGGAATACGCCGACCAGTGCCCTGATCTCATTCAGCAGCGCGCCAGCCTGATCCGGTATCGTGATATGCATGGTTGCAGATGACTGACGCCGCCACCCGCGCGTCGCGAGGATGATTCGATGAAACTGAAGGCCATGTTGATCGGTTCCACGCTGCTCCTGTTCCTTGCCGCCACCTGCGACGCGATGGCGCAGCAGAAGCGCCTGTATCGCTGGGTGGACGAGGATGGCAACGTGTTCTACAGCGACCAGATCCCGCCCGACGAGGTCGACCGCGCACGCGACGAGTTCAGTGAGCGCGGCACCCGCGCCGGCCAGGTGGAGCGGGCCCCGACTGCGGAGGAACGCGCTGCCGCTGCCGCGGCGGCGGCGGCCGAAGCCGACGCGGCGCGCGCGGAAGCGGACGAGGCGCGCGCCAGGCGCAATCTGCTGATCGCCTTTCCCCACGAGGAAGACCTGCTGCGCACGCAACGCCAGCGGGTCGATGTGATCGACAGCACCATCAATGCGTTCCGCGCCAGCCTGAGCGCCCAGGAGCGCTCGCTCGCCGGGATGCTCAGTCATGCGGCCGACGCCGAGCGCTCTGGACAGCGCGTGCCCGAGCGCATCGCAACCTCGATCGCCAGCCTGCGCCAGCAGGTGGAATCACAAATGGCGCAGATCGCCGCGAAGGAGGCCGAAAAGGAAGAACTGCTGCGCGTCCAGGAAATCGAACTTCAGCAGTATCGCGAGATCAAGGCCGAAACGGCGAAAGCGCGCCGCTGAGGCTTGCCGGGATTCCTCCGTGCCCGTCCTCGCGCATGCGCGGACGGGCACGGAGGCGCCCATCCCGTCGGATGATCAGGTCAGAACGGCAGGACCAGGTCCGGCCCCAGGCGATTGAGTTCGCCGCGGAACGCCGCCTGGATGCGCGACATTGCCTCGCCACTGTCGGCATCGAAACGCAGCACCAGAGCCGGCGTCGTATTGGAGGCGCGCACCAGGCCCCAACCATCCGGCCAGTCGGCGCGCACGCCGTCGATGTGGCTGACGCGCGCACCATCGAATTGCGCCTTCTTCTGGAACATCTCCACGAAGGCATGGTGCTCGCCCTCGCTCATCGGCACCTTGAGTTCGGGCGTGCTGACGCCCTTGGGCAACTCGCCCAGTACTTCCTCGGGCTCGCGCGGGTCGGCGGCGAGGATCTCCAGCAGGCGCGCGGCGGCATAGATGCCGTCGTCGAATCCGTACCAGCGCTCGCGGAAGAAGAAATGACCGCTCATCTCGCCGGCCAGTTCGGCGTCGGTCTCCTTCATTTTCGCCTTGATCAGCGAATGACCGGTCTTCCACATGATCGGACTGCCGCCGTACTTCAGCACCTCGCCGGCCAGGTGGCCGGTGCACTTGACGTCGTAGATCACCACCGCCCCCGGATTGCGGGTGAGCACGTCGTGCGCGAACAGCATCAGAAGGCGGTCGGCGTACACGATCTCACCCAGTCGGGTGACCACCCCGAGCCGGTCGCCGTCGCCGTCGAAGGCGAGGCCGATATCGGCGTTGAGGCGCTGCACGGTGGTGATCAGGTCGCGCAGGTTTTCCGGATCGCTGGGGTCGGGATGGTGATTGGGGAAGGTGCCATCGACATCGCAATACAGCGGCAATACCTCGCAGCCGATCCCCTCCAGTACCTCAGGTGCGGTGTCGCCGGCGATACCGTTGCCGCAGTCCACCACGACCTTGAGACGACGCTCGATCTGGATGTCGCCGGTGATGCGGTCGATGTAATCCTGCTTCACGTCCAGCACCTGAAGGCCGCCGTGGCCCTGCGCCAGTCGGCCCTCGGCGATACGCCGATACAGGTCGTGGATGGCATCTTCAGCCAGCGTGTCGCCGCCCACCATGATCTTGAAACCGTTGTATTCCGGCGGATTGTGGCTGCCGGTCACCATCACACCCGATCCGGTGTTTAGCAGGAACGTGGCGAAGTACAGGACCGGGGTGGGTACCGCACCGATATCGACGACATCGCACCCGGCCTTGCGCAGGCCGCTGATCAGCGCTGCGGCCAGACGCGGGCCCGATAGACGCCCGTCACGCGCCACCACCACTTCGCGCAGGCCGCGCTCGAGCACCACTGTGCCGACGGCCTGTCCGATCAGCCGCGCCGTGCCCTCGGTCAGGGTCTGCCCGACCACGCCGCGGATGTCGTAGGCACGGAAGATGCTGCGCTCCAACGCCTCGCCGGCGACGGGCACAGGCGCCGGCGCGGGCTCGGAAGGTAGCCGCTTTTCGATCGAGCGAGCGCGGCGTTCGGCCCTTTCGGCTTCCACCTTCCTGGCCTCCTCGGCGGCCAGAGCGGCGGCCTCGGCGACGGTGAGCTCAGGCCCCTCGGCTTCCGCGGCACGACGCTGCAAACGCCCCGCCGCCGCCAGGAACGCAAGCACCGCCAGCAGCAACAGCACTGCGCCCAGGATCAGCGAAAGCACCGGGTGCGGGAACATGACACCCTGAACGCCTTGCGCCACGCCCAGGCGCAGGCTGGAGTGGCGCACGTTCACCAGCTCTCCCAGCGCATCCGCCGCCAGATCCGTATCGCCCATCTCCACCAGCACGCTGGCCGCACCCTCGCCCTGGCGCAGCACCAGGTAGCCGCGCCGGTAAGCTTCGCGAATCGGCCGGCTCACAACCTGGAACGGAAACTCCGCCAGCACGTAGCCCACCGCCACGCCCTCGGCCATGACCGGAACCGCCAGTGCAAGGCGGCGCTCACCGGCGCCGCCCAGTACCTGCGCCAGGTAGCGGCCGTTGCGTGCCTCCAGCAGCAGGTTGGCGCGCGCATAGCCGAACTCGGCGAAATCGCGCGCATAGACCTCGGCCAGGTCGGCGCGAAATGCGTCGACGGCCAGCGCCTCCGGGAGCCTTCGCTTCACCGATGCCGCCACCACCGCGACATTGACGTCCTGCTGCTTCAGGAGTTCGACGGTCGCCTCGCCGCTGGCGGCCTCGCGCATGCTTGCACGCAAGGCCTCGAAATCCCGCGCCAGGGTGGCGGCCAGCGCGTCGCGCTCGGCGCGCATGGTTTCCCGTTGCTGCTCCTCCGCGCCTAGCAGGTACCACTGCGAAACGAAGAAGAGCGCCAGCAACAGGGCGCCGACGCCAGCCAGCACCAGCAGTACGCGTCGCGCCGAGACAAGGACGAGCTTGATGCTGGAAAGCCTGGAAGTCACTGCGTCACCTGATGCCGGAATGGCCGAATCCGCCCTGACCGCGGACGCTGGCGGCGAACTCATCGACCACCCGGAAGCCCACGCGCTCGACCGGCATCACCACGAGTTGGGCGATACGGTCCCCCGGCTGAATGGTATAGGGCAGCTTGCCGCGGTTCCAGCACGACACCATGAGCGGGCCCTGGTAGTCGGCGTCGATGAGTCCCACCAGATTACCCAGTACCAGTCCGTGCCGGTGGCCGAGCCCCGAGCGCGGCACGATGATGGCAGCAAGCCCCGGGTCGCCGATATGGAGGGCCAGGCCGGTCGCGACCAGTTCGCAGTCCCCCGGCTCCAGTGTCAGCGGTGCGTCGATGCAGGCTCGCAGATCCATGCCGGCCGATCCAGGCGTGGCATAGGCGGGCAGGTCGAACGCATCGCCCATGCGCGGATCCAGGATCTTGAGTTCGATCCGGCGACTCATGTGCCGCGTGCCTGGCGGTGGCGCGCGGCGACCTCAAGCAGCAATTGCCGGGCCACCGACAGTTTGTCGGCACGCCCGATCTCGGTTTCACCGCCGGGCCAAAGCACCAGCAGGGCATTGTCGGCGCAATCGAAGCCGGTGCCCTCCCCGCCCACCTGATTGGCGGCAATCATGTCGAGCTTCTTGCGTTCAAGCTTGCCCAGTGCATGCTCGCGCACGTTCTCGGTCTCCGCGGCAAAGCCGACCAGGAACGGCTTCGCGGGCAGGGCCGCCACCGTGGCCAGCACGTCCGGATTGGCGGCAAGTTCCAGCGTCATCCGCTCCGAGCCCTTCTTGATCTTGTGCGCGGACACCGATTGCGGGGCGTAGTCGGCCACCGCAGCCGCGCTGATGAAGATGTCGTGCCCCGGCGTCTCGACGAGAACCGCGTCCAGCATGTCGCGGGCGCTACGCACGTCGATACGGCGCACACCCGGCGGAGTGGCCAGGGCCACCGGCCCCGCCACCAGGGTGGTTGTGGCACCCATGGCCACCGCCGCTTCGGCCAGCGCGAAGCCCATCCGTCCGGAACTGCGGTTGCCGACGAATCGCACCGGGTCGATATCCTCATAGGTCGGCCCGGCGCTGACCAGGATCCTGAGTCCACTCAACGGCTGCGGCGCGTCCAGCATGGCGACGATATCGGCCACGTCCAGCATGCGTCCGGGACCGACGTCGCCACAGGCCTGGTCACCTTCGCCGGGACCGAGCAGGCGCACGCCGCGACCCGAAAGCAACTTCACATTGGCCCGAGTCGCCGGATGTGCCCACATCACCCGGTTCATCGCCGGCACCAGCACCAGCGGTGCCTCGCTGGCCAGACAAAGGGTGGTGAGCAGGTCGTCGGCCAGGCCGTGTGCCAGGCGCGCCATCAGGTCGGCGGTCGCGGGTGCGACCAGGATCAGCTCGGCCCAGCGCGCCAGCTCGATATGTCCCATGGCGGCTTCTGCCGCCTCGTCCCAGAGGCTGCTGCGTACCGGCTGCCCGGTCACTGCGTGGAAACTCGCGGCACCGACGAAATGCCGGGCACCGTCGGTCAGCACCACACGCACTTCGCAACCGCGTTCGCGCAGGCGCCGGCACAGCTCCACCGACTTGTAGGCGGCGATGCCGGCACTGACGCCGAGCAGCACCCGGGCGGGAAGGCTCATGTAGGAAAAACCTTACGTGGCAACGGGGCGATAGCTTACAGGAAGGGTCGGCGAAACCCGCTGTGCCCGACCCTGACCCAGCCGCACACTGGCGCCCCCTCTGGAACGGAGTCCGCCATGAGCCCGCTCGATCTCCCCGCCCACGAACGACCGCGCGAGCGCCTGCTGCAGCACGGCGCGGCCGCGCTGACCGACGCAGAAATCCTGGCCGTCATGCTCGGCACCGGCACACGCGGTCGACCGGTGATGGGCTGCGCGCGCGACCTGCTTGCCGGATTCGGCGGGGTGCGCGGCCTGCTCGATGCCCCGGCGCCCACACTGCTCAGCCGCGCCGGCCTTGGTCCAGCCAAGGCAAGTCAGCTGCTCGCCAGCCTCGAACTGGCACGCCGCTACCTCGCCGAGGGGCTGCGCCGCGAGGGCGTGGTGGCAAGGCCCGAGGACGCCCAGGCCTTCCTCGCCGCGCGCCTGCGTGGACGCCTGAGCGAGGTCTTCTGCGCCCTGTTCCTCGATACCCGCCACCGTGTCATCGCCTGCGAGGACCTGTTTCACGGCACCATCGATGGCGCCTCGGTGCACCCGCGCGAGGTGGTGCGCGCCTGTCTGCGCCACAACGCCGCCGCACTGATCGTGGCACACAACCACCCCTCCGGCGTGGCCGAACCGAGCGCCGCAGACCGCAGTATCACGCGGCGCCTGGTGGAGGCGTTGTCGCTGGTCGACGTCCGTCTGCTCGACCACTTCGTCATCGGCGATGGACCGCCGGTGTCGCTGGCCAGCCGCGGCTGGATCTGACGCATTGCAGCAAAGGTGCCGCCGGCACGCCGGTTGCCGTCGGCAGCGCCGATCTCCGTATACTGCGGCCGGGGACGACAACGGGATGAAGCCGGAGTGATCTTCGACCTTGCGGAATTCGGCGCAGATGCCAGCGAACGGGCGGTCCCCGGACCGGCCGAGGCGCGGGCGCTGATTGCAATGCACCACGCGGCCCTGGCCGCGAGGATCGACGCCGCCGTGGCGCGCGTCTGCACGCGTGCGATCGACGCACAGCGCAGCGCCGCCTTCGCCAATGCCATGTGGCTCGGCATCGCCCGCATCGGCCATCGCCACGGCCGCTTCGGCGACGATTTCCATGCCTATCACAACGAGGAGCATGCGCTCGAGATCCTCGATCGACGCATTCCGCGCCTGCTTGCCGTGGTCCGCGAAGGCGAACTCGATGCCGAGGCCTGGCCCACCCTGGGGCTGTTCGCCGCGTGTCACGACCTGCGCCAGCGCGAGCGGATGGACTCGGCCAGCCGTGTCGGACGCAATGAGCTGGCCAGCGTCGCCGAGACCTTCCGCATCCTCGACGTCTGCGGATTCGATCAGGGCCGCGATCGCGCGCTGTACCTCGCCATCGAGCTGATGATCGCCGGCAGCACCTTCGACGCCACACCCACGCCACGCAGCCCCGCCGACGCCGCGGCCGCCGCCGGTCCGTTGGCGCCCCAGCTTGCCGGCATTCTCGACGACATCGCACCGCGGTGGCGCGAGGATGCCGATGCGGTGCGCGCGCATGCGCTGGCCCAGGTGGCCTCGGATCTGGACACCGCCAACGTCGGCGAGGACTTCGCCCACCTGTGCGCCAGTGGCGCGCGGCTCTGCATCGAGCGCGAGATGCGCCAGGGCCGCAACCTTGACGACAGCGCCTCGTTCGAGCCGGTGCTGGGCTTCCTCACCGGGGCGCAGGAGCATTACTTTTTCGAGCTGCACCGTTTCTGCGACACGCTGGGTGAACGCGCGTTCGCCCAGGGCAAGGAAGCCAATGCCCCACGGCT
Source organism: Lysobacteraceae bacterium (assembly GCA_035444205.1). Classification (GTDB taxonomy): domain Bacteria; phylum Pseudomonadota; class Gammaproteobacteria; order Xanthomonadales; family BPKI01; genus DAOMOD01. The sequence continues at coordinate 12,418 of DAOMOD010000101.1, forward strand.
GCGTGCACTGGTCGCACAGTTGCGTAGCCGCTTCGACAGCGCCGACCCGGCCAGCACCGGCCGCCACGTGCTCGACGCCCACCTGCAGGGCTCTGGTGCCAGCGCGCTGGTGCACGCGGCCTGAGCCGGAACGGGCCGCGCCGGCCCGGCTGAAATTGTTTCGGTATCCGCGCCCTGACCGCCGCGCCAGGGCGGGGCCGCCATCCGCAGCCCGCGCTGGCCGAAAACTGAAAACTCAAAACTGAAAACGTCTAGACTAAAGGACTTTGCCCCGTCCCTCCGATCCCCGTGAAAGACCACCTCCGCGAACTGGTGTTGCAGTCCCTGCTCGACCTGCGCCGCGACGGCGTGCTGCCGCCTGGACCCGAGCCTGACTTCGCCATCGACCGCACGCGCCACAAGACGCATGGCGACTACGCATGCAACGCCGCCATGGTGCTGGCCAAGGCGGTCGGGAAGAAACCGCGCGAGCTCGCAGAGGCGATCGTGGCCAACCTGCCCAGGTCGCATCACGTGGAACGAAGCGAAGTGGCCGGCCCCGGTTTCATCAACTTCCATCTGTCGTCGGCGTGCCTGCTCGGCACCATCCGCCGCGTCTTCGACCAGGGCGCCGACTATGGCCGAGCGCCCGCCGAATCGCGCGAAACGGTGACCGTGGAGTTCGTCTCTGCCAACCCCACCGGTCCGCTGCACGTCGGTCACGGTCGCGGCGCCGCCTATGGCGCCAGCCTGGCCAACCTGCTGGAGGCCGTTGGTCACCGGGTGCAGCGCGAATACTACGTGAACGACGCCGGCCGCCAGATGGAGATCCTCGCCGCCAGCGTCTACCTGCGCTACCAGGAACTGTGCGGCGTGCCGGTTCGCTTTCCCGACAATGGCTACCGCGGTGACTATGTCTACGACATTGCCCGCGACCTGCGCGCCGAGGAGGGCGACCGCCTGCGCCATACCGTGGCCGAGATCACCGCCGACCTGCCGCCCGACGAGAGCGAAGGCGGCGACAAGGAAGCCCACATCGATGCGCTGGTGATGCGCTGCAGGACGCTGCTTGGCGAGACCGACTACCGGCGCGTGTTCGGCAAGGGCCTGGATGCCATCCTCGACGACATCAGGCTCGACCTTGCCGAGTTCAACGTGCGCTACGACACCTGGTTCTCGGAACGCTCGCTGGCCGACGAAGGCTATGTCGGGCGCGCCATCGAGCGCCTCAAGGCGGCCGGTCACATCTACGAGCGCGAGGGTGCGCTGTGGTTCGCGGCGACCAGCTTCGGCGACGAGAAGGACCGCGTGGTGGTGCGCGACAACGGCGTGCCCACCTACTTCGCCTCCGATCTTGGCTACCTGCTCAGCAAGTTCGAGCGCGGCTTCGAGCGCGCCATCTACGTGTTCGGTGCCGATCATCACGGCTACGTACCCCGTCTCAAGGCTGCCGCCGAAGGCCTGGGCCTCGACCCCGGTCGCATCGAGGTCCTGCTGGTGCAGTTCGCCATCCTGTTCCAGGGCGGCCAGAAGGTGCAGATGTCGACGCGCTCGGGCGAGTTCGTCACCCTGCGCCAGCTGCGCGAGGACGTAGGTTCCGATGCGGCGCGCTTCTTCTACGTGATGCGCAGCCACGACCAGCACCTCGACTTCGACCTCGATCTCGCACGCTCGCAGTCCAACGACAATCCGGTGTACTACGTGCAGTACGCGCATGCGCGCATTGCCAGCCTCTTCCGTCAACTGGAAGAGAAGCAGTGGTCGTACAACCGCAGCGCGGGCGATGCCGCACGCGACCGCCTCACCGCGTCGCACGAGATCGATCTGCTCGGCGAACTGCTGCGCTACCCGGAGATCCTGGAGGCCGCGGCCGACGCACGCTCGCCGCAGATAGTCGCCAATTTCCTGCGCGACCTCGCCGCCGCTTTCCACTCCTGGTACAACGCCGAACCGATCCTGGTGGAGGACGCCGACCTGCGCAATGCACGCCTGTCGCTGTGCCACGCCACCCGCCAGGT
>DAOMOD010000102.1:0-14408 GCA_035444205.1 Lysobacteraceae bacterium
CTCCAGTCGTTCAGCGTTCCGATCACCAGCGGCACAACGGCCCAGCCGACCTGCTGGCAGAAGGTCATCAGCGCAAACGCCGAACCCAGCCTGCGCGCATCGACGATGTAGGCCACCGATGGCCACATCACCGCCGGAATCAGCGAAAACACGCCGCCCAGCAGCAGGATCACCACCAGCAGGGTCAGCGGAATGTCGGCACTGCCGATGAAGGGCACCAGCACCGACACCAGCGGCCCCGGCGGCAGGTAGGTCACCATCAGGAAAAGTGGCAGCATCACCAGCGATCCGGCCGCCATGAACAGCGAGCGCCTGCCGACCCGGTCCACCCACAGCCCGAACAGCGGAGTGGCGAAGATCGCCGCCATCGGCAAGAGGCTGCTGAGGATGCCCGCCGCTTCGCGATCGAGGCCATGGGCCTGCTGGAAGTAGTCGATGCAGAAAGTGCGGAACGGGAACACCGTGGAATAGAACACCACGCACAGCGCGACGATGTACCAGTAGGAGCGGCTGAATGAATACAGGCCCTTGAACTCGAGCTTGTCGGCCTCCGCCGTGGCGCCGAGGTCGATGCGGCCTTCGGCGCGGCGCTCCATGATCCAGTACAGGATGGCCGCGGTGACCGAAATGCCCGCCACCGCGGTAGCCAGCCACAGTGGGTCCTGCCAGTTGGCGTACAGCGGGCTGGCGAACGAGGTCGACCAGTCTGCCGATGCCGAACCGAGTCGCGAGATGGACAGGTTGATGCCGAAGGCGAAACTCAGCTCCTTGCCCTTGAACCACTTCGCCAGCACCGTGGTGGCAGCGACGATCAATGGCTCGGCACCGAGACCGAGCAGGAAGCGGCCGGCCAGGATCACCTCGAAGTGAGGGGTCGCCGCGGTCAGCGCGGCGGCGAACAGGCAGATCGTGGCAAAGACGAAGATCGCCTTCTTGGTGCCGAAGCGGTCGATGAAGTAGCCGCCGGCCAGCAGCACCAGCAGCGCGGCGATGTTGTAGGCGGTGGACAGCCAGCCGATCTGTTGGTAGCTGAAATCGAGCTGGTCGCGCAGCAGGTCGACCACCGGGCCGAGCGCATCGTAGATGTAGTAGTTGCCGAACATCGCCAGGCTGACGAAGACCAGCACGGTCCAGCGTTGCAGCGGAGTCGGTCGGGGCAGGGCGCCGGGAATCGAAGCATTCATGGCGGCGGGATCTCTTTCTTGGGGTGCCGGGGACGGCACTTTAGCCGTTCCCTGCGCGCGGTGCGCGCCTACATCAGATGCCCCACGCTCGGCAGGTACTTGTCCAGCGCGCCGGTGTTGACCGCGACCACGCGCTCGCCGTGGCGAAGCAGTCCGCGATCGAGCAGTTCGGGCAGCGCGGCGAGACAGGCTGCGCCTTCCGGTGCCAGCCACCAGCGCTTGTGCCGCCATACGCGGGTCAGTTCGGCGGTCAGGGCCGCTTCGCTGACCGCCACCGCGGCGCCGCCGCTTTCGCGGATGATTTCCAGCACCCGGAAATGGCCGACGCCGGCGGGCACGTTGAGGCCGGTCGCCAGCGTGGTGCCGCGCGGCGTTTCGGCCACGGTGTCCTGCGCGGCGCTGTCGAAGGCCAGCACCAGCGGTTGCGTCACCGCGCTCTGCACGCACAGCATGCGTGGACGCGCGGCGCCGATCAGGCCGAGCGCTTCCAGTTCGGCCCAGGCCTTCCACATGCCGAGCACGCCGGTACCGCCGCCGGTGGGATAGACGACTGCATCGGGCAGCGACCAGTGGGCGTCGCCCGGCGCCGGTTCGGCCAGTTCCAGGCCCAGGGTCTTCTTGCCTTCGATACGCCAGCCCGGTTCCTGAAAAGTGGCGACGGAGAAAAAGCCACGTGGGGCCAGATGCTGGCGAAGCCAGGCGCCGGCTTCGCGGATGGTGCCTTCCACCCGGTGCAGTTCGACCCAGCGCGGGTAGCGTTTGACCGCCGCCTCGATGCTGGCAAGAATCGGCACCGGCGTGTCGGCGGGCAGCACCACCGCAACCTGCAGGCCGGCTTCGATGCCGTAGCGCACCAGGGCGTCGCCGGCGTTGCCCTGGGTGGGCACGGCCAGCCGCTTGATGCCGAGCCGGCGCGCCTGCGACACCACCATGGCCATGCCGCGATCCTTGAAGCTGCGCGTCGGGTTGGCGCCGAAACCGGGGCGCGCGCAGCCCTCTTCCTTGATCGACAGATCGAAACCGGCGCTGCTGGCCAGCGGATGGTCGGCATAGTCGATGAGTGGGGTACAGCCCTCGCCGAGGCTGACGATATGACGCGCGTCGTCGCGGTCGCGCACGTCAAGCGCCAGCAGGCCGCCGAAGCGCCACATGTCGCGGCGTGCCGGTTCGTACCAGCGGCGGTGGGGGCGCTCGTGGGCCAGGCGTTCGAGGTCGATGACGATCTCGACCGGGCGGCCGTCAGCAGGATCCAGGTTCATCGGCCGGTCCGGGTCGTACTCGCGGCCGGAAGCGATGCCGCGCAGGCAGCGGACGAAACTCATGCTGCGGTCAGCCGGCCAGTGCTTCCACGGGCTCCAGCACGGCTTCGGCCCTGACGCGGTTTCGTTCCACCCGGTCCAGAAGGGCGAACAGTTGCGCGCGTTCCTCGGCACTGAAATCGTCGAGCAGGGCGCGCTCGAAGGCCAGCGCCGCGGGCGCCACCTGTTCGTAGATGGCGCGGCCGGCGTCGCTGAGCTCGAGAATGGAGCGGCGCCGGTCGTTCTCGTGGGTGTCGCGCAACAGCCGCCCCGATTCGAGCAACGCGTTGACCGCGCGGCTCACCGCTACCTTGTCCATGGCGGTACGTTCCGCCACCTCGTTGGCCGACAGGCCGGGATGGCGGCCGAGCACCGCCAGCACACGCCACTCGGTGATGGAGATGCCAAAGCGGTTCTGGTAGGTGCGTGCGATGGCGCTGGACAGCGTGTTGGACAGTACCGACAGGCGGTAGGGCAGAAACGCTTCCAGGGCCAGGATCGGGACGGAATTCATGCTGCACTGCCTCTTGCGTTTAGTTTCATATGAAACTATAACACCCGGCTAGCGGACGCCATCGCGTCGCAAGCCGAACACGGAGACCGCCATGAGTGCACAGCCGAATCTGGGTATGCAACCCACCACGTTCGAGAATCCGATGGGTATCGATGGTTTCGAGTTCGTCGAATACGCATCGCCCCACCCGGAGAAACTACACGAACTTTTCAGGCGCATGGGGTTTTCCGCAGTGCTGAAGCACCGTTCGCGGCCGATCACGGTGTATCGCCAGGGCGGTGTCAACTTCCTGGTGAACGAGGATCCGGACAGCTTCGCCGCCGACTTCGCCGCCAGGCACGGGCCCTCGGCCTGCGGCTTCGCCATCCGCTTCAAGAAGCCCGCCGACTGGGTGCGCGAGCAGGTACTGGCGCGCGGTGGCGAGACCCTGGAGCGCGAGGACACCCGTGCCGTGCAGCGCCCGGTAGTGTCCGGGATTGGTGGTGCCATGCTGTACCTGGTCGACCGCTACGGCGAGGGCGGCGACGTTTACGCAGACTACGAGCCGATTCCCGGTGTCGATCCAAACCCGCTGGGCTACGGCCTCACCTTCATCGACCACCTCACCCACAACCTCTACCACGGCAACATGGAGAAGTGGGCGGACTACTACGAGAAGCTGTTCAACTTCCGCGAGATCCGCTACTTCGACATCAAGGGCGCCAAGACCGGCCTGCTGTCGAAGGCGATGACCGCACCCGACGGCATGGTGCGCATCCCGCTCAACGAGTCGAGCGATCCGAAGAGCCAGATCAACGAGTACCTCGACAGCTACCACGGCGAGGGCATCCAGCACATCGCCTGCTTCACCGATGACATCTACACCACGGTCGAAGCGATGCGCGCGCAGGGCGTCGAGTTCCTCGACACGCCGGACACCTACTTCGACGTGATCGACCAGCGCATCCCGGACCACGGCGAGGATGTCGCGCGGCTGGCGAAGAACAAGATCCTGATCGACGCCGACCCGGAGACCAAACAGCGCAAGCTGCTGCAGATCTTCACCACCAACGCGCTCGGCCCGATCTTCTTCGAGATCATCCAGCGCAAGGGCAACGAAGGCTTCGGCGAGGGCAACTTCCAGGCCCTGTTCGAGTCCATCGAACGCGACCAGATGCGGCGTGGCGTGCTGTAAGGCGATGCAGTCGAGAGGCTACCAATCCGGGTTTGGCAATGAATTCGCCAACGAGGCGGTGCAGGGCACCTTGCCGGTCGGGCGCAACTCGCCGCAGAAGGCGCCATACGGGCTCTACGCCGAACAACTTTCGGGGTCTGCGTTCACCGCGCCGCGGCACGCCAACCGGCGCAGCTGGCTGTATCGCATCCGCCCGGCGGCGGTGCATGGGCCGTTCTCGGCGTGGGAACACGCCAGTTTCCACAACGATTTCGGCCACGGCCCGGTGACGCCGGAGCAGTTGCGCTGGAATCCGCGGCCGCTGCCCGACGGTCCCACCGATTTCCTCGATGGCCTGTTCAGCATGGCCGGCAACGGCGGCCCGGCAGCCGGCACCGGTATCGGTATTCACCTGTACGCGGCGAACCGCGACATGGGCGGCCGCTTCTTCTACAACGCCGATGCCGAGATGCTGGTCGTTCCGCAGCAGGGCCGCCTGAAATTCGATACCGAGTTCGGCGTGGTCGAGGTCGAACCGCAGCAGATCGCGGTGATCCCGCGCGGCGTGCGTTTCCGGGTGGCGTTGCCCGACGGCGAGGCGCGTGGCTATGTCTGCGAGAACTTCGGCGCCCTGCTCAAGCTTCCGGATCTTGGCCCCATCGGCTCCAACGGCCTCGCCAACCCGCGCGACTTCGAGACCCCGCAGGCGGCCTACGAGGATGCCGAAGGCGCGTTCGAACTCATCGCCAAGTTCCAGGGCGGCCTGTGGCGTGCCGACATCGGCCACTCGCCGCTCGACGTGGTCGGCTGGCACGGAAACTACGCGCCCTACCGTTACGATCTGCGCCGCTTCAATACGATCGGCTCGATCAGCTACGACCATCCCGACCCGTCGATCTTCCTGGTACTGCATTCGCCGTCCGACAGCGAGGGCGTCAGCAATCTCGACTTCGTCATCTTCCCGCCGCGCATCCTGTTCATGCAGGACACCTTCCGCCCGCCGTGGTTCCACCGCAACGTGGCCAGCGAGTTCATGGGCCTGATCCACGGCGAATACGACGCCAAGGCCGAGGGCTTCAATCCCGGCGGCTGTTCGCTGCACAATTGCATGAGCGGGCATGGCCCGGATGCCGCCACCTTCGAGAAGGCCTCGAACGCCGACCTGTCCAGGCCCGACATCATCGCCGACACCATGGCCTTCATGTTCGAGTCGCGGCATGTCATCCGCCCGACCGCACAGGCGCTCGACAGTCCGCAGCGGCAGGGCGATTACCAGGACTGCTGGACCGGGCTGGGCAAGCACTTTCGTGCGCCGGAAGCTTGACTCATAGATGCGCGTGCATCATGATGCAGTGATGCGAACGACCATCGATATCCCGGAACAGGACCGTCAGATCTTCCTCAGCCTTGCCCGGGCCCAGGGCAAGTCCCTGAGCCAGGTGTTGATCGAACTGGCTCGTCGGGGCTTGCAGCCGGTGCCGGCAGACCGCGATCCCGAATCCATCGAGCGCGATCCCGAAACGGGATTGCGCGTGTTCCGTTCGGGCCGGCCCGTCACCAGCGAGGAAGTGAAGTCCTTCCTTGAGGACGCGCTGTGACACGCCTGCTGGATGCCAATGTCCTGATCGCTCTGTTCGACGGAGACCACCTGCACCACCGCGAGGTGCGGGACTGGTTCGCCGGCCTCAAGGGCGGCTTCGCGACCTGCCCTTTCGTGCAGGGCGCGCTGGTACGCTGGGTGGTACGCATCGAAGGCCCGTCCGGCCCCGCTGCCGCCGTCGAGGAGCTGAAGCGACTCGGCAAGGATCCGCGCCACCAGTTCTGGGCCGACGGATTGACATTCATCGAGGTGGACTGGAAGGGCGTCATCGGGCACCGCCAGGTCACCGATGCCTATCTCGCCTCGCTGGCACGGTCTCGCAACGGCCGTCTTGCCACGCTCGATCGCGGGCTGGCTGCACTCCACGCCGATGTCGCCGAACTGATCGGCTCCCTGACCGCACAGGAATCGAGAGGTTGATATGAAACTCGCAAGTCTCAAGGAAGGCGGCCGCGACGGCAGCCTGATCGTGGTCAGTCGCGATCTCATCCGTGCCGTACGCGCAAACGCTGTCGCGCCGACGCTCCAGGCCGCGCTTGATGACTGGGCCCGCGCCGCGCCGCGCCTCAACGCGCTGGCAGAGGCACTCGATGCCGGCAAGGCCGAAGGGGCCTTCGACCTCGATGTGGCGGCGCTGGCCGCCCCGCTGCCGCGCGCCTACGAATTCGTAGACGGCAGCGCCTACCTGCCGCACGTCGAGCGCGTGCGCCGTGCGCGCAACGCCGAGGTGCCGGAAAGTTTCTACAGCGATCCGCTGATGTACCAGGCAGTCAGCGCCGGGTTCTACGGACCCACCGACCCAGTCCTGGTGCCGAGCGAGGACTACGGCATCGACCTCGAAGCCGAGATCGTGGTGGTCACCGATGACGTACCGATGGCGGTGGACGCCGCCACCGCGGCAGAGCACATCCAGCTCATCGGGCTGGTCAACGACGTCTCGCTGCGCAACCTGATTCCCGGCGAACTCGCCAAGGGTTTCGGATTCCTTCAGTCCAAGCCGCGCTCGGCGCTGTCGCCGGTGTTCGTCACGCCCGACGAGCTGGGCGACGCCTGGCGCGACGGCAAGCTGCACCTGCCGTTGCGCTCGTGGATCAATGGCGAGTGGTTCGGTCATCCCGAAGCGGGCGAGGACATGCAGTTCAGCTTTCCCGAACTGGTGGCGCATGCGGCGAAAACCCGTCCGCTGGCCGCCGGTACGATCGTGGGATCGGGCACCGTGGCCAACCAGGACGAATCGCGCGGCGCTTCCTGCCTGGCTGAAAAGCGCATGCTGGAGATCATCCGCGAAGGCAAGCCCGTCACGCCATTCCTGCGCTTCGGCGACAGCGTGCGCATCGACATGCTGGATGCCGCCGGCCATTCGATCTTCGGCGCCATCGAGCAGCGTATTGAGGGGCTTGCGTCGGCAAGCTGATTCCGCCCGTCAGGCTGGTCCCGGGAGCGGTGGGCTCGCGCCTTGGCAGCGCCCGATGCTTGGCGTAGTCTCGACTCGTCCCGTGTGGGGCAACTTCGGGGATGTGGCCCATGGCCGATGAGATCAGGCTGTACAGCTACTGGCGTTCCAGTGCCGCCTATCGCGTGCGCATCGCGCTGAACCTCAAGGGTCTCGACTACGAAGTCATTCCTGTCCACCTGATCGACAACGGTGGGCAGCAGCACAGCGAGTCCTACCGCGAGGTCAACCCGCAGCGCATGGTGCCGGTGATCGCGCACGGGCATCGCCTGTTCCGCCAGTCGCTGGCGATCATCGAATACCTGGATGAGGTATTCCCCGATCCGGCGCTGATCCCGTCGTTGCCGCGCGAGCGCGCACGCGTGCTGGCGCTGGCGCAGATGATCGCCTGCGACATCCATCCGCTTTGCAACCTGCGCGTGCTGCAATACCTGGAGCGCGAGTTCGGTGTGGCCGACGTCGAGCGCGAGCGCTGGTGCCGGCACTGGATCGAGGAAGGCTTTGCCGCCATCGAATCCATGCTGGAAGACAACCCGGTCACCGGCACCTTCTGCGAGGGTGACGAGCCGGGACTGGCCGACATCTGCCTGATCCCGCAGGTCTACAACGCCCATCGCTGGCGCGTCGACATGGCGCGTTTCCCGACCATCGCCAAGATCTACGACAACTGCATGGAGGAAGAGGCGTTCGACAAGGCGCGCCCGGAGAACCAGGCGGATGCGCCGGAGGCGGTGTGAGGGGCTTGTCAGGGCTTGGCCTAGGGCCTAGGGCTGAGGGCCTAGGGCCTAGGGCCTAGGGCCTAGAGGGCCGCAAGAACCTTACGCACAGCTACGGACCAGACCCTTCCAGCACACCGCTACGTCACACAAGTACGAAGCAGCTCGACGGTGCCAGGCTGTTTCCCTAGGCCCTAGGCCCTAGCAGGCACACCCACTCAATACTGCGCCGTATCAAACGGATCATGCTCCGCCTCCGAGCCTTCGGCCAGGCGGATCTTGAGGGCCAGGCCGTCGCGCGAATCGGCGTGGCGAAGTGCCTCTTCCATTTCGATCTTGCCTTCCTTGAACAGAATGAACAGGGCCTGGTCGAAGGTCTGCATGCCATCCTGCAGGGAGCGGTCCATGGCTTCCTTGATCTCGTGCACCTGGCCGCGGCGGATCATGTCGCGGATCAGCGGGGTATTGATCAGCACCTCGACCGCCGGCAGGCGCTTGCCGTCCTTGCCCAGCACCAGGCGCAGCGAGATGACCGCCTTCAGGTTGAGGCTGAGGTTCATCAGAATGTTGCGGTGCGCCGACTCCGGGAAGAAATTGAGGATGCGCTCGAGGGTCTGGTCGGCATTGTTGGAGTGCAGGGTGGCCAGGCACAAGTGACCGGTCTCGGCAAAGGAGATGGCCGCCTCCATGGTGTCGACGTCGAGGATCTCGCCGATCAGGATGACATCCGGCGCCTCGCGCATCGCGTTCTTCAGGGCGTTGTGGTAGCTCTTGGTGTCGAGTCCCACCTCGCGCTGGTTGACGATGGACTTCTTGTGCCGGTGCAGGAACTCGATGGGGTCCTCGATGGTGAGGATGTGCCCCGTCTTGGTGGAGTTGCGATGGTCGATCATGGCCGCCAGCGAGGTGGACTTGCCCGATCCGGTGGAGCCGACCACCAGGATCAGCCCGCGCGGTTCGTTGACGATGTCCTTGAGCAGCTGTGGCAGCAGCAGTTCGTCGATGGTCGGGATTTCGCTCTTGATGGCGCGGATGACCATACCCACTTCTCCGCGCTGCTTGAACGCGTTGACGCGGAAGCGGCCGGCGTCCTTCACCGAGATCGAGAGGTTGAGTTCGAGTTCGCGCTCGAAGATCGGCACCTGGCCTTCGTCCATCAGCGAGTAGGCGATCTTCTTGACCAGTCCGGCGGGCAGACCGGTATTGCCCATCGGGTAGAGTTTGCCTTCGACCTTGATGTTCACCGGGGCGCCCGTCGTCAGGAACATGTCCGACGCGTTCTTCTCGGTCATCAGTTTGAGGAAGTACCCGATATCCATCTTGTATGCCCCCTGGTGGCGGGTTGGCGGACCGGACCGGAGCGAGCGACCTGCTACGCTACAATTGGACCGCAGGGTGCGAAATACGCCGGGCGCAAGTACGCCCGCAGCAAGACCAACATTGGCCCATGTTATGACACGAAGCTTCCCAGAAATCCATTGTCCGGCCCTGATTTTGCTGTTGTTGATGATTGTGGCCGGCTGTGCGCAGCCACGCATACCCATGGCCGAGATCGACGAGGCCGCCAGGGCCGTGGCCGCGGCGCGGGCTGCCGACGCAGGGGCCCATGCCCCCATGGAGCTGCGCTTCGCCGAGGAACGCCTGGCGGCGGCGCGAACGGCGGCCGACGACAAGGATGGTGCGCGTGCGGGCATGCTGGCCGAGCAGGCCCTCGTCAACGCCGAGCTGGCCATGGCCAAGGCGCGCGCGGCGCGGATCCGCGCCGAGGTACAGGCGCGCAGCGAGCAGAACGCCCAATTGCGGCGCAGTCTGCTGGGCGACGGAGGGATCAGGCCATGACACGCAGCCTTGTCATCGTCCTGGCCATGCTGGTCGCCGCCTGCGCCGCCTCGCCCAAGCGCGATCTCGACTTCGAGCGACTGAGTACGGCCATGGCCGAACTTTCCGGCGACCCGGTACTGGGCAGTCTGGCCGGACGCGAGCGCGCGCAGGCCGAGGAGGCCCTGCGCCGGCTGCGCGAGGCTTCGGAGAAGGATCGGCCGCACCTGGTCTACGTCGCGCAACGGCGTGTCGACATGGCCTACGCCGTGGCCCAGGCCGAACAGGCCGAGCAGCAGATCGTTCAGCTCGAACGCGAACACGACCGCATCCTGCTCGAAGCCAGTCGCCGCGACGCCGAGTTGGCGCGACTGGAAGCGGAAAAACAGCGCCTGCAAAGCCTGGCGCGGGCCGAGGAAGCCGATCGCATGCGCGAGGAGGCCCGCGCCGCGCGCGAGCGAGGGGAAGAGCTGTCGGCCGAAGCCGAGCGTGCGCGGCGCGACGCCGAGCAGGCCCGGCGCGTGGCCGAGGCGCAGCAGCGCGAGGCCACCGCCGCCCGCCGGGAAGCCGACCTGGCCACCGCGGCCGCGGACTCGTTGCGCATTCAGCTGCAGAGCCTGGTGGCCGAGGAGGAAGATCGCGGCCTGGTGATGACCCTGGGCGAAACCGTGTTCGCACCCGGGCAGTCCAGCCTGCGTGCCGAGGCACGGGCCAATCTCGGCCGCGTGGTGGAGTTCCTGGCGGAGCACCCGGGACGCCGTGTGCGCATCGAGGGCCATACCGATTCCACCGGCAGCCGCGATGCCAACCAGGTGCTGAGCCAGCGTCGTGCCGAAGCGGTGCGGCGCGCACTGATCGAGGAGGGGGTGGACGCCGGGCGCATGGAGGCGCGCGGGCTGGGGCAGGATTTCCCGGTCGCCGGCAACGACACCGCCGAAGGGCGGGCACGAAACCGGCGCGTCGAGATCGTCGTCGAAACCGACCGTTGATTGCTTTGCAATCAATGGGTTGAGCGTACTTCCCGGCTTTCCCGACGGGGCATATTGCCAAGCTGGACGGACAGGAGTAGGGTCGGAGTCCCATGCGTGATATCCGCGCGTGGCCCTCGACGACAGGCCTGATGAGCGCAGCATTCGTACCCGAGGAAGCCGCCGTTCCGCCTTTTCTGGCGGGACGGGGAAGTGCGAGTGAGCCTGCCCATCCCGCCTGCATCCCGCAAACCCCCGCGTACCGACACCGTGCCCGCATCGCCGGCGCGGCCCGCCGCGTGCGCGCCCCGCAAGATGAGGAGGTCGGCTGATGTTCGAAAACCAGCAGAAAGAGATCGAAGCACTTATGCAGAGCGACTCGGAGTTCCGCAACCTGTACATGCGGCACCGGGAGCTCGACAAGCAGGTGCACGATGCCGAAATCGGCGTCTTGCCCCTGGATGACATTACCTTGCTGCGCATGAAGAAAGAGAAGCTCTGGGCCAAGGACAAGCTCACCCACATGTTCGAGTCGCTCAACGGCAGCGCACACTGACGCGCACCCCAGAACGCGACTGAAACGGGCCCGCCAAGTCGGGCCCGTTTGCGTTGGGTATCATGGCGGGCTTCGCGGCCACGATTCCTTGACCATGCCCGTCCATCAAAGCGTTCTCGAGATCATCGGCGACACGCCGGTGATCAAGGCCCAGCGACTCGACTGTGGCTCCTGCGAGCTGTATCTCAAGCTGGAATCGCAGAATCCTGGCGGGTCCATCAAGGACCGCATAGGCCTGACCATGATCGAAGCCGCCGAGAAGGCCGGCAGGATCAGGCCCGGCGACACTCTGGTCGAGGGCACCGCCGGCAACACCGGTATCGGGCTGGCCCTGGTCGCCCAGCAGAAGGGCTACAAGCTGATTCTGGTGGTCCCCGACAAGATGAGCCGGGAGAAGATCTTCAATCTCAAGGCGATGGGAGCTGAGGTAGTACTGACCCGCTCCGATGTCGCCAAGGGTCATCCGGCCTACTACCAGGACCTGGCCGAGAGCATCGCCCGCGAAACGCAGGGTGCCTATTTCATCAACCAGTTCGGCAACCCCGACAACCCGCGCGCCCACGAGGAGGGCACCGGCCCGGAGATCTGGGCACAGATGGACGGCACGCTCGACGCCATTGTCTTCGGTTGTGGCTCCTCCGGCACCATGACAGGCCTGTCGCGCTACTTTTCCAAGGTGGCGCCCGATCTTGAACTGGTGCTGGCCGACCCGGTGGGTTCGATCCTCGCCGAATACATCAATGAGGGCACGCTGAGCGAAAAGTCGGGAAGCTGGATGGTGGAGGGAATCGGCGAGGATTTCCTGCCGGTGATTTCCGACTTCACTCGCGTGAAGAAGGCCTATGCCATCAGCGACAAGGAGAGTTTTCTCGCCGGTCGCGAGCTGTTGAAGTGCGAGGGCATTCTCGGTGGCTCCTCCAGTGGCACCATCCTGGCCGCCGCACTCAAGTACTGCCGCGAGCAGACGAGCCCCAAGCGGGTGCTGGCCTTCGTCTGCGACACCGGCAACAAGTACCTGTCGAAGATGTACAACGACTACTGGATGCTGGATAACGGCTTCCTCGAACGCGAGACCTTCGGCGACCTGCGCGACCTGATCGTGCGCCCCTATGCCCAACGCGATACGGTGGTGGTGGCGCCGACCGACCTCCTGGTCACCGCCTACCAGCGCATGAAGCTCTACGACGTGAGCCAGCTTCCGGTGATGGACGGCGACCGCATCGTCGGCATCCTCGACGAGTCCGACGTGCTGATGCACGTCTACGGCGAGGAAGCGCGTTTCCGCGACCCGGTCTCCACTGCCATGGTGTCCAAGCTCGATCGCCTCGATGTGAAATCGCCGATCGAATCGCTGCTGCCGGTGTTCGACCGCGGCCACGTCGCCATCGTCATGGACGGTGAGAAATTCCTCGGCCTGATCACCCGCATCGACCTGCTGAATTTCCTGAGGAGGCGGGTGCAGTAGGCGGGACCATCGGCCACGCGAGCCATCAGCTGTGAGCTTTCGCCACGCCTACGCGGGACATGGCTCTCGCAGGAGCCCACCTCGTGGGCGACAGGGGGCGGCATCGATGCAATGGGACGGTCGCGCACAAGGTGCGCTCCTACATCGCGCACGTCCGTCGTGGGAGCCCACCTTGTGGGCGACCGGGGCGCAGCATCGAAGCAACGGGATGGTCGCCCACGAGTGGGCTCCTTGTGGATGCGCGCCTGGGAGCGGCGAGAGCCGCGAGCGGTCCCACCCCGTCCCAGTCGCGGTGTCCCGGATGCCAGCCACGGTGCAGGTACCACGCCTCTCCCCCGATCGTCGACCGCTGATGGCCGATGGCTACCACCCCACCCGGCATGCCGCGATAATGCGCAACCACTCCGTCCGCCGAACCACGCCATGACCGACCACGCCGACCTGCGCCCTGCCACGCTGTGCATCCACGCCGGCCAGGCGCCCGACCCCAGTACCGGCGCGGTGATGCCGCCGATCTACGCCACCAGCACCTACGCCCAGAAGAGCCCGGGCGTGCATCAGGGTTACGAGTATTCGCGCAGCCACAACCCAACGCGCTTCGCCTACGAGCGCTGCATCGCCGGGCTGGAAGGCGGCACGCACGGTTACGCTTTCGCCTCGGGGCTGGCCGCCACCGCCACCGTGCTCGATGCCCTGGACTCGGGCAGCCACGTCATCTGCATGGATGACGTGTACGGCGGTACCTATCGGCTGTTCGAGCGCGTGCGCAGGCGCTCGGCGAACCTGGAGTTCAGCTTTGTCGATCTGACCGACCACACCGCCGTGGCGGCCGCCATCCAGCCCAACACGCGGTTGATCTGGGCGGAAACGCCGACCAACCCGATGCTCAAGATCGTCGATCTCGAGTGGCTGGCGGCGCTCTGTCGCAAGCGCAACATTCGACTGGCGGTGGACAACACCTTCGCTTCGCCGATGCTGCAGAAGCCGCTCGATCTTGGCGCGCACCTGGTCATGCACTCGGCCACCAAGTTCCTGAACGGCCATTCCGACATGGTCGGCGGCGTGCTGGTGGTGGGCGACGATGCCGAACTTGCCGAGCAGATCACCTTCCTGCAGAACGCAGTCGGCGGTGTGCAGGGCCCCTTCGACAGCTTCCTTGC
Organism: Lysobacteraceae bacterium; assembly: GCA_035444205.1. Taxonomy (GTDB): domain Bacteria; phylum Pseudomonadota; class Gammaproteobacteria; order Xanthomonadales; family BPKI01; genus DAOMOD01. Next base: position 13,886 of record DAOMOD010000102.1, read on the forward strand.
CCTGCGCGGGCTGAAGACGCTGAGCCTGCGCATGCGCGCGCATTGCGACAACGCGCAAAGCCTGGCCGAGTGGCTGGCGAAGCACCCGGCGGTGGAGAAGGTCATCTATCCCGGTCTGCCGTCGCATCCGCAGCACGCGCTCGCCACGCGCCAGATGAAGGGCTATGGCGGCATCGTCTCGCTGGTGGTCAAGGGTGGTTTCCTGGGCGCCAAGGGCATGCTCGAACGGGTGCGCCTGTTCACCCTGGCCGAAAGCCTGGGTGGCGTCGAGAGCCTGGCCAATCACCCGGCGGTGATGACCCACGCCTCGGTCCCCGAGGACATCCGCGCGCGGCTTGGCATCAGCGATGCGCTGGTGCGGCTATCGGTCGGCATCGAGGATGTGGAGGACCTGCGCGCGGACCTGGCGCAGGCGCTCGCTGGGTGAATCCGGTGCGGCTTCAGCCGCGACCGTCCGTTCGCTTCGTGGCGATGCCCGTGTCGGGGCTGAAGCCCCTCCTGCAGGGCTGCGCTTGGGTAGGAG
>DAOMOD010000103.1:0-3002 GCA_035444205.1 Lysobacteraceae bacterium
ACGAGGTCGAGGCCAAGTTCGTGGGCATGGACCGCAAGGGTCGCACCCTGCAGCTGTCCATTCGCGGCAAGGATGAGGCCGAACTCCAGGAGGTTCTTGGCGAGTATCAGAACGCCGCGTCCGGAACAACCAACCTGGGTGCGCTGCTCAAGGAACAACTCGGCAACAAGTCCGAGTAAGCTGTATGCGTGTCGGTGGCCGGTGCAAGCCGGCCACCATTGCCCTGGGGAGAGCAGTGCATGGCGATGACCAAGTCCGAACTGATCGAAGCGCTGGCGCGGCGGCAGCCGCATCTGGCCTTTGCCGACGTCGAACTCGCCGTGAAGGGTCTGCTGGAACACATGAGCCGGGCGCTCGCCTCCGGCGATCGCATCGAAATCCGCGGCTTCGGCAGTTTCTCCCTGCATTACCGGCCGCCGCGCATCGGCCGCAATCCCAAGACCGGCGAGGCCGTGGCCCTTCCCGGCAAGTATGTACCGCATTTCAAGCCCGGCAAGGAACTGCGCGAGCGCGTCAACAACCACGCATCCCAGGAACCCGCTTCTTGAGTTGTCGCTTCGGCCAAGTCATGCTTCGCGCATGCGGCTGATCGTCATACCCCTTGCCATCCTGTTCGCCCTGGCCGGCATTCTGTTCGGCAGTCTCAACGCCAGTTGGGTCGAGGTCGATCTTTACGCGATCCAGTTCAGCGCGCCCCTTGGCGTGCTGCTGCTCGGCGTGCTGGCGGTGGGCGCGCTGGCAGGCGGCCTGTGCCTGTGGTTGACCGTGGTGCTGCCCATGGGCGGACGCCTCAGGCGCGCCGAACGCGTCCACGGCAGCACCGACTGACTCCCGATGGCGGACTACCTGCTATGGCTGCTGCTTCCGGTGGCCGCGGCGTCCGGCTGGTACCTGGCCAGACGGGGCAGCGAGAAGAGCAGCGGCGCACGCGTATCCGAGCTGAGCAGCAGCTACTTCCGTGGCCTCAACTACCTGCTCAACGAGCAACCCGACAAGGCCATCGAGGTATTCCTGGAAATCGCCGAGCTGGACAGCGGTGCGGTCGAGACCCAGCTTGCCCTCGGCAATCTGTTCCGCCGGCGCGGCGAGGTCGATCGCGCCATCCGCCTGCACCAGAACCTGATCGCACGTCCCACGCTGAGTGCCGAGCAGAAGACCACCGCGCTGCTGGAGCTGGGCGAGGACTACATGCGCGCGGGCTTGCTCGATCGCGCCGAGAACCTGCTGTCCGACCTGGTGGCGATCAACGCGCACGCGCCGCAGGCGCTGCGTCACCTGATCGCCATCTACCAGCAGGAGCGCGACTGGCCCAAGGCGATCGAGCACGCACGTCGCCTGCAGAAGGCGACCGGCGCGAACATGGGCGACATGATCGCCCAGTTTCACTGCGAGCTGTCCGAAGCTGCGCGCGCGGCAGGCGATATGGCCGCCGCACGGCGCCAGCTCGACCACGCTCTGGTGCACGACAGCGAGTGCGTGCGCGCTCGTATCATTGAAGGCCATCTTTGTCTCGACAGTCAGGACCCGGCCGGCGCCATCTCTGCTTTTTCGCAGGTGCCCGATCTCGATCCGGACTACGTGCCGGAGATCCTCGGTCCGGTGCTCGACTGCCACCAGCAACTGGGTGACATGCAGGGCGCACGCCGCTGGCTGGAGGGCCTGGTGCGAAGCCACCAGGGCATTTCCGCCGTGCTGGCGCTGTACCGGGTGATCGAAGAACAGGAAGGCCGGCAACCGGCGGCTGCGTTTCTGACCGAGCAGCTCAAGGCGCGCCCCTCGGTGCGTGGCCTGGCGGCGTTGATCGAAACCAGCCTCGACAGCGCGGCCCCCGAGGCACGCGACAGTCTGGGAATACTGCGCGATCTGAGTACCAAGCTGCTCGCCGGCAAGCCCATGTATCGCTGTCACCGTTGCGGCTTCGGCGCGCGCGCACACCACTGGCAATGCCCGAGCTGCAAGACCTGGAATTCGGTCAAGCCGATCCAGGGTGTGGCGGCCGAATAGGCGTCGTCATGCCGCTGCCGCTCGAACCCGCCCACGGCTTCATGCTGATGGCGGCGGCATTCGGCGCCATCGTGCTTTCCGCATCGGCCACCGGCATCGCACTCATCTACGCACGCCGACGTGGTCTGCTTGATCTGCCGGGGCAACGCCGCTCGCATCACCAGCCTACGCCGCGCGGCGGAGGCATCGGCATCCTCGCCGTTGCGTTCCTTGGATTGTGGATGGTGTGGCCGCTGCCGTTCGAGCGCATGCTGTGGCTGACCCTGCCGGTGGCCGCAATCGGCATGGCCGGCTGGATCGACGACCATCGTGGCCTGCCGGTGTTTCCGCGTCTGCTGGTGCAGGTCGTCGCGGCGCTGGCGGCGGTCGCGGCGCTGTCCGGTCTGGAGGCGGGACTGGTGTTCGCTGTGTTGGCGATCTTGGGGGTAGTCGGCTCGACCAACGTCATGAACTTCATGGACGGAAGCAACGGCATGGCCACCCTTCAGGGCATCTTCCTGGCAACCGCCGGGATGCTTCTGGCCGGCGCCGCGAGCCAACTGGACTGGGCGCTGTGGTGCCTGCTCCTGGCCTGCGCCTGTCTCGGCTTCCTGCCGTTCAACGTGCCCCGCGCGCGGATATTCCTCGGCGACGTCGGCAGCACCAGCCTTGGCTTCTGCCTGGGCGTGGCCGGCGTGGCCCTGATCGCAGGCGAGGTCATCACGGTCTGGCAGGCGCTGATTCTGGTTTCGGCGTTTCTGGCCGACGCCGCCTGCACGCTGGCCTGGCGCATGTGGCGTGGACGCCGTTGGTATACTGCGCACCGCGAACATACCTACCAGTGGCTGATCCGCTCGGGTCTTTCGCATCTCGAAGTCGCCGCTGCCTACATGGCCTGGAATATTCTCCTGGTGTCCCCGCTCATGCTCCTTGCGATGCATCGTCCCGAGTGGCAGCCGGCATTGACCATCGGCGTCTACGGGCTTGCCCTGGCCGCCTGGGTTGGGGCGCGCGCCTTG
>DAOMOD010000103.1:3039-14289 GCA_035444205.1 Lysobacteraceae bacterium
GTAAGGGCAAGGGCGGGCTGACATGGGCCGTCGCGTTCGTGCCTGGATTGCCGGCATCCACCCGCGCCTTGCCGTGGTGGCCCACGACCTGTCCATGGTGTGGGCGGCGTGGATGCTGGCCACGGTGGCACGCTACCATTTCTGGCCGGAACCGCCACCGCTGTCGGTGTTCCCGCCGGAGATGTGGATCGTGCTCGGCGCCCAGGGTCTGGTGCTGTGGTGGACCGGCCTGTACCGCGGGCTGTGGCGCTTCGCCAGCCTGCCCGACCTGTTCAACATCATGCGTGCGGCCGTCATTGGCGCGCTCGGCATTGCGCTCGGCCTGTTCCTGTTCAATCGCCTCGAGGGCGTGCCGCGCTCGGTGCTGCTGATGTATCCGGTCCTGCTGTCGGTGCTTCTGGGTGCACCGCGGCTTCTGTATCGCTACTGGAAGGACAGCCGGCTCGACTTCAGCCAGCTCGCCCCGTCCAAGCGCGTGCTGGTGCTCGGTGCCGGACGCGCCGGCGAGGCGCTGGTGCGTGATCTGCGCCAGGATCGCCACTACCACATCGTCGGCCTGCTCGACGACAACCGCAGCCTGCGCGGCGCCAAACTGCACGGCATTCCGGTGCTGGGCAGCCTGGAGCAGCTCGGCGATATCGCCTCGGAAACCGCTGCCGAGATGCTGCTGATCGCCATGCCCTCGGCCAGCAATCAACAGATGCAGCGTGTGGTCGAGGCTTGCGAGGAGACCGGACTGGCGTTCCGCACGGTACCGCGTCTGCAGGACGTGGTCGCCGGGCACCTGAGCTTCAACCAGCTCAAGGAAGTGGCCATCGAGGACCTGCTCGGACGTGATCCGGTGCTGCTCGACTGGACCGCGGTTCGCACCGGACTTTCCGGCCGACGCGTGCTGGTGACCGGCGGCGGCGGTTCCATCGGCGCCGAGCTGTGTCGCCAGGTGGCGCGCCTGGGTGCCGAATCGCTGACCGTCCTTGAGCGGTCGGAATACAACCTGTACCGCATCGGCCAGGAGCTTCAGCGCGACTTCCCGGAACTGCTGTTTCACCCGGTGCTGGGGGACGTTTGCGATTCCGGCGCCTGCGAACACGTGCTCGACCTGTCGCGCGCTCAAGTGGTGTTCCATGCTGCGGCCTACAAGCATGTGCCGCTGCTGGAGAGCCACGCGCGTGAAGCGGTGCGCAACAACGTGCTCGGAACCGAGAGCATGGGTCGCGCGGCCATGCGCCACGGAGTCGATACCTTCGTGTTGATTTCCACCGACAAGGCGGTCAACCCGGCCAACGTGATGGGCGCCAGCAAGCGCGCCGCCGAGCGCGTCTGCCAGCGCCTGGCCAGCGAGGCCAGCGACGCCACCCGCTTCATCACCGTGCGTTTCGGCAACGTGCTTGATTCGGCGGGGAGCGTGGTGCCACTGTTCCGCGAGCAGATCGCAGCCGGCGGCCCGGTGACCGTGACCCACCCCGAGATCGCACGCTACTTCATGACCATCCCCGAAGCCTGCCAGCTCATCCTGCAGGCCGCGGTGCTGGGCGAAGGCGGCGAGATCTTCGCGCTGGACATGGGCGAACCGGTGCGCATCCACTACCTGGCCGAACAGATGATCCGCCTGGCCGGCAAGGTACCGGACAAGGACATCGCCATCGTGTACACGGGACTTCGCCCCGGAGAGAAACTGTTCGAGGAGTTGTTCCACGAGCACGAGCGCTACCAGCAGACGCGGCACAGCAAGATCTACCTGGCCAGTCCGCGCGCACCGTTCGACGGCGACCTGGATGCCCTGTTGCGGCAAACCCATGCCGCCGTACGCAGCTACGACGAGGCACGCCTGCTCGAGGTGCTGCGCCAACTGGTGCCGGAGTTCCATTCGCCCCGCGAGGAGAGCGCAGGCCGCGTGACCAGCATTCACCGCGTTGCGGGGTAGGGCGGCATGAAGCATATTCGCAAGGCGGTCTTCCCGGTCGCGGGTCTCGGCACGCGCTTCCTGCCGGCGACCAAGGCGGTGCCCAAGGAAATGCTGCCGATCGTCGACAAGCCGCTGGTGCAGTACGCGGTGGAAGAGGCGGTTGCGGCCGGCTGCGACACCCTGGTGTTCGTCACCAACCGCTACAACCACCCCATTGCCGATCACTTCGACAAGGCCTACGAACTCGAGGCCAAGCTGGCGGCGGCCGGCAAGTCGGCATTGCTGGAGCGCGCCACCGGAATGCTGCCGAGAGGCGTGTCCTGCGTGTTCGTCACCCAGGCCGAGGCGCTGGGCCTGGGTCATGCCGTGCTGTGCGCCCGGGCCGTGATCGGCGACGATCCCTTTGCCGTACTGCTATGCGACGACCTGGTGTACGCACCGGAAAAACCCTGCCTGGCGCAGATGGCCGACGTCGCCACGGCGCATGGCGGAAGCGTGGTGGCCGTGCAGGACGTGCCGCGCGAACACACCGCCAGCTACGGCATTGCCGAGATCGACACCATCGACGAGCGCGTCGGCCGTATTCGCGGCCTGGTGGAGAAGCCGCAGCCCGACGATGCCCCCTCCACGCTGGGCGTGGTCGGACGCTACGTGCTCAATGCGCGCATCTTCGAGCTGCTGGCCACGCAGTCTCCCGGAGCGGGAGGCGAAATCCAGCTCACCGACGCCATCGCCCGCCTCGCCGTCGCGGAGCCGGTCTTCAGCTACCGCTTTCACGGCCAGCGCTACGACTGTGGCAGCAAGCTGGGCATGGTCCAGGCGACGCTGCGCTATGCGCTCGACGATCCCGAAATTGCCGACGCCCTGCGCCAGCATATGGCCACGCTGACGTGAGCGACGATCTCTACTGGATCCTCAACCATCTGGGCGAGAACCGCGAGCGCCATGCCGGCGCAGTGGCGCCACCGGTGTACCAGTCGAGCATGTTCGCCTACCCCGACGTGGCCAGCCTGCGTGTGGTGCTGAAGGACGAGCTGGAACATCCTTTCTACACACGCGGCCACAATCCCACCGTCGATATCCTGAGAAGGAAGCTGGCGGCGCTGGAAGGCGCCGAGGACGCCCTGGTATTCGGTTCCGGCAGCGGCGCCATGGCCGCCGCGGTGATCGCCCTGGTGAGTGCCGGCGACCACGTGGTGTGCGTGGACAAGCCCTACAGTTGGACGCGTGCGCTGCTTCGAGACCTGCTGCCGCGCTTCGCAGTCGAGACCACTTTTGTCGATGCGCGGGAACCTGCCGCGGTCGAGGCGGCGCTGACCGGGCGTACCCGGCTGATCGTGCTGGAGAGTCCGAACTCGTGGACCTTCGAGCAGCAGGATCTGGCCGCCGTGGCGGCGCTGGCCAAGGCGCGCGGCCTCACCACGATCTGCGACAACAGCTATGCCACGCCGCTGTACCAGCAACCGATTGCGCATGGCATCGATCTGGTGGTGCACACGCTCACCAAGTATCTGAATGGCCACAGCGACGTGGTCGGGGGCTGCGTCTGCGGCACCTCGGCGCTGATCCGGCGCATCTTCCGCGGCCCGTACATGACGCTTGGCGCCATCATGTCGCCCCACGACGCCTCGCTGGCAATACGCGGCCTGCGCACGCTTCCCATCAGGCTGGAGCGTGCCGCCACCACCGCGGCCGCGGTGGCCGACTGGTTGCGCAGGCACCCGGGAATCGACCGCGTGTATCTGCCCGGCAGCGAGGATGACCCCCAGCGCGCATTGAGCAGCCGCCAACTCAAGCGCCACAGCGGATTGCTCTCGGTCGAGATCGGCGGCGGCCCGGAAGCCGCCGAGAGGTTCTGCAATGCCCTGCAACGGTTCCTGCTGACCTGCTCCTGGGGCGGCCACGAATCGCTGGCCTGGCCGGTGTGCGCCCTGTTCGACAGCGAGAACTACGCCAGGGCCCGAACCACGCTGCCGCTCAACCTGGTGCGTCTGTCGATCGGCCTGGAACCCGCGGAGATCCTGATCGCCGACCTGCAGCAGGCGCTTGCCAAGGCCCGCGCATAGCGTCGCCCTCGGAACGGCGGCATGGCGACGCCGCCCTGCGTGTTTCCCCTGCAGGAGCGGCGAAAGCCGCGACCGTCCCGTCGCATCGATGCCGCACCCGGGTCGCCCACCCGATGGGCTCCCATGTATGGACTCGCCCTCCCACGTCAACGCCACCCATCCGGAGCGCACATCGCGGCTTTCGCCGCTCCTACCCAAGGCTTCAATGCGCCCTGTAGGAGCGGCGAAAGCCGCGACCGTCCCGTCGCATCGATGCCGCACCCGGGTCGCCCACCCGATGGGCTCCCATGTATGGACTCGCCCTCCCACGTCAACGCCACCCATCCGGAGCGCACATCGCGGCTTTCGCCGCTCCTACCCAAGGCTTCAATGCGCCCTGTAGGAGCGGCGAAAGCCGCGATCATCCCGGCGCACCGATGTCACGCCCGTGTCGCCCACAAAGTGGGCTCCTACCTAAGCCGTGCGTCCTGCTGGAGAGCACCCTGTGCGTAACCCTCCTTTCACGCCCACGCCACACCCCGGCCGCCTCCACACACTCCCGGCGGTCAAGGGCCTTCCGCAATCTCCCCTCTCCCGCCGGGGTGAGTCGGCGCATCTCGCGAGCCACTGGCTCGTGCGCCGCCGAACGCCCGAGCGCCAACGCGAGGGCCGGGGGTTGCTTGGCGAGGTGAAGCTGAGCCTGGCACCAGGGCAGCCGGTGAGGGTTCGAGCTTGTTGTGGCGCTTCGCTCCAACCGGACCCGCCTCCCGGCAGGTGCGAAACCTTCAAGCTCTCAAATCACCTCAACATATCATCACAAGCCTTTGTGAAATCGGCAAAAGCCCCATCCATCCCGCACCAAGCAGTGACCCAGGCGTTCAATGATCGCTTGCAACGCCGTCCACCATTCGTATACTCCGCCCCCGTTCGGGCCGGGAGGCGGCCCGTGGGGGTTGAGCTTCTGGAGAATCGCGTCCCGCCTCGGGACGCACGAATCGATGGGACAAGTCGCCGCAAGGCGCAGGGTCGAGGGCCGGCTTGAGCCGGATTTTGAACGCGTGCTCGCAGGTGACCTCCCAAGGGGAGTTGTTGCGATGCGCGTGTTCGAACGGGCGGCCCTGCTGCCGCTGCTTGCTGTGCTGTCCCTGGTCGCGCCCGCGACCGTACTTGGTGGTGACGATGTCCCGCCCGAGGTCACTGCCAAGTCGGCCAGTGGTCTGCTGCCGGTGGCCATCGATCTTGGTCGGGCACGCCGCTTCAACGGCTTCTTCCTCGAACATTTCAGCGCACCGAGCTCCGACACCGAAGGGGCGCTTGCGGCGGGCGGCGATGTCGCGCTCGACAGCTACTCGGTTGGCGAACGCCTGCATGCCGGGTTCACGGGACCGTCTCTCATCGCCGGTGGTGATCTCGTGTTTCCGAGCGGCCGCGTGTACCGAGGCGACATTGTGGTCGGTGGCAGCGCAGCCGGTGTTGGCGCGCCGGTGATCGAGGGTCTGGGCGCCGACCAAAGCCTCGCCGAATACGCCGAACTGCCCTTCGACTTTGCCCTGCAGGGCATTCGCCTGCGCGCGACCAGCCAGCACCTGGCCACGTTGACTGCCAATGGCAGCTTTGAGTGGCAGTGGGGTGGTCTGCATCTGCAGGGGGACTGCGAAAGCGCCTGGCAGGTGTTCGAACTCAACGGCGCGCAGGTACTCGAGGCCCACACCTTCGAGGTCGACTGCATCCCGGCCGGCGCCACCGTGATCTTCAACATCGACGGGAGCGAGGCCGGGCTGACGAACATGAGCCTGGAGTCGCTTGCCGCGCACCGTCAGCGCGTGCTGTTCAATTTCCACCAGGCGCAGACATTGACGCTGGCAGGGATTGCCGTGCAGGGCAGCATCCTTGCCCCGCATGCGCACGTGGCGAACCCGCAGGGCGTGGTGCACGGCAGCGTGATGGCGAAGTCGTGGCACGGCTCGATGCAGCTCAACCATGTCCCCTTCCGCGCCGTGGGCGAGGGCGATATCTGCGGCCTGTACCCGATTGCGCTGCCGCACGAACTGCTCATCGATGCCGAGCCCGGCACCGTGTTCGAACAGATGCCGCGCGGCACCGGCCCCGGCAACTTCAACTGGCTCACCTGGACCGGCCACCCCAGCGCGCCGACGCTGGCGCAAAGTCTGATCCCGCCCGGCGACAGCCACACCTACATCAACCCCGACGACCCCGACGATTTTCTGCTGAGCGTCGGCGACTGGGCGCAGGGTTCGCCCGGCACCGTCAACAGCGCCGCGGTACGCGCCAACCTGGACGCGCTGCTCAATACCGAAATCGCGGTGCCCGCCTTCGACGCGCGTCGCAACCAGGGCAACAACTTCGATTACCGGGTGGCCAGCTTCGCCCGCATCCGTCTCATCGACTACCGCCTCACCGGCCAGGGCTGGCTGAGTTTCGAGTTTGTCGGTTTCACGCGCTGCTACAACCGCGCCCCGATCGCGCACGACCAGCAGCTCGAAACGCCGCGCGACACGCCGCTGCCGATCGAGCTGACCGGCACCGACTACGATGGCGATGAGCTCAGCTTCGAAATCCTCACCCAGCCCGCGCACGGCAGCCTGGAAGGCGAGGGCGCCCACTGGACCTACACCCCCGCGCCGGGCTATGTGGGCCCGGATCAATTCACCTTTCGGGTGAGCGACGGCGAAGCCGACAGCGCCCCGGTCACCGTGTCGATCACGGTGTTCCAGACCAACCAGCCGCCCATCGCCCATGACCAGCAGCTCGAAGTGCTGCAGGGTGAGAGCCTCGACATCGAACTGACCGGCGAGGACCCCGACGGCGATCCGCTCAGCTTCCGCATCATCGAGGCGCCGCAGCACGGATCCCTGAACGGCGAGTCGCCAAGTCTCGTCTACACGCCGAATCCCGACTTCCACGGCGAGGACAGTTTTTCATTTGTCGCCCATGACGGGGAGATCGACTCCGAGCCGGCCGTGGTACGGATACGCGTGCTGCGCGTAAACCTGCCGCCGCAGATCATCAGCCAAGCACCGTTCACGGTGGAGGAAGATGCGCTTTACCGCTATCCGGCCGAAGCAGTCGATCCCAACGTAGGCGATGTCCTCACATGGTCGTTGGATGCACGGCCCGTAGGTATGGAGGTAGGGGCTGCGAGTGGCGTGGCCGAATGGGTCGGCGATGCCAGCTTGGTCGGCGGAGTCGAGCTTCAGAACCGGATGTGTCGACGCGGTCGACTGCCGGGCGTATTCGATCCGGAGGTCAAGTGGCATTGGAAGCGCGAGCCGGGTGGCGGAACTGATCGCAACGTCTACGGGCCGGTCACGGTCGCACAGATGAATGACGACAACGGCGACGGAGTGATCGACCATCGCGATATTCCTGATGCAGTCTTCATGTCATCGGGAGGTCTGCTCAACATCGTCAGTGGCGCTGACGGATCGCAGATCCTGGCCAGCAGCGGACATGGCTTGTCTACCCTCGGAAGTCTCGCACTGGCCGATCTCACCGGTGACGGGTACGTCGAGATTGTGGGTGTCTCCTCGGCTCAGCGCACCGAGCTGATTGCCGTGCGTCACGACGGTACCGAGCTGTGGCGGGTGCCGACATCCGGGCCGACCGTAACGGGTTCGAATGGAATACCACGCGATGCACTTACGATCGCCGACCTGGATGGTGACGGAACGCCCGAAATCATACACGGCCGACGCGTTTACAACGCAGACGGTTCCCTGCGCTGGGTCGGTACGGGCGATCACGGCGGCAACCGCGGCTACGCGCTGATCCCGAGCGTGGCTGACGTCACCGGCGATGGCTTCCAGGAGGTGATCGCCGGGCGCACAGTGTACCGCCACGACGGCACCATTCTTTGGCACGTGCCGACCACCGCCGACGGCTACACGGGTGTTGCCAACTTCGATGACGACCCGTATCCGGAGATCGTGTTGGTGGCCGGCGGACGGGTTCATCTGATCGACCACGACGGCACGCTCTTGTGGCGCAGCGGCACATTGCCAGGAGGAGGACACGGTGGTCCGCCGACGATTGCCGACATGGACGGTGACGGCATTCCAGAGATCGGTGTCGCCGGAAGCAGTCGCTATGTAGTCTTCAACGCCGATGGCAGTATCAAGTGGTCTATGCCCGTGCAGGACCACTCCTCGCACCAGACCGGCTCGTCGGTTTTCGATTTCGAGGGTGACGGTCGTGCCGAGGTCGTGTACGCCGACGAGGTTCACCTGTTCGTGTTCGATGGCGCCACCGGCGCGGTGCGCTTGAAGATGCCGATCGGTTCGGGCACGACCCTAGAATATCCGACGATCGTTGACATCGATGGAAACGGATCGGCCAACATCCTCGTGGGTGGGAACGCTGTCAACGGCCGTCGGGGCGTGTTCGCGATCGGATCGGCCACCGACAGCTGGGCACCCACGCGCAAGATCTGGAACCAGCACGCCTACCACATCGACAACATCAACGACGACGGTAGCGTTCCGCTCCATCCGACCAAGGGGTGGCTCACTCACAACAGCTTCCGGCTCAACACCTTCCCGGACCGCGAGGCTCTGGCATTGCCCGACCTCGCACTGTTCGATCTCCGTCTGGCATCAGCAGAGCATGGACCCGTACTTCGGGTGCGTGTTCGAAATCGCGGTCTGGCGCCGGTTGAGGAAGATACAGAGGTGGTGTTCCATTCTGGGAACCTGAGCGGCCCATGGAACCTGGTAGGTCGGGTGGCGGTACCACCGCTCTCTGCGGACGTCGCCATCGAGATCGATCTCCCACTCGACAGCGTCACGGGGCTCGGCGATTACCTGCGCGCGGAGATCGACCCTGAAGGTCTAGTTGGCGAGTGTATCGAGGCAAATAACATCACTTTCGCCCGACTCGCGCAGATTCGCGTGACCGATCCGGGTGGATTGTTCGATACCCAGATCTTCTCCATCGCGGTGTCGGACCGTAACGATCCACCCACGCTGCATACAGAGTCCCTGCCGCACGGGGCGCCTGAATCGGCCTGGCAGGCGCAACTGTACGCGACCGACCCCGATATCGGCGACGCGTTGCAATACGGGTTGGTCGCAGCACCGGAGGGGATGCATATCGACGAGGTGAGTGGCCAGCTGGTCTGGACCCCGTTGGCGTCCCAGAGTGGCGATCACCTCGTGACCGTGCAGGTCAGCGACCTGGCGGGAGCCGTGGTCGAGCGCAGCTACCAAGTGAGGATAGCCGACAACCATCCTCCAGAATTCGTGTCGGAACCCGTGACCGTGGCTGAGGTAGGTCAGCCGTACAGCTATGCGGCATACGCAATCGACCCTGAAGGTGATCCGGTCAGTTACAGTCTGGTCACTGCGCCGACCGGCATGAGCGTGGACGACACGACAGGGGTTGTCTCCTGGATGCCGCAACTTGCTCAGATTGGCGTTCACACGGTTGCGTTGCGTGCCGAGGATCGACTTGGTGCCGGGACGACACAGCAGTTTGAGATCGATGTTGTCGGTCCGCTCAACCGCCCCCCCGTCATCACCTCCACCCCGTCCACCACCGCCTTCGCCGGCCAGCTCTACCAGTACCTGGTCGAGGCCGAGGACCCCGATGGCGATGTGCTGTCGGTGCTGTTGCCCGAGGCGCCGGCTGGCATGGTGCTGAACGAGTTCAGCGGTTTGCTGAGCTGGGTGCCCGAAGAAGGGCAGGTCGGCACGCACGCGGTGCGCGTCGAGGTGATCGACGGCCGCGGCGGCGTCGCCGTGCAGACCTGGGACCTCGTGGTGCAGGCACCCGATCCCGACAACCAGCCGCCCAGCATCGACAGCACGCCGGGCTTTACTGCCACCGTCGGGTTGGAATACATCTACCAGGTGGTCGCCTCCGATCCGGACGGCGATGCGTTGAGCTATTCGCTGATCGACGGCCCGGCCGGAATGAGCATGGACGCCGTCAGCGGCCGCCTCAACTTCACGCCGTCGCTGGCGCAGGTGGGCACGCATGCGGTGGCCGTCCGCGTCGACGACGGTCGCGGCGGTTACGCCGTGCAGAATTACACCTTGACCGTGCTGGACGGCTCGGGCGGCACCAACCATCCGCCCAGCATCGTCTCCACGCCGCCGGGCTCGGTGGTGCTGGGCAGCAGCTACACCTACCAGGTCGAGGCCGTCGATCCCGACGGCGACAGCCTGATCCATGTGCTGCGACAGGCGCCGGCCGGCATGAGTCTCGGCCACGCCAGCGGACTGCTGACCTGGACGCCGCTGCCCGAGCAGGTCGGCCAGCATGACGTGGTTCTGGAGGTCTCCGACGGCCGTGGCGGCGTGGCCTCGCAGAGCTTCGTCGTGCAGGTGCAGGACGACGGTGGCGGGGGAACCAACCGCCCACCGACCATCGTCAGCCAGCCGCCGACGCAGGCCAAGGTCGGGCGCGAGTACCGCTATGCGGTGGACGCCTTCGATGCCGACGGCGACGCCTTGAACTACAGCGTGCCCGCCGGCCCGGACGGCATGAGTGTGGACGCCGATGGCGTACTCACCTGGACCCCGGCCGACGCCGGCAGCGTCGCCGCCAGCGTGCGCGTCGACGACGGCCAGGCCTGGGTGCAGCAGCACTGGACCATCCAGGTCGCGGCTGCCGATGTCGAACTCGGCGCCGACGTGCTCATCAGCCCGCAGCCGGTGGCGCCGGGCGAGAGCCTGGTCATCACCATCATCGTCGAGGGTGCTGCCGGAGCGGTAACCATCGAGGCCAGCATTGACGGAACGCCGATCGAAGTCGGCGCCGATGGCACTGCCGTGGTGACGGCCCCCGAGACCCCGGGCAATCACACGGTAGAGGTCGAAGTCAGTGACGGCCACGACACCATCACGGTGATCGAGACCTTCATCGTGCTCGACCCCGACAGCGCCACGCCGCCGCGGGTCGAACTGCACACGCCCGACTACGAGGAAGTGCTGACCGCACCCACCGCCATCGTCGCCAGCATCGCCGACGACGATCTGGTGGCGTGGAAGCTGGCCTATCGCGACCGCAACGACCGCGATGCCGACTTCGTGACCCTGGCCGAGGGCAGCGAGGCTTTCGACAACGCCGTCATCGCCACCTTCGATCCGACGCTGCTGCTGAACGGCCAGTACGTCATCGCCTTGCAGGCCTGGGACGCCGGCGGCAACACCGCCTTCGATTCGCGCGTGGTAACGGTCGACGGCGAAATGAAGCTCGGCCACTTCGCGATCAGCTTCGAGGAGGTGTCGATTCCGGTGGCCGGCATCCCGGTCACCGTGACGCGCAGCTACGACACCC
>DAOMOD010000104.1:0-14273 GCA_035444205.1 Lysobacteraceae bacterium
AAGCGCCGCGCCAGCGGCTCACCGACATGGTCCTCGACCGCCGCCAGCACTTCAGCCGTGTACAGGCCAAGATAGCCGCCCCCTGCCAGGGAAAGGATGCGGAACTCGCTGCTGCGTGCTTTCGCCATCATGCCGCCCTGCTCCAAACATCGACCCGACCCAAGGTAGCAGCGTCGCTCCGCGGCTGCTTGATCCACATCAACCCGATCGCAGCGAATTCCCGGCTATGCTGCAGGCATGATCCTGCGTCTGTTGATGGTGGCCGCCGCGGCGATGCCGACCGTGTCTGAACCCGTTGACGCGAGCGAGGGCTGGCGTCTGGGTGGCGACCTGCGCGTGTCCGCAACCTGGAGCGAGCGCAGCGACCGCGATGCAACGCGCAGCGATGACGAGGTGCTGCGCGCACGCGTGCGGGTGTCGGTACAGCGCGCGTTCGGCGACTCGCTTGAAGCCCGCGTGCGTCTGGCCGGCCGCTTCGCCAGCGACCAGGACAGGACGCGGCTCTGGTTGAGTCGGGCCGCACCCGGGCGCAACGGCGCCGAATTCGGCGACGCGGTATTCGACGAAGCCTGGCTGCGCTGGCGACCCGCCGGCAGCCTCTGGTCGCTGCAGGTCGGCCGCTTCCAGACCGTGCATGCGCTCGCCACGCTGACCGGCAAGGGCCTCGGCCAGAACGACAGCCCCAATCTGGATATCCACTGGACCGACGGTGCGCGGCTGGAACGCGCACTCGGCGAAGGCAGCGTGCTGCGCCTGCAACTGCAGTCCATGCCTTCCGGCGGACCGGGCAGCGCGCACAGGATACCGCTGGATTTCAGCGCAAGCGGAAGTCGTCTCGCCGCCTTTGCCGGCATCGATTCGCGCGCCGGCTGGGGACCCTTCATCCAGCGCTCGGCGGGCGTGCATTGGTACCCGCGCGCGCTGGCCAGCGACGGCCTGTCCAACCCGACGCGCGACGACTACCTCACCCTCACCGCGCGTGCCACCGCAGCCTGGCCACTTGGCGAGGGCGGCAGCCGACTTCTGCTCGGCGGCGAGATCGGTCACGCACCCAACACCCAGCGCGGCGCCAGTGGGAACGCCTGGCAGGTCGAACTCGATGTCGAAGGTCCCGAACGACGGCAGTCGCTGGGCCTGGTCTGGGGGCGCGTACCGACAGGCTGGCTGGTGTCGAGCGACTTTCGAAACAATGATGAACTGGGCGAAGTACGCTGGCTGTGGCGCATCCACTCACAGTTTTCGGTCGACGCGCGCTGGCGCTGGCGCCGCGAACTCGATGTTCCAGGCGCTGCCGCGCGCGCACGCGTAGACCGTGACGCCTACCTGCGCGCTACCTGGCGCTACTAGCCTGCACGACTTCTGGCGCTTGCGCAGTCCGTGACGATCGCCGAAGCTCGGCGTTCCCCAGGTATCGAGTCGACGCATGAGTTCACGAAGCTTTCTCGACCATCTTCTCGGCACCGCCCAGTCCGGCCTGGAGAAAGGCGGCCTCGCCAAGCGCAACGAACAGGGCAAGCTCAGTGCAACCGGATTCGGCAAGGGCGCCCTGGCAGGAGGCGCCGTCGGCCTGCTGCTTGGCAACCGCAGCATCCGCCGCGTAGGCGGCCTGGCCGCGCTTGGCTTTCTCGCCTACAAGGCCTACGCCAGTTGGCGCGGCGACAAGGCCGGCACAGCCGCGACCACGGAGCCGCGAACGGTGGACCGCATCGCGGCACCGGAACAGGAGCACCACAGCCGCGTCCTGCTGGCCGCCATTGTCGCCGCCGCCAAGGCCGACGGCCACATCGACGAGCGCGAGCGTGCACTGATCGAGGAGGGACTGTCCAAGTCGGGCGAGGGCGAGGCCTTGCGCGCATGGTTGAGCGCCGAGCTGGCCAAGCCACTCGACCCGACCGAAATCGCGGCCAGGGCCGACACGCCCGAGCTCGCCGCCGAGGTCTACCTCGCCAGCGTGCTCACCGTCGACGAGCAGAACTTCATGGAGCGCGCCTATCTCGACGAGCTTTCACGCCAGCTCAAGCTCGATGAAGGGCTCAAACTGCGCCTGGAGCAGCAGGCGCACCACGGCGAGGCGCCCTGAGCGGAAAGCGAGCTGTCCGCAAAGGGCGCAAAGGAATGCCAGGAAGGATCCGAACCAATACGCGAGCCGTGTCCTGCAGGAGCGCACCCCGTGCGCGACCATCCTTTCACTTCGATGCTGCTCCCTGCTCCCTGCTCCCTGCTCCCTGCTCCCTGCTCCCTGCTCCCTGCTCCCGTCAAATCGCGAACTGCTCCTCCGGCATCGCCATCAGACTGCCGCTGCCGGCGCGGATGGCGCCGACGTGCGCGTGGATGCGCGGCAGAATGCGCTGGTAGTAGAAGCGCGCGGTGCTGAGCTTGCCCTCGCGGAAAGCTTCGGTCTGACCGGAGTCCGCATCGACCACGGCCGAAGCCATGCGCGCGAACATGTAGGCCAGGGCGACGTAACCTGAATAGAACAGGTAATCCACCGCAGCCGCGCCGATCTCCTCGGGGTCCTTCATGCCGCTCTGTGCCAGATCCTGGGTCAGGTTGACCCAGTCCTGCGTCACCTGCGCCAGCGGCGCGATGAACTCCAGAAGCTGCTCGTTCTCCTTGAGCTGTCCACTGCAGAAGCTGCTGATCTCGCCCGCCAGCAGTCGCAGGCCCGCGCCCTGAAGCTGCATCACCTTGCGCCCCAGCAGATCCAGCGCCTGGATCTGCGTGGTGCCCTCGTAGATGGTGGTGATGCGCGCGTCGCGGGCGAGCTGCTCCATGCCCCATTCGCGGATGTAGCCGTGACCGCCGAAGCACTGCAGGGCGTGGTAGGTGCCCTCCACCGACCATTCGGTGAGGCAGGCCTTGACGATCGGCGTGAGGAAGCCGAGCAGGTCGTTGGCATCCTTGCGCGCCTGCGCGTCGCTGGCGCGCACGCGCAGATCGGCCTGCAGGTAAGCGTACATGCCGAGCGCGCGGCTGCCCTCGATCAGCGCTTTCTGGGTGAGCAGCATGCGCCGCACGTCGGGGTGCACGATGATCGGATCGGCCGGCTTGTCAGGACGCTTGGGCCCCGACAGCGAGCGCATCTGCAGGCGGTCGCGGGCATAGGCCAGGCTGTTCTGGTAGGCGCGCTCCATCAAGCCCAGTCCCTGCAGGCCGACGCCCAGGCGCGCGGTATTCATCATGGTGAACATGGCGACCAGGCCGCGGTGCGGCTCGCCGATCAGGTAGCCCTCGGCGCCAGGTGGCCGAGCCCTTGATCCCCATCTTGTGTTCGATGGAGCCGGCACGCACCGCATTGCGCTCGCCCATCACGCCGTCCCGCGTCACCCTGAACTTGGGCACGATGAACAGGCTGATGCCCTTCACCCCCGGCGGTGCGTCGGGCAGCCGCGCCAGCACCAGATGGACGATGTTGTCGGTGAAGTCGTGCTCGCCGGCGGTGATGAAGATCTTGGTGCCGGTGATCGCGTAGGCATCGTCGCCGACGGGCTCGGCGCGGGTGCGCAGCAGGCCGAGATCGGAGCCGGCGTGCGGCTCCGTGAGGCACATGGTGCCGGTCCAGCGGCCTTCGACGATGGGTTTCAGGAAAACCTCCTGCTGCCAGGCCTCGCCGTGGTGCACAAGCGCCTCCTTGGCGCCGTGCGAGAGCAGCGGGTAGGTGCTCCAGGACAGATTGGCGGCGATGATCATCTCCTCGACCGCTGCGCCGAGCGTCAGCGGCATGTCCTGTCCGCCGAATGCCTGCGGCGCGCACAGACCGGTCCAGCCGCTATCCACAAACTGCTGAAACGCTTCCTTGAAGCCCGCTGGCGTGGTGACGCTGCTGGAGTCCTTGTCGAAGTGGCAGCCCTCCTCGTCGCCGGTCTGGTTGAGAGGCGCCAGCACCTGACTGGTGAATCGGCCGGATTCCTCCAGCACCGCATCGAGCAGCTCACGATTGATCTCGCCCCAGCCGTCAAGCGCCTGGAAGGTGGATTCGGCGCGGATCACTTCATGCAGGACGAAGCGGATGTCGGTCATCGGTGGCGTGTAGCTGTTCATGGTGGCTCCGTGAATTCAGCGATAGGTGTCGGTCAGACCGGGCGCCGGGGACAGGCGACCTGCGTACTCGTTGCGATAGGTACGTCCATCCACGGTGATTCCGCCGTGCAGGGTCCAGGCCAGACTGCGGCGCCCGGAAGCCTTGAAAGCGGCCAGTGCATCGACCGCTTCGGCCGCGGGGACCAGGCGCAGCCGGAAGATCTCGGCGGACTGGCCTGGCACATCGCGCGCGTCGTCGTAGCTGAGCCGACCCGCCGACGCCCCATCGAGCGCGAGATCGAGTGCAATGTTCTGGAAGCGGGTGGCCACCGTGGAAAAGCTGTGCACGCGCAGCAGCACACGCCAGCTTCCGTCCGCCTGCACGGTGATCTCCTGGATGCTGGCGCCGGGCGGATGGATGCGCTTGGGTGGGCCGCTGCCGGCACAGGCGGCGAGCAGCAGGATGGCGAAGACAACGAAGGCGGTGCGCAGGCTCATGACCCCGCATTGCACCATACCTTCCGGTATGGCGTCACCCCGGACGCGTCGCCTGTCGCGCCACGACGTACCCGAGTGGCAACCAGGCGCCCGTTCTCATGACCCTTCCCGATTCAAGACCGGAACCGGCTCCATGTTGGACGGTGGTGAGAGATGCGGGCTTGTCGCTGTCCCGCTTCCGTGCCGTTGGCTTTGTCCGTGACGATGTGCACTAGCACAACGGCACTCTGCCGGTGCTAGGCTGGAACCCCATAGAGCGACGTAAGGCAAAGGAGCATCACGATGCGCATATTGCTGGCTGCGATCCTGCTGACGGTGATCGTCAGCGCCACGGCTGGCGATGCCGATCCCGTGATCGAGCGCGTGATGAATGCCACCGAAGCGGAGACCGCCACCCTGGCCGAGTTGGACGACGCCGAGTTGGTCGATGCCGTGTCCACCTGGGAGAGCGAGCAGCAGGCGCAATCCGAGACGCTTGCCGCTATCGGACAGGCCGTTGCCGAGGCGCAAAGTCGCTACTTCGCCGATTTCGTTCGCCAGGCCTCGACCAGCAGCGAACTGGAACACCGCGTGGCCGCCGCCGTGTTGCTGTCCCTGCCCGGGCTCGGCGTGATTGGCGAGCCGGGTATCGACGCGCAAACTCTGCTCGCTGATACGCTGGCTGGAGCCGCGCTGCGCCCGGACCTGCTCGCCATCCTGCACCACACCTGCGGGCTTTGGCTTTGGCACATCGAGCCGAGACCGGGGCAGTCGGCCGTGTCGTATCCGGCGGGCTGCGCCGACGCCGATCTTGCCGCGCGCCTGACCGCACTCGAGCCGTCGAACGCACGCCACTGGATGCGACGTGCCAATGAGGCGCACCGGTACGGCGACCACGAAGATGCGCGTGCCATGCTCATCGCCAGCGGGCGCGCCTCGACCTGGCGGACGCCAGCGCGCAGTCTGGCGCGCATCCTCGACAACGCGCTACGACGCTGGCCACCGCCCGAGGAACTCGGTGAACTGCTCGCCCTGCAGGAGGAGTCCTGGGCCACCGTCAACGATCCGCCAAGCCACACTTCAATGGCGGACCCCTCGACGCAGAACCTGCGCGACGGGGATGTGCTGCGCGCGACGTTGGTGTGGAACGCTGCGATGCTCGTGGCAGACGGCTACAGCCCAGTGAGCACGCTCTGCCGAGAGGCGCTGCCCGCCGGCGACACCGCATTGGCCGACGCCTGCCGTCGACTGGCACGCATGATGGCCGATCATGCCGACACCGTGCTGGACCGGGTGATCGGCCTCAGCCTGCTCGCCGAACTGGCGCCACCCGCGGCCGCGGCCGCGGCCGCGGCAGAGGCGCGTCTCGCCGAACATCGGGAATCAACCGCGGCCTACTCACGCGACTCGCTCGCCTACGGCCGATCCGAGGATGCGTCCGTCGACCTGGAAACTTTCATTGCTCTTGGCGAAGTCGAGATGATGCAGCGTGCGATGGCGCGTCTGGAAGCGCGGCGGGCCTCACGCCCCGACTGATGCCTAGGCGCTCCCGTCATGCGCCACATGCACGCTTTCGGCTATGCTCGACGCATCCCCATCGCGACTTCGAGGTCGGAGGAGGTGCCCATGCTTCACGACATCCACTCCACCCGCGTCCTGTCCCTGGACGCGAACGGTCGGATTCTCGACTGGATTTCGTGGCAGGACGCGGTATGCCTGTATGTACGCGAGGCGGTCGCGTGGACGCTGGGTGATCCCTGTCTGCGCATTCACGGCGGTCACTGCCGGGCCAGCGGTCGGCAGAGCGTCATCGAGCTGCACCCGATCGTGGCCAGCCGCGGTCACGCCCGCGCCAAGTTCATCAACCCCACCCCGGGCCTCACCAATCCCGCCCTGTTCGCACGCGACCGCATGATCTGCCTGTACTGCGGCGGCCATTTCCCGCGCGGCGAGCTGACCCGCGATCATGTGGTGCCGATCTCACGGGGTGGGCGCGACCACTGGCAGAACGTGGTGACCGCCTGCATCACCTGCAACGTGAAGAAGGGCGGCCGCACCCCGGCGCAGGCCAACATGCCGCTGCTGGCCGTACCTTACCGGCCGAGCTGGGTGGAACATCTGATCCTGTCCAACCGCAATATCCTGGCCGACCAGATGGAGTTCCTGGTCAACCATCTGCCACGCGACCGCCGGCCGACCTGAGCGCCGGGAAGTCGAATCGGGGCCCTGCGCTGCGCAATGGAGGCAATCCGAACCGCGGGGCGACGAAAGCCAGGAACGGAACGCTGTCCGTGTACGCCTTGCTCACGCACTCCTCAAGGCGCGTGTGGCATCGCCAACGTACGGCGCCACGCACCCCCCTGTGATGCGTGGCGCCGCCCGGTAAGTGGTTAAGTCCCCAGTCGACTACTGCTGGAGTTCGGCTTCCATACACGCAATCAACCCCCAAAGCGCCCCCCAAACCTCGCTCATCGCCGCTTCGCATGCTTCCTGGCTCGAATTCGATCCCGTGCAAGCCAGGCTGGCGTTTGCGATGGCGATGGTGAGCCTATTCAGCTCCGCACTGCAGAGCGCGGACGCTGGAACAAACGTGTCGTCCATGTCACCCGTCTTGAATCGCTCATAGACGTCCCAGCTACCGAGCCAAATGATCGCCTGCTCGTTCTGCCGAAGGAAAGCCAAAACCGCGTCGGTCGTCGGTTCGATGGAGGTTTCAACGACCAGCCCATCCGGAGCGCGGACAGTCGCTAACCCGGTCTCCAGATCCAAGGACAGTTCCACATTCTTGCCGCGCTGCGCGATGAACACGCCATTCTCAATGAACATGTCCAACCGCACGGCGTCCCTCATGCCCTCCCGAAAACGCTCTGTCTTGCTGCCGTCCGATGCAAACGCACCGAAAGCTGCAACCATGCCCAACACCAAGGCCAAGCAGCTCCTCATTTTCATCGCCTGTTGCTCCAGTTCCGTAGTGGTCGAGTGATCTACCGGCGCCGCAGCCCTTGGGCGGGAGGGTCTGATTCCAGGAAACCGCGGCCCGACTCGACATCATCGCGCGTCCCATTCACCCGTCCCTGCCCTGCGCGCAGCAGCACCGAACCGCCGACTTTGTGCTCGGCGGCATTCACAATATAGCAACCGCAGGGGGGGGGCAGGGCAATACCGTGCTGCAAGGATCGAATGCGATGGCGCGTTCCCCCGGGGTCCAGCAGGGGAAAACCCCCAGACGGCGTGAGCGGAATCCCCCAGCGCCAGGACAAACCCTTGTTGCGGATGCCGATGGGCCTATACTGAACCCCTTCACCCTGGACCCCACTGTGCCCGGCGCCGACCGGCTGGATGTCCTGCGCAGCCAACAGCAGCGGCTGCTCGAGGGCCTGGCCGACAGCCAGCGCCAGTTCAAGCATCTGGCACGTTCCGTGTTCCGCGTTCAGGAAGACGAGCGCCGGCGGCTGGCGCGCGAACTGCACGATGGCCTCGGCCAGTCGATGACCGCGCTGAAGCATCGGCTTTCCGCCATTGCCGAGCAGGCCGGGCCGGCGGCGGAGATTGGCGACGCCCTTCGCGCGGCGCTGACGCTGTGCGCCGGCATCCTCGAGGAGACCCGCGAGCTGTCGCGGCTGCTCAGGCCGCAGATCCTCGACGACCTCGGCCTGGCGCCTGCACTGCGCTGGTTGGCGCGCAGCATCGGCGAGGCGGGCGGCCCCGCCGTCACGGTGCACGTCGACCTTGAAGGGCTGGAACTCGATGCCGACCTTTCGACCCTGCTGTTTCGCGCCGCCCAGGAAGCCTTGGCCAATGTCCTGAAGCACGCGGAGGCGCGGCAGGTACGCCTCGACCTGTGGCGCGAGTCCGGCCACCTTGTACTGTCGATCCGCGACGATGGCCGCGGATTCGACCCGGCCCAGGCGCGCGCCGCCGCGCGCGGCGGCGCCGGCACCGGGCTGGGCAGCCTGCATGACCGCGTGCGCGTCTATGATGGCAGCATGCACATCAATTCCATGCCGGGCCAGGGTTGCGAAATCCGCCTGCAGATTCCCATGACCGCGGTGGCGGACCGCATGCCATGAAGCCGATCCGCGTCCTGATTGCCGACGACCACACCCTGGTCCGCGAAAGCCTGGTCGCCGTGATCGAGCGCAGCGGCGAGTGCACCGTGGTGGCACAGGCCGCCGACGGTGTCGAGGCACTGCAACAGGCGCTGGCGCTGCGCCCGGACGTGGCCATCATCGACATCTCCCTGCCGCGCCTGTCCGGCGTCGAAGTGGTGCGTCGACTGGCCGCGGAGCTGCCGTCGACGCGCATCCTGGTGCTGACCATGCACGAGGAGGAAGAGTACGTGCTGCACATGGTGCGCGCCGGCGCGGCGGGCTACCTGGTCAAGGACAGCGCCACCGAAGAGCTGCTCGCGGCAGTGCGCAACCTGCACGCCGGACGCGGCCATTTCGGACCGAATGCCGCGCAGGTGCTGGCCGAACAGGTGCTGCACCCGGAGCGCGAGATCGCCGACCCCTATGGCAACCTGACGGCGCGCGAACGCGAGGTTTTCCACCTGATGGCGGAAGGCCTGACCACCAAGGAAATCGCCCGCCGCCTCGACATCAGCACCAAGACCGCCGAGAACCACCGTGGCCACGTGCTGGCCAAGCTCGACCTTCGCAACAGTGCCGAACTGGTGCGCTACGCGGCCAAGAAGGGGTTGCTGGAGTAGCGGGCTGGCCCGCAAGTCTCTCCACCGTCCCGCTGCGGCGGGCTGGGTGTTTTCCCGCCCTTCCGCTGGGGGCTCTGCCCGATAGCAAGGCGCAGGCGCTGAGCTGAGACTGGCGCTCTCGTCCAGTCCCGCGGAGGCGTCCGCGGTGTCGCAGACCGGTGGTCGCCGCACGTTACACCAGCGCCGACCACCCCGCGCAGCATCGCCCTCCGCGTGCATTGGCCCCTGTCCGGGCGACCGCCCCGATCATGGTCGCCCGGTCTTGCCGTCGGGGACGCAAGGTCCCCGGCGGCTCTTTTCGCGAATCGCCAGACCAGCGCCTTGCCGCTGCCATGATGCGCGGCCGATAATGGGCGGTCCGCCGTCCACCACCGCACATGATCGACGCCACCCGCTATCCGCGGCTATCCCGCATTCCGACACCCGCCGAACTGCGTGCCTTCCCCGAGGAGGAACTCGGCGAGGTGGCGCGTGAGCTGCGCGAGTTCCTGGTCGAGTCGGTGTCGAAGTCGGGTGGCCACTTTGGCGCCGGACTGGGCGTCATCGAACTGACGGTGGCGTTGCACTGGCTCTACGACACCCCCACCGACCGCATCGTCTGGGATGTCGGCCACCAGTGCTACCCGCACAAGATCCTCAGCGGACGCCGCGACCGCATCGAGTCGATCAAGACCCGGGATGGACTGGCGCCATTTCCCAGGCGCGATGAGAGCGAGTACGACACCTTCGGTGTCGGCCACTCCTCCACTTCGATCTCGGCCGCGCTGGGTATGGCGGTGGCGTTGCAGCGCCAGGGCGACATGCGCAAGGTGATCGCGGTGATCGGCGATGGCGCGATGACCGCCGGTATGGCCTTCGAGGCGCTGAACCATGGCGGCGGCATGGATCCCGAGCCGGACATGCTGGTGGTGCTGAACGACAACCGCATGTCGATAAGCGAGAACGTCGGCGCCGTCACCCGCATGTACGCGCGGCTCCTGGCCGGTCGCGGTTACACCGCCATCCGCGAGGGCGGCAAGCGGTTGTTTCCGCGCACCACCCGCTTCGGCCGCTTCCTGAAGCGCTGGGAGGAGCACTGGAAAGGTCTGATGGCCCTGCCTTCGACCCTTTTCGAGGAAATGGGCTTCCACTACACCGGCCCCATCGATGGCCACGACCTGCCGCTGCTGCTGAAGACCCTGAAGACGCTGAAGCAACTCAAGGGTCCGCAATTGCTGCACATCGTCACCACCAAGGGCAAGGGCTACCCGCAGGCCGAGGAAGACCAGATCGAGTATCACGCGGTCGGCCCCTTCGACCCGGCCACCGGCGTGGTCCGCAAGCCCGCCGGGAAAGTCACCTACACCCAGGTCTTCGGCGACTGGCTGTGCGACATGGCCGCAGCCGACGGGCGCCTGCTCGGCATCACCCCGGCGATGCGCGAGGGCTCCGGCCTGGTACGCTTCTCCAGGGAATTCCCCGAGCGCTACTTCGACGTCGGCATCGCCGAGCAGCATTCGGTGACGCTCGCCGCCGGCATGGCCTGCGAAGGCATGAAACCGGTGGTGGCGATCTACTCCACCTTCCTGCAGCGCGCCTACGACCAGCTCATCCATGATGTCGCGCTGCAGGGTCTCGACGTACTGTTCGCACTGGATCGCGCAGGCGTGGTCGGACCGGACGGTGCGACGCATGCAGGGAGCTTCGACCTCAGCTACCTGCGCTGCATTCCCAACATGGTGGTGATGGCCCCGGCCGACGAGGCCGAGTGCCGGCGCATGCTCAGTACCGGCTTTGTGCACGAAGGACCCGCCGCAGTGCGCTATCCGCGTGGCACCGGACCGGGCGCGGCGATCGAACCTGACCTCGACACGCTGCCGATCGGCAAGGCCGAGCTGCGTCGACGCGGTCGTCGCCTGGCACTGCTTGCCTTCGGTGCGCCGTTGGCCGCCGCCGAAACGGTTAGCGCCGAGCTCGATGCCACCGTGGTCAACATGCGCTTCGTCAAGCCGCTGGACGAGGCCCTGCTGCGCGAACTGGCCGCCAGCCACGAAGGCTTCGTCACCCTGGAGGACAATGCCGTTCGGGGCGGCGCCGGGTCCGCCGTCAGCGAATTCCTCGCCGGTGAAGGCCTGGCCGTCCCCGTGCTGCACCTCGGCCTGCCCGACGCCTTCCTTGAGCACGCCAGCCGCGAGGAACTGCTGGCCGAATGCGGTCTGGATGCCGAAGGCATCCGCGCCGCCATTCTTGCGCGCTGGCCGCAGCCTGCGCGGGACTCCCTGGCGGCCAGGCAATCCGTGCTCTAGTGGCCGGACCCGCGGCCCCGGCGCGCCCGAATCGCCGGGGCCGCCGCATTCTTCACAGAAACATTCGCAATTGGGCCGTGCCGCCGTGTTTGATCCCGGTCAAGGCATTCCCCGCGCGCGATTGCCACACTGACGGCACTTTCCGAGTCGCACCCGGTGGCATCCGCCATGCACGAATCCGACCACGACTTCCTCGCTCCCCTGTTCCTCGGCGCCAGCGGCGACAATGAGGCGCTGGCCGAGCGCCTGCTGCTCGATGCCTTCCGCGACAATGTCTACTGGCGGCGCAACTTCCACCCCGAAGACGCACCGACGGTATCGGCCATGGACCGGCAGAAGCCGAGCTACATCGCCATCGCCGCCCATATGGAGCAGCTGCTGCGCCGGCTCGGCGCCGATCTCAAGCGCTCCACGCCGCTGTTCTCGCCACGCTACGTCGGCCACATGGCGTCCGACCTGCTGCTGCCGGGCCTGTTGGCGCAGCTCATGACCACGCTCTACAACCCCAACAACGTCAGCGCCGACGCGGCGCCGGTGACGCTGGAACTGGAAATCGAGGTCGGCCGCCAGCTCGCCACCATGCTCGGCATGGATGCCGACCCGCAACGCGGCGACGGTGCCTACGGCCACCTCTGCTCAGGCGGCACCAGCGCCAACTACGAGGCGCTGTGGCTGCTGCGTGCCGCACGCATGTACGCGCCTGCCGCGGCAGCGCTGCTGCGCGCCATGCCCCAGCTCGCCGCTCCCGGCACCCAGCTTGCCGAGCTGGCCGGGATGGACGGGTGGATCCTGCACAACCTGCTCGTGGGCGAGGCGCTCAACCTTGCAGAGTCGATCGATGCCGCCGTGGCCGGGCTGCCGACGGCCGGGGAACGCCGGCAGGCGGCGAAGTTGCTGCGCGAAGCGCGCCTGGAGCACCTCGGCCAGGCTGGCTTCCAGTCGCTGCATGGCCAGACCACGCCGGTGGTGATCGTGCCCGGCACCGCGCACTATTCCTGGACCAAGGCGGTGGAACTGCTCGGGCTCGGCACCGCGCAACTTTGGCGCGCACCAGTCGACGGGCACATGCGCATGCGCGCCGACGGTGTCGAGGCGCTGCTCGAGCGCGCCCTGGCCGAGCGCGTTCCGGTGCTGGCGGTGGTCGGCGTTCTTGGCACCACCGAGTTCGGCACCATCGATCCGATCCACGAACTGGTCGCGCTGCGCGACCGCTTTGCTGCGCGCGGCCTGGCCTTTGCCCTGCACATCGACGCCGCCTGGGGTGGCTACCTGACCAGCCTGCTGCGCGCGCCCTGCGGCGGCACCCATCCGCACCGGATACTGGCGAATCGCTTTCGCTACTTTCCCTCCGAAGGGGTGTTCAACGCCTTCGCCGCGGTGGCTCACGCCGATACCGTTACCGTCGATCCGCACAAGCTGGGTTTCCTGCCCTATGGCGCCGGCGCCCTGGTCGGCCGCGACCGCCGCCTCACCCATCTGGTCGGCACGCGCCCGGCCTATCTCTTCGATGGCGAAGGAGGCGACCGCCTGCACCAGCTCGGCGACTACATCCTGGAAGGCTCCAAGCCCGGCGCTGCGGCAGCCGCGGCCTGGGTCACCCATCGCATGCTGCCGCTCGACAGCGCCAACTTCGGCCGCCTGCTGGCCACCACCATCGATTCCAGCGAACACCTGTTCGACCGGCTGGCGGCGCTGGACCGGCGCCTGGCCGGCGAATGCCGGGTACTGATGCCGGTCGAGCCCGATACCAACCTGTGCTGCATCGCGCTGAACCCCGTCGGCAATACATCGCTCGAGCAGATGAATGCCTTCGGCCGCGCGGTGTTCTCGCGACTTGCCGTGAACCCCGACGAACCGGTGCAGACACGCCAGTTCCTCGGCAGCTTCACCTCATTGAAGCGCGCGCACCTGGACGACGCGGATGCCGTGAGACTGGCTGAATTTCTCGGTGTCGACCCCGCTGGCTTCAGTGAGGACGGCACCGACCACCTGTTCCTGTTGCGCCATACCCTGATGAACCCCTGGCTTACCGTCGAGCACGAGGGCCGCAACTACCTGGACCGCTATTGCGACTACCTGGAAGCGGCCATCCGCGCCGAACTGCCGCGCTGGCAGGCGGCACGGCCGGCGCCCGAACCGGGCCGGCGGGCGGCCTGAGTCATATGCCCTACGATGCCGCCAGCAGCTCTGCCGATCGCGCCTGGATCGTCGAGCGCATCGGCCGCCTGCGCGACGAGGCCGCGGCCGCCGTCGAAACGCCGTTGCTGCGCCTCGATATTCCCGCCGCGCCGGAAGTCGCGCTGTATTTCAAGGACGAGACGCGTCATCCCAGTGGCAGCCTCAAGCACCGACTGGCGCGCTCGCTGTTCCTGTATGCCCTGTGCAACCGGCGGTCGATGCCTCCTCCGGCAGCTCGGCCATTTCCGAGGCCTGGTTCGCGCGCCTGCTTGAAGTGCCCTACATCGCGGTGCTGCCCGCCTCCACGGCGCCGGCCAAGATCGCCGAACTGAAGGCCCTCGGCGCACGCTGCGAGCTGGAGGACGATCCGTCGCAGATCTATGGCCGGGCCGCGGCGATTGCCGCCGAGACCGGTGGCTGTTATCTCGACCAGTTCACCTACGCCGAGCGCGCCACCGACTGGCGCGGCAACAACAACATCGCCGAATGCATCCTCGACCGTCTCGCCGCCCTGGGTGCCGGCAATCCTTCCTGGTTCGTGGCCGGCGCCGGCACCGGCGGCACCCTGGCCACGGTGGGCCGCTACCTGCGCTACCGCGGCC
>DAOMOD010000105.1:0-14179 GCA_035444205.1 Lysobacteraceae bacterium
GGACTCGGGACTCGGGACTCGGGACTCGGGACTCGGGACTCGGGACTCGGGACTCCAAGGAGCGACCGCAGGTCGGCACCACCGTGCCGACATCACCCCCACGGGTCCACGACGGCGGCATGGTGATGCCGCCCTACGCGTTCGAACCACCCCCAACCATTCCTGGTGAGGAGGCGCCACAGGCGCCGTCTCGAACCACCCCCAACCGTTCGTGATGAGGAGGCGCCACAGGCGCCGTCTCGAACCACCCCCAACCGTTCGTGGTGAGGAGGCGCCACAGGCGCCGTCTCGAACCACCTCCAACCGTTCGTGGTGAGGAGGCGCCACAGGCGCCGTCTCGAACCACCCACAACCGTTCGTGGTGAGGAGGCGCCAGAGGCGCCGTCTCGAACCACCCGCAACCGTTCGTGATGAGGAGGCGCCACAGGCGCCGTCTCGAACCACCCGCAACCGTTCGTGGTGAGGAGGCGCCAGAGGCACCGTCTCGAACCACCCGCAACCGTTCGTGGTGAGGAGGCGCCAGAGGCGCCGTCTCGAACCACCCGCAACCGTTCGTGATGAGGAGGCGCCACAGGCGCCGTCTCGAACCACCCACAACCGTTCGTGGTGAGGAGGCGCCAGAGGCGCCGTCTCGAACCACCCGCAACGCGTTCGATAGAATTCGACAGGCGTGGTTCGAGACGCCATTTCGATCGCGCTTCGCGCGCCCCAATGGCTCCTCACTGCGCACGGGCGCTTCGGCGAGACCCGTTCGCGCAGCGCGCGTGGCGAAGCATGCTCCGCCAGGCCGTTGCGACTTGCCCTGCGGACAGAACTATGTCGATGGGCGCCTCCCTGGCGCACGCAACTGCGCCATGGCTCCAGAAGCCGCCGCGGCAGCCTGGATGATGGTGCGCTCCAGGGCCTGACCCGCGCGCATAGCCGATGCAACCGGCATAATCGTCAGCCCTGCCCCGGCCTGAACGCTGCCGCATGGAAAAGTTCTACCTGCTGGGTCTGATCCTGGTCGCACTGGTCCTGTTCGCCTCGGAGAAGGTGCGTGCCGACATGGTCGCAATCGGCGTCACCCTGGCGCTGATGATCGGCGGCGTGCTGACCGTCGAGGAGGGATTCCTGGGGTTTGCCAGTCCGGCGGTGATCACGGTCATCGCCATGTTCGTGCTGTCGGCGGCGCTGGTGCGCACCGGGGTGGCCGATTCGCTGGCCAATGCCATTCTCGCCACCGGCACGCGCAGCCTGCCGCTCTTGACCCTGATGATCATGCTGCTGGTCGGCACCATGTCGGCCTTCATGAACAATATCGCGGCGGTGGCGATCCTGATGCCGATGGTGTTCGCGCTGGCCGGGCGCACCGGGCAGCCGGTGTCGAAGCTGCTGATTCCGCTGTCCTTCGGTTCGTTGATGGGTGGATTGACCACCCTGGTCGGCACGCCACCCAACCTGCTGGCCGCCAATGCACTGGAACAGGCCGGCTACCCCGGCTTCGCCATGTTCGACTTCCTGCCCACCGGTCTTGCGGTGATGGCGGTGGGCGTGGTGTACATGCTGCTCATGGGCAGCCGCACCATTCCCGAACGCGAGCCGGCCGGGCGCGCCGCTGGCGAGCAACCGCTGCGACGCTACGTGACCGAGGTCGAGGTTCCCGAGTCATCGTCGCTGATCGGCAAGACCGTATCCGAGGCCAAGCTGCGCGACCGTCTCGGCCTGGTGGTGGGACGCCTGCACCGGCGCTACCGCAAGGACGCCGATGAGGGGCCGCTGGACCGTCCCTGGCTGGCGCATGGTCGCTACGGGCGCGAGGAAGACGCCGATACCTATTCCTTCGTGCCGTGGCCGGAGACCGTGATCGTGGCCGGCGACCACCTGCAACTGGAAGGCAATCCGGCCCTGTTGCTGCAGAAGCAGGGGCCGAAGTTCCTGGAGCTGGTCGGCTCGCAGATGAGCGAGTCGCAGCCCGACGAAGGCATGGGCCAGCTCGGCGAAGTGGCCATTGCGCCGACCTCGGGCGCTGTGGGCCATTCGCTGGAGGAGGCGACCTTCAATGCCCGTTACGGCATCAGCGTGATCGCCGTGCGACGCAGCGGCCGCGAGGTCACCGAACGCCTCAACACGCTGCGTCTGGAGCCGGGCGATGTGCTGTTGATCCGTGGCAGCTCGGAAGCCCTCGCAGAGCTGGCGCACAACCCCGATTTCCTGGTCGTCAACCGACTGGAACACGCCGAGCGCGATCGGCGTCGCGCCAAGTACGCGGTCGCGATCATGGCCCTCACCGTGCTCGCCGCCGCCACCGGCACCTTGCACATCTCGGTCGCCGCGATGACCGGCATGCTGCTGATGGTGGCAGCTGGCTGCATGCCGCTGCGCGAGCTGTACGGGCACATCGACTGGCGGGTGATCTTCATGATCGCCTGCATGATTCCGCTCGGCATCGCCATGGACGACAACCACACCGGGGCCGCCATGTGGCTCGCGCAGAGCACGCTGATGCTGACCGGGCAAGGCAATCCCACGCTGGTGTTGGCGGTGCTGATGCTGCTTACCATCGGCCTCACCCAGGTGATGTCGAACGCCGCCTGTGTGGTGCTGGTCGCGCCCATCGCCATCGCCATCGCGCAAGGCATGGGCATCGACCCGCACGCCTTCATCATGGGTGTGGCGATCGCCGCTTCCACCGCCTTCCTCACCCCCATCGGCCACCAGGCCAACCTGCTGGTGTACGGCGTCGGCAACTACCGCTTCGCCGACTTCACCCGCGTCGGCGGGCCGCTGACCCTGCTGATCATGGCCGTCAGCCTGTTCGTGGTACCGCTGGTGTGGGGGTTCTGAAGAGGCGTTCCCGTAGCGCGTTTTCGGAGTGACGGGCGTCCAAGGGAATGGCCCCGTCATGTAGGAGCGCACCCTGTGCGCGACCGTCCCTTCGCTTCGATGCCGCGCTCCTGTCGCCCACGGGTGGGCTCCTACAACGACGTACACCTGCTCTTCCCTGCTCCCCGCTCCCTGCTCCCCGCTCCTCGTTCCCTATTCCCCGCTCCCCTGCTCCAGCGCCAGCAGCCAGCGCTTGGCCTTGAGGCCGCCACCGTAGCCGGTGAGCGAGCCGTCGGCACCGATCACGCGGTGGCAGGGTACGACGATCGGCAGCGGGTTGCGGTTGTTGGCCAGGCCCACCGCACGCACCGCCTTGGGCTGGCCGATGGCCCTGGCGATGTCGGCATAGCTGCGCGTCTCGCCGAACGGAATGTCCATCAGCGCCTGCCAGCAGCGCTGCTGGAATTCGGTGCCGCTGGCGGCGAGGGGCAGATTGAAGTCGCGCCGTCTGCCGGCGAAGTATTCGCCGAGCTGCGTCTGCGCCTTCTTCAGATGTGTCCTTGTTGTATCGTCGCCACCCTTGATGGCGGCTGGACGCGCACGGGCTGCAAACTCGATGGCGCTCAGTCCTTGGGCATTCGCACGCAGCCGCAGCGGTCCGACCGGCGAGGCGATCACGGCCACCGCCTCGCCTGAGGCAGCGGCGACCGACTTGCCGGCCGGTTGGCGTGGCGAATCGGCGAAGCAGGCATCGACACGCTTCATCACTTCGGCGTCGAGCGGTTCCAACAGGTCAAGGACCTTGAGGTTCGATTCAAGCTGCGTCACCCGGCTGGCGCCGAGGATGACGCTGCTGACATTCGGGTTGCGCAGGCACCAGGCCAGAGCGAGCTGCGCCTCCGTGACACCGAGTTCCTCGGCCAGCGCGCAGAAGCGGCGCACGCGCGCAAGTCGCGGCCGAACATCCACTTGCCGATCCACTCGTAGCCCGGCGTGGTCAATCGGGAGCCCTCCGGCACACCGTCGTTGTACTTGCCGGTGAGCAGCCCGGAGGCCAGCGGCGACCAGGTGGTGGTGCCCATGCCGTATTTCCGGAACAGCGGCGCGTATTCCTTTTCCACGCGCTCGCGATGGATCAGGTTGTACTCCGGCTGCTCCATGGTCGGCGGCGTGAGTCCATTCTTGCGTGCGAACTGTTGCGCCTGGTCGATCCGATCGGCGGGCCACTCCGAAGTGCCCCAGTACATCACCTTGCCCTGGCGCACCAGCGTATCCATGGCCGCCACCGTCTCTTCGACCGGCGTATCGGGGTCGGGACGATGGCAGTAATAGAGGTCGAGGTAGTCGACACGCAGGCGCTTCAGCGCATCGTGGCAGGCGTCGAATACGTGCTTGCGCGACAATCCATGCTGGGTCGGCCGCGGATCCTCGGCCGAACCCCAGAACACCTTGCTGGATACGCAGAAGCTGTCGCGCGGCCAACGCAGGTCGGCCAGCACCTCACCCATGATGCGCTCGGCCTTGCCACGCGCGTAGACCTCGGCGTTGTCGAAGAAATTGACACCGTGATCGTAGGCGCAGGCCATCAGTTCGCGCGCCTCCTTGCGGCCGACGCTGGTTCCAAAGGTGACCCAGGCGCCAAAGGACAGCGCGGAGAGCTTGAGGCCGGAAGTGCCGAGGCGGCGGTATTGCATGGCGGGATTCCTGGTCTGGGCGCGAAGTCTATTGTAGGAGCGGCCCTTCGACTGCGCTCAGGCAAGGCTTCCGCCGCGATCATTCGCCGCGGCCGACGACCACCCCTGGCAGGCGTCCCCGTAAACCGCCATAGTCTGCAAAGGACGTGGCGTAGCTCGTAGGGCGGCATCACCATGCCGCCGTCCTTGGCCCGTGGGGCACGAAGTCGGCACAGTGGTGCCGACCTACGACAACGCTTGCAGGAGCCCACCTTGTGGGCGACCCGGGTGCGCTTCGCCGGGTGCCCTGAAAATGGATGTCCGCTAGGCGTCCATAGGGGACCGATTGGCTTTCTTTCCCGACGTCGCACCTTCATCATCCCCGCCCCATGGAAGCCCTGCTCGTATCCACCGCTGCGGTGTTCATCGCCGAGATCGGCGACAAGACGCAGTTGCTGTCACTGCTGCTGGCGGCACGCTTTCGTCGTCCGCTGACCATTTGCGCCGGCATTTTCGTGGCCACCGTGCTCAATCACGCCCTGGCGGCATGGCTGGGGGTGCTGGCGGCGGCGTGGCTGTCGCCCGAGGTGATGCGCTGGGCGGTAGGTCTTTCCTTCCTTGCGGTGGCCGCATGGACGCTGAAGCCTGACCGTCTCGATGACGACCCCACCCGCAGCTATTCGCTGCGGAGTGTGTTCCTGATCAGCACGCTGGCGTTCTTTCTCGCCGAGATGGGCGACAAGACCCAGGTCGCCACCGTCGTACTGGCGGCGCACTACGAGGCGTTGCTCGCCGTCATCGCCGGCACCACGCTGGGCATGCTGGCGGCCAACGTGCCGGTGGTCTACCTGGGTCAGGCGTTCGCGCGACGCCTGCCGCTGAAGGCCATCCGCATTGCTGCCGCAGTGCTGTTCGCCGCGCTGGGCGCCTACGCCCTGCTTCCGTAGGAGCGCACCTTGTGCGCGACCATCCCCTTCGGTGGGACTCAGTGCCTGGCCCGGAATTGATCCGGGCACAGGCCTCAGTTGCGACCTTCGCATGGCTTCCATGCGGCGTCCGGGCCGGCAGTCAACCAGCGGCGGTCCGAGATACCCATCCGGACGCACCGCGTCTTGCCTCGCCCCCGCCCCTGCTCTAACCTCGCCGGGCGATTCATCCGGGGGACATGATTCATGCGGGGTGTACTGTTCGGCTTCATCGGCCTGGCCTCGCTGCTGGCCATCGCCTGGCTGTTCTCGGCCAACAAGCGCAAGGTCGACTGGCGCCTGGTCGGGATCGGCGTGTCCCTGCAGATCGTCTTCGCCGCGTTCGTCCTGCTGACGCCCTGGGGCGCCACCGTGTTCGGCTGGCTGTCGCGGATGTTCGTCGGCCTGCTCGGCTTCACGCAGCAGGGCGCCGTGTTCATCTTCGGCGATCTGGCGCGCGGCGAGGGCTTCGGCTTCATTTTCGCTTTCCAGGTGCTGCCCACCATCATCTTCTTCGCCAGTTTCATGGCGGTGCTCTATCACCTGGGTGCCATGCAGAAGATCGTCGAGGGCATGGCCTGGGTGATCACCAAGCTGATGCGCGCCTCGGGCGCCGAGACCCTGTCGGTGTGCGCCAACGCCTTCATCGGCCAGACCGAGGCGCCGCTGGTGGTCAAACCCTACATCGGGCGCATGACACAATCCGAACTGCTGACCCTCATGGTGGGCGGCATGGCCACCATCGCCGGCGGCGTGCTGGGCGCCTTCGTGATGATGCTGGGCGGCACCGACCCGGAAGCCCAGGCCTTCTTCGCCAAGCACCTGATCACCGCCAGCATCATGGCGGCGCCGGCGACCATCGTGATCGCCAAGATCCTGTATCCGGAAACCCAGGAACCGCTGACCCGCGGCACGGTGCGCATCGAGGTGGAGAAGACCACCGCCAACGTGATCGACGCCGCCGCCGCGGGCGCCGCCGACGGCCTGCGTCTGGCGCTCAATGTCGGCGCCATGCTGCTCGCCTTCATCGCCCTGATCGCCTTGATCAACTATCCGCTGACCTGGATCGGCGACGTCACCGGACTCAGCGAAGAGCTGGGCAGGCCGACCGACCTGTCCACCCTGCTCGGCTACCTGCTGGCCCCCCTCGCCTGGCTGATCGGCGTGCCCTGGGCAGAGGCGTCGACCATCGGCGGGCTGATCGGCACCAAGGTGGTGCTGAATGAGTTTGTCGCCTACCTGCAACTGGCCGAGATCGTCCAGGGCCGCGTGGAGAATGTGAGCCTCAGCCCGCAAGCCACCCTGATCGCCACCTACGCTCTGTGCGGCTTCGCCAATTTCTCCTCCATCGCCATCCAGATCGGCGGTATCGGCGGACTCGCCCCGGAGCGCCGCCAGGACCTCGCCCGCTTCGGCCTGACGGCGGTGCTGGGCGGCAGCCTGGTGACCTTCATGACGGCGACCATCGCCGGGGTGCTGACCAACCTGGGGGCGGGCTGAGTTCCCCATGGACGTCGTCGTCATCGGCAGCTTCAACCAGGACCATGTCTGGAACGTGGACCGCTTTCCGCACGAGGGCGAGACTCGGCCCGGGCGTTTTTCGACCGGGCCGGGGGGCAAGGGCTTCAATCAGGCGGTGGCCTGCCATCGACTCGGCGTGAAGACGGTGTTCGTCGGCGCGCTGGGCGACGATGCGCTCGGCGCCCATGCGCGCGAACTGGCCCGCAGCGAAGGCATGGCGGCGGATTTCGAGACCACCGCCGAAGCGACCGGCAGCGCCTGCGTGCTGGTCGACGCCAGGGGACAGAACCAGATCGTGGTGGGCCTTGGCGCCAATCTGGCGATGTCGGAGGCGTTCATCGCGGGCCAGGCCGCGCGCATCATGTCCGCCAAGGTCCTGCTGCTGCAACTGGAAATCGCCCTGCCCGCCGTGCAGGCGGCGATCGCACTGGCGCGCCAGGCGCCGGCGCTGGCCGTGCTCAACCCGGCACCGCTGGTCGAGGGCCTCGGCCCGGACCTGCTGCGCGACATCGATGTGCTGACGCCCAACGAGCACGAGTTTCGCCAGCTTCTCAAGCAGGCCTATGGCTGGCCGGTACGCGAGGATTTCGATCATCTCGGCGACGAGGAACTGCATGCCCTGTGCCGCAAGACCGGCATTCCCACCGTAGTGCTGACGCTGGGCGCGCGGGGCGCCTTCGTGTCCCATGTCGAGGGCCATCGCCGCGGGGACGCCGAGTTGTACTACCGCGTGCCCGGCCAGGGTGTTCAGGCGGTCGATACCACGGGCGCCGGCGACGCTTTCAACGGCGGCCTGGCCGCCGGTCTGGTGCGCTACGCGCTGGGGCGTCCTTTTCGCGCCGCGGTGGAGCACGCCAACCGCGTCGCCGCCGTCGCCGTGCAGCATGCCGGCGCGGCCACCGCCATGCCGACTGCGGCCGCGGTCAAGGCGTACTTCGCAGAGCGCTCCTGAAGCCTGCCGTACAATGGCGCCCCCATGCAGATCGGCCGCCATACCATCGACCCGCCCCTGGTGCTCGCACCCATGGCCGGCGTCACCGACAAGCCGTTCCGGGTGCTGTGCAAGCGCCTGGGCGCGGGATTGTGCGTGTCGGAAATGACCACCTCCGACCCACGCCTGTGGCGCACGCCGAAATCGCGCTGGCGCATGGACCACGCCGGCGAGCCCGACCCGATCAGTGTGCAGGTCGCCGGCTACGATCCGGCGATGATGGCCGAGGCCGCGCGCTTCAACGTCGACCACGGCGCGCAGATCATCGACATCAACATGGGCTGCCCGGCCAGGAAGGTATGCCGGGTCGATGCCGGCTCGGCGCTGCTGCGCGACGAGTTGCTGGTGGCGCGCATCCTCGACGCTGTGGTCGCCGCGGTGGAGGTGCCGGTCACGCTCAAGATCCGCACCGGCTGGGCGCGTGAACACGTCAACGGCGTTGCCATCGCGCGCATCGCGGAAGCCTCCGGCATCGCCGCGCTGGCAGTGCACGGGCGCACCCGCGAGGACCGCTTCGAGGGCGAGGCCGAATACGCCACCATCGCCGCGATCAAGCGTGCGGTCGCCATCCCGGTGATCGCCAACGGCGACATCGATTCGCCGCGGAAAGCGCGCGAAGTGCTGCGACTGAGCGGAGCCGACGCGCTGATGATCGGTCGTGGCGCCCAGGGCCGGCCGTGGATCTTCCGCGAGATCGCGCATTTCCTCGCCACCGGCCGCACGCTGCCCGAGCCGGGGCCGCTCGAAGTGGGCGACATCCTGCTCGAGCACCTGGAGCGCCTCCACGCGCACTACGGCGAGGCCGCCGGCGTCCGTATCGCCCGAAAACATCTTGGCTGGTACGCCAAGGACCGGCCCGAGAACGCCGCCTTCCGCGAAGTCGCCCACCGCGCGGCGTCCGCGGCCGAGCAGATGCGTCTGGTGCGCGACTACTTCGGGCGCCTGGCCGAAGCGCCGAGGATGGCGGCATGAGGCGACACCCGCACCTTTTGCACGCCGGGCAGGAGCGGCGATAGCCGCGATCAGACGTCTCCGATCAGCGGATCGCGGCTGTCGCCGCTCCTGCGCAGGCCTGTCGATACCGCCACGCACAAGGACAAGGAAACCGCATTGCATCCAACGTCCCGCCACCACGACCTGCGCGGCATCCTCTTCATGCTCGCCGCGGTTGCCACCTTCGCTTTCATGGACGCGGTGATGAAGTCGCTCACCGCATACTATCCGCCGCTCCAGGTGAGCTTCCTGCGCGGCGCCACCGCCCTGCCCTTCGTGCTGGTCGCGATCGGCCTGGCCGGCGCCTGGCGCGGCGTGGTGCGGGTGCGCTGGCCGCTGCAACTGCTGCGCGGGGTGCTGGCCATCGTCATGCTCGGTTGCTTCGTGTTCGGCATCGAGCGCCTGACGCTGGCGAACGCCTACACGTTGTTCTTCATCGGCCCGCTTCTGATCACCGCGCTGTCGCGACCGTTGCTCGGCGAGCATGTGAGTGCCGCGCAATGGATCGCTATCGTGATCGGCCTCGCTGGCGTGCTGCTGGTACTGCGCCCGGACACGGGCGCCTTTCTGTCGCTGGGATCGCTGGCCATCCTCGGTGCGGCCAGCGCCTATGCGCTCACTGCCATCGTCACCCGCATCCTCGGTCGCACCGACAGCGCCGCCTCGATGAACCTGTGGTTCACCGTCGTTCTCACCCTCGGCGCCGGCACCTTGGCCTTGCCTGGCTGGCGCGGCCTTGAGGTTGCGCACTGGCCGCTGTTTCTCGCGCTCGGCATGCTCGGCGCGCTTGGCCAGTTCCTGGTCACCGAAGCGTTCAGGCGCGGCCGCGCGGCGACCGTGGCGCCGTTCGAGTACACCGCGATCCTATGGGCAATCGGTCTCGACTTCGCGCTGTGGAGCGCCCTGCCCGGACTGCCGGTGCTGACCGGCGCGAGCGTCATCATTCTGAGCGGTGTCTACCTGATGCGCCGCGAGGCGCGCGATCCCGAGCACCAGGTGCTGCTCCAGGATCCCGACCTGCCGATGGCACGTCCGGATTCGGGACTGGCGACGGATGTGGCGGAAGGGGCCGGGATTCGGAACTCGGGACTCGGGACTCGGGACAGCAGCGACTGACGGTCTGGAGCCAGTCGCAGATGGCACGGACATCCGCGAAGCGAAAAGTCGTCGGGGTGCGCTGCGCTTACCCCGACATACAATGACGGCACGACGGGCGCGGACGGCGCCGAGGAACATATGATGGCAGGCGCTGAAACAACGGGTGATTTTCCTTATATCCACGGCTTCTCGCCGGTGGAGCAGGCGCGACTGCGCAAGCAGGCACGGGTGGCCGAGTCGCGCATTTTCCGCGACGTCGAGTTCGGCGACTGCCGCAATATTCTCGAGGTCGGCTGTGGCGTCGGCGCGCAGACCGAGATTCTGCTGCGGCGCTTTCCCGACCTGCATGTCACCGGCGTCGACCTGTCGGCGAGCCAACTCGCCGCCGCCGAAGCCAACCTCGGCGCCATGCCCTGGTGCCGCGAGCGCTACACGTTGCGGCAGGCCGACGCCACCGATCTGCCCTTCGATGCCAGGAGCTTCGACGGCGCCTTCCTGTGCTGGGTCCTGGAGCATGTGCCCAAGCCCGCCAACGTGCTCTCCGAGACCCGCCGCGTGCTCTCGCCCGGAGCACCGGTGTACGTCACCGAGGTGCTCAACAGCTCGTTCTTCCTCGACCCTTATTCGCCGAACCTGGTGCAGTACTGGACCGCCTTCAACGACCACCAGTACGAAGTGGGCGGCGACCCTTTCGTCGGTGCCAAGCTCGGCAACCTGCTGTTGGCCGCCGGCTTCCAGCAGGTGATGACTCGAATCAAGACCTTCCACTACGACAACCGCCAGCCCGGCCGGCGCAAGACCATGATCGCCTTCTGGGAGGAACTGCTGCTGTCCGGAGCCGACCAGTTGATCGAGACCGGCAAGGTCAGCACCGAGACCGTGGCCGGCATGAAGGCCGAACTGCACCAGGTGCAGAACGATCCCAATGCGGTGTTCTTCTTCGCCTTCGTGCAGGCCGAGGCGCGGGTGTACTGACAGGCCGTCGCACCACGGATCGGGACTCAAAGTCCCTCCTACTCGAAGCCGTCGAAGAAAACGCGGAAGTGCGACAGTTCGAGGTCGTCGATGGCGGCATTCACGAATCCGCTGCCGGTACGCTGAACTCGTACATGCAGGCGATGTGCGGGCACGATGCCGAGAACACCCAGACGCTGGACAACACAACCGGTGGCGGCGAATGCAACCGAATCGACCGCCCGCAAGGCGGCATCGAAGGCCTCGACGGTTGCGAAGTTGCCGGCATGGCACCCCCCGCCCGCCATGAAGAAGCGCAGACCCCCGATTTCCCCCGGTGCATCGGCGACGAAGGCGAAGTGGGTGGTCAGCATGTTCGGCGGAGTGGCCTTGCCACCAAAGACACTCGCGTGGGGGAAGCCGAAGAACTGGTCGGTGACCTGCGCGGGACCGGTGACGATCAGGTCGCCGGAGAGGATCGGCTGCGTGGTGTCCACCGGAACATCGTCGAACCCGGCCACGAAGGCAGGGGGAAACGATCCATCCACCTGGTCGCTCAGGCCCTCGATCGGGCCGTATTGCAGATCGTCGACCAGGAAATTGGCGCCACCCTCGCGATGGAACTCCACGCGCTGGAACGGCACCGCGGCGTGCAGGCCCACGTAGACCGGCAGGGTCGAACCCGGACAGCCCTCGTCGAACAGCAGCACGCCGCTATCGACCAGTGCATCCGTCGCGTCGAAGATGCGCCAGCCCATGCGATTGGACTGCCCATCCACACACCCGATCGAGCGCATGGAGACTCCCGCAACGCGGACCGGTGCGGGAAACGTCGCGGAGAAGCCAAGATTGCTTACCAGGAAGCGCGCGGGAGAGCCGTAGCCGAAGAACCAGTTGAAATGGTTCCCGGAGAAGTCGTCGGTAACCACCGGTGGGTCCTGGCCCGGAATGCCGCCGTCCACTTCTTCCACGACGACGCCGAGACTGGCGAACGGCGCTGCGGTATCAGGCATGACATCTTCGAAACTGACCTGGCGCAACGGGCCACCCGCAGCCTGCAGGGCTTCGCCGATGGTTTCGAGTGCAGC
This sequence comes from Lysobacteraceae bacterium, assembly GCA_035444205.1. GTDB lineage: Bacteria > Pseudomonadota > Gammaproteobacteria > Xanthomonadales > BPKI01 > DAOMOD01. The sequence goes on from DAOMOD010000105.1 coordinate 12,089, forward strand.
GGTCCCTGCGTGCAGAGCGGGTGAGAGCAGCACCAAGGCCAAGGCGGCGAACATCTGTCGGTGATTCATGTGGATCTCCTTATTTGTGCGGGTCGTTCGGTACGGTTGTCACCCAGGTGGACGTCCGAGGGCTGCCGCCCCCCCCAACGCGCATCGCTCCTGAACCCGTCAATGAGGCGAACGCCAAGGTGGCGGAGCTCTGCCTTCACCGGACCGCGCGGCTTGACGCAATCCATTGCGCCGCCACCATCTTGACACTTCGATGCGCCGCTGGTGCGTCCTGCGCGCTACTGGGGACCCTCTGAGCAAGTCCGACAGCCTGCTGGCACGCCCCGTGTTGCGGGTGCCCTTGCGCGCCACGCCCGGAGCGGTAATATCCACGGTCCGCACAGGCACCCCGATCGATTGGGGGCCGCGCCGCCAGACGCTGGAGGGACGTAAGGTGGTACGAAATCGCGGTCCGTCCGGATCGATCCGCATTCATCGGCCCTCGGTCGAACGGGCGGACGTACCCGACTTCGGGGCGAACCTGGCCCGATGGTTCCGTGCCCTTCCGCGCCCGCCTCACCCAGCGATGATTTCGTGTTTCCGGAGTGCGTTGCCCTGCCGTCCGTTCTTGTCGCGCGCCGTGTGCGCGATGAGCGGTCGAGCGTCACGTGCAGCGTCCCGGGACATCGTTTGCCACGAGCTTCAATACAACGAGAGGAGCGAACTGCTGTGTCGATGAAACCTTTCACTGCCCGAATGGGCGTCCTGACGGCCATGGCGATGACCATGGTCGTGGCCGGATCACTCAACCTTCCACCGCCGGCCATGGCTGCGAGCGGCCACGATGCGCACGCAATCACAGCCTCCCAGGCCGCGCTGGTCGAGGCACCCTATTACGTCGTGGTGCTGAACGAGGCCCCGCTGGCCTCGTATCGTGGCGAGGTTGCGGGCCTCGCGGCACCGGGACGGATCGCCCACCTGGGCGGTCGCCTCGATGTACGTTCTCCGGCCTCGCTGGCCTACGTGAACTACCTGCGTGACCGCCAGGAGAGCTTCCTGCAGTCCGTGACCCAGCGCACCGGGCGCACTCCGGAATTGCTTGACAGCTTCCAGCATGCGCTGAATGCGGTGGTGCTCGTGGCCGATCTGGCAACCGCCCAGGCGATCGCGGACATGCCGGAAGTGGCATTCGTCGATCCGGGTCGCGACCTTGAACTGCTTACCGATGCCGGTCCCACCTGGATCGGTGCGCCGGCGATCTGGGACGGTTCCGGCACCGGCCCCCTTCCGGGCACGCAAGGCGAGGGCGTCGTCGTCGGCATCATCGACAGCGGCATCAACTTCGAGCACCCCTCGTTCGCGACCATGGATGCGGACGGCTACACCCACAGCAATCCCTTCGGTAGTGGCAACTACATCGGACTGTGCGCCGCCGGCGAGATCGACGAGGGCCGCTGCACCGACAAGCTGATCGGTGCCTACGACTTCGTGTACGACGTCTGTGTGGCGACCAACTGCAGTGGTGGCGCATGGGACGACAGCCCCAGTGCCGACGACAACAGCGGCCATGGCACCCACGTGGCGAGCACGGCCGCCGGCAACGCGGTGGATGCCGGCATTCTCGGCGGTGCCGCGGATGTACGCATTTCCGGCGTGGCGCCTCGCGCCAATATCGTCGCCTACGACGTCTGCTATGTGCGCACCACCGATGGGCTGGGTCTGTGCCCGCTCGTTTCTTCGGCGGCCGCAGCCAACCAGGCGGTGGCCGACGGCGTGGTCGACGTACTCAGCTTCTCGATCGGTGGCGGAACCTCGCCTTGGACCGATTCGGTATCGCAGGCCTTTCTTGGCGCGGTCGACGCCGGACTGGTGGTTTCCACCTCGGCAGGCAACTCCGGACCGGGTGCCGGCACGACCGGTCACCGCGGTCCCTGGACCATCACGGTGGGAGCATCCACCCATAACCGCGATTTCTTCGCCAATCCCCTGAGCATCATCAGCCCGGATCCGACACCCGACGTGCAGGATCGCAACTCGCGCCAGGGCACCGGACCGTTCCTGGCAGCCAGCATGCTCGACGTGCCGATCGACGCCAATCCCACC
>DAOMOD010000106.1:0-14127 GCA_035444205.1 Lysobacteraceae bacterium
TTTGGTTACTTTTCTCTGGACGAGCAGAGAAAAGTGACCCGGCCGCCGGACGGCGGACGGAAACCCCGTCAGGGACGACACAACCAAACCGCGCCGCAGGCGCTCCGAACAGGGTCCGTGAAATACCGGAACGTGAAAGTCGCAGCTGTCGCCGTTCGGCTGCTTCGCAGCTACGCCGGGCTGCCCCCGGACCTACAGAAGAGCACGAGCATCTCGAAGGGACCCGCCCGCCGGGAGGCGAAAAGGAAAGGGGCCCCGAAGGGCCCCGGCATCCACTCATGCCGCCTCGGGTTGCGGCTGTGGCTTCGGTCTTGCCGGCAGAAGCCAGCGCAGCAGCGCCGGCAGCAGCACCACCGCACCGACCATGTTCATGACGAAGAAGAACGCCAGCAGGATGCCCATGTCGGCCTGGAACTGCAGCTCGGAGAAGAACCAGGTGCCGACACCGACCGCCAGGGTCAGCGCGGTGAACATCACCGCCGTGCCGGTCAGGCGCAGGGCGTGGAAATAGCTGTCGTACAGGGAATACCCTGCCTTCAGGTACTCCTCCATGCGCGAATAGATGTAGATCGCGTAGTCGACACCGATACCTACACCGAGCGCCGCCACCGGCAGCGTGTTCACCTTGAGGCCGATGCCGAGATGGGCCATCAGGGCATTGGCGAGCAACGACACCAGCGCCAGCGGCAGCACGATGCAAAGGGTCGCAATGATCGAGCGGAAGGTGACCAGGCAGAGCAGGATCACGGCGCCGTAGACCCAGCCCAGCATCGGCACCTGGGCAGCGGCGACCACTTCGTTGGTGGCGGCCATGACGCCGACGTTGCCGGTGGCCAGGCGTAGCGAGGCATCGTCGGAGGCCACCGTCAGGCCTTGCGCGCGCGCCGCCTCTTCCAGGCTTTTCACTTCAAGCCGGAATCCCACGTCGTAGGCATCGTTTTCGTCGCGGAAACGCTTCACCTGGTCCACGACACGGTTGATGGTGGCCGCCTTGTGGTCGGTCAGGAACACCTGGATCGGCATCGCGCTGCAACCGTCGTTGAGCAGGCCGGTGTCGGTCTCGATATTCTGCAGGGCCTGGCGCATGACGTAGTTGTCGCGAGGCAGCACGCGCCAACGGATATTGCCCTCATTCCAGCCGGCGTGGACCACCTTGGCGACCATCGGCAGCGTGATCACCTGCTGCACGCCCTCGACGTTGCGCATGTGCCAGGCGAAACGGTCCATCAGCTCCATCGCCTTGAAGCTCTCGGTGCAGGCCTGCGGCGCGGTTTCGGCAATGATGTTGATGATGTCGATGCCCAGTGCGAACTCGCTGGAGATCGCGCGCGCGTCCTGGTTGAAGCGTGACTCCGGCCTGAGTTCGGGCACGCCTTCCTGCGAGTCGCCGATCTGCAACCCCTTGGACTGCTGAAAACCCCACACGGCCAGACCAATGCCGGCGAGGATGGCCAGCGCCGCCGGCATCGGGCGCGCGAACATCGCCATGGCGTGCCACATGCCTTCGGTGCGCACGGTGCGGCCGATGCGCCGCTCGCGCAGCTTGTCGTGATTGCGAAGGCGTACGTAGGACAGCAGCGTGGGCAGCAGGATCAGATTGGTAAGAATGATGATGGCCACGCCGACGGAAGCGGTGATGGCCAGCTCCTGGATGATTCGGATGTTGATGAAGAGGATGGTCACGAAGCCAATGCAGTCCGACAGCAGCGCGATCGCACCCGGCGTGAGCAGACGTACGAAGGTGCGCTGCGCGGCCTCGTTCGCATCGCAACCCTGGGCGGCGCGCAGGGCGGCCTGGTCGCCCTCGGTGCCGCCGAACATGCGCTCATTGAGCCACGAATTGATCATCTGCACGCCGTGCGACACGCCGATGGCGAACACCAGGAAAGGCGTGAGAATGTTCATCGGGTCGATGCCGAAGCCGATCAGCTGCAGGCTGCCTAGCTGCCAGACCACTGCGATGATGGCCACGCTCACGGCGATGAAGGCAAGCTTGGGGCTTCCGGCGTAGAGCCATAGCAGCAGGAAGGTTATCGCCATGGCGATGCCGAAGAATGCGATGACCGATCGCGCGCCGTCGGCGATGTCGCCGACGATCTTGGCGAAGCCGACGATATGGATGACGATGTCGTCGTTCTCGTACTTCTGACGGATCGCCTCGAGCTGGTTGGCCACCTCCTGGTAATCGAGACGCTCGCGCCCGGCGCCCTCGGGCACCAGCTCCGCCATGACCATGGCGCCGGAGAAATCCTTGGCCACCAGGCGACCGACGATGCCGGCCTTGACGATATTGCTGCGGACGGTCTCGAAGTCCTGCGGAGAGGCCACGAAACCCGGGGCGTTCGGGGCAAAGCGCGAGGGAATCACGTTGCCGCCGGCGAAGCCGTCTTCGACCACCTCGACGAAGCGCACGTTGGGCGTGAAGATCGAACGCACGCGGGCATCATCCACCGCAGAGATGCCGATCACCTCGTTGGTGACCTTCTCCATGGTCTGCATGAACGGCAACGTGAACATGTCGCCCTCGCGCGCCATCACCGCCACCAGTACCCGGTTGGCGCCGCCGAACTCCGCCTCGTAATCGAGGAAGGTCTGCATGTATTCGTGGTCGAGCGGGATCTGCTTCTTGAAACCGGCATCGACGCGCAACTGGGAGGCAAAGGCCAGCATCACCAGGGTGACGATGGCGAAAATGGCCAGTACCAGCTTGCGATTGCCGAAGATGGCGCCGGCCACGCCGCGGTGAAAGGCACTTGGATAGTGGACGCTCATGTCTTTCCCCCTCAGCGGATCTGGTACAGGCCGACGCCGTTCTCGCCGACCACCACGATCTGGCGCGAACCGCCGATAGGCAATGCCGAAGCAAGTACGACGCCGTCCGGATGCATGCTGCGGCGGAAGCCGGCTTCACCCGCCGAGCGGGTCAGCACCACGCCGTTGGCACCCACCAGCACGGCACCACCGTCCGCCAGGGGTGCTCCGCCCATCAGGCTGAGCTCGACTCCGGTCTCAAGGCGCTTCCAGCTATCGCCCAGGTCCTTCGAGTCGAAGGCATTTCCGCGCAGGCCGAAAACCACCACATGTCGACCGTCGTAGCCGATGGCGCCGAACATGGAGCCGTCGTAGGGCAGGGAAATGCGCTCCCAGGTCTCGCCACCGTCGGTCGAGCGAAAGGCGGCGCCACGCTCGGCGGCGATGAACAGGGAGCCGTCGCCGGTGCGGACGATGGCATTGAGATGCGGGTCGTCCTCCTCGTCCAACGTCAGGTCGTCGTCGCTGAACGTCCAGCCGTTGTCGTCGCCATTGTCGTCGCCGTCCTCATCGGGAACGCCACCGTCGTCGGAGGCCTGGACCAGGTCCTCGCGCTGCCAGCTCAGTCCGCCATCGAAGGTGCGCATCAGCAGTCCATAAGCACCGACGGCGAAGCCGTTATCCTCGTCCAGGAACAACACCGAGAGAAGCGGAGCGGAGGCACCCGGGTCGTCGGCGTTCTCCGGCGTCCATGGCGACACGTGCTGAATTCCCCAGGTTTCGCCGCCGTCCGCCGAGTGCAGGATGACCTGGTCGTGTCCCACGGCCCAGATCCTGTTGCCGACGGCGGCGACTGCGGTCAGGGTCGAGCGCGTCGGCACATGCTGCGCCTGGCGCCAGTCGCTTCGGCTCTCCGAGAGCAGCACGTGACCACGCTCGCCGACGGCAATGGCGCGTTGCGCGCTTTGCGTCACGGCCAGGAGCAGCGAACGCTGAGCCAGCGGCATGGTCTCGGCGGGAGTCACGCTGGGATCGGTCCAGCCAACGACCTGCCCTTCTTCCGAGAACAACGCGCCAGCGCCCAGGGCCAGCAGGAGGACCAACATTCCCGCCAGGGTGGCGGTGCCTGGGACGGGTCGAGCCGCCCGATCTCGGTTGTTCATGCCATCTCCCCCGGGACCGGGTCGCGCGCCCGACCCCTCAAGAAAGCCGGCCGCCCGTGGGGCGGCCGGCTGCTGTCTATGCGGTGGACCTCAGCGGATGCCTCGCGTGCGCAGGGCTTGCGGCGAGAAGTTTTCCGGCGTGGTCTGGAACGAGAAATCGCGCATGGTTTCCTGGTTGTCGATGCCGACCGCGATGTAGCGGCCCGACTGCAGATCATGGTGGATTTCCATGGTGCTCCAGAAGGTCGGTACCTCGTAGTAATTGATCGAAGGCGCCTCGGAGTGCCGCCACAGCTGGCCACGGCCGTCGTAGTGGTCGACCAGCAGGACCTGCCAGCTGTCCTCGTCGAAATAGAAGGTGCGCCGTGAGTTGATGTGCCGCATGCCCTGCTTCAGGCGCGCTTCGACCACCCATACGCGATGCAGCTCGTAACGCATCAGGTCGGGATTGAAGTGACCGGGGCGGACCAGATCGTTATAGGACAGACCGGACTGGTGGACCTTGTAGGAGTTGTATGGCACATACATCTCCCGCTTGCCGATCAGTTCCCACTCGAAGCGGTCCATGGCGCCATTGAACATGTCGGTCATGTCGTTGGTGCGCAGTCCGTCCGACGCCGTGCCAGGGTTGTCGTAGGCGACGTTGGGCGCGCGCCGGACGCGGCGCTGACCCGGGTTGTATACCCAGGCCTGGCGCGGCTGGGCGCGCTGGTTCAGCGTCTCGTGAACCAGCAGCACGTTGCCCGCCAGACGCGCGGGACCCTCGACCACCTGGTAGAAGTACACCAGGATGTTGTTGGTGTCGGCGATGGTGGCACCGGGGCGGTAGTACAGCCCCAGAAGTTCCTCGCGCAGGCGCACAACACTGAAAGCCCCGGTGGCGGTCGGGGCCACCTGGTTGTTCCAGCGGGTCAGGGCCACGCCCTTGTACTTGAGCTTGTGGTTCCACATCACCTCGTAGGCATCCTGCGGAATGGGGAACGGAAAGCCCTCGGCGGCATTCTCGACACCATCCCCATCGGCCACCAGTTGCGCCGTGGTGGCGTTGCGGCGGGTGTACTCGTAGGTGCGTTCCGGAAAGGCGGCGCTGCGACGGGTCTGGTAGACCGGCATCTTGAAGGTGTCGTAACGCCCAAACATGGCGATCTGGCCCGCCGAAAGCTTGTCCGTATGCTCGCGGAAGTTGCCGCTGTCGATGGTGAACTGCACCCGGTCGGCGGAGTACGGATCCGGATGATGCATCCCAACCGAGTAACCGGCCGGAGGCGAGGTGATGCCTCCGGTCCACTCGGGAATGGTGCCCTCGGCGTTGCCGGCGCGCTCGGCGCCCACCGGCGTGAGGTCACGACCAAGACGCGCCGCCTGCTCCGCGCTGACCGCGGCCGCGGCGGTTCCAGCGAATGCCAGGGCAATCAGCCCGGCCAGTGTTTGCATGGGAAATCGCATGATGTTCTTGCCTCCCGGATCAGAACAGGTAGCGGACGCTGAAGGCCGCAAAATCGCGGTCGCGGATGAGGTTGAGATCGCCGGCACCGAAGAAGCTGGTGTAGGACAGGTCGAATACCCAGCGGTTCAGGTAATTGGCCTCGGCACCCAAGGTGAAGGACTTGCGCCCCTCGATGAAGTTCCCGCCCGGGCCCGGACTGATGCCGTTGACGTCGTGGTTGAAGGCGAACCGCGGCGACAGGTTGAACGGCGTGTTGAACACGTTGTTGTAGTCGGCGCGCATGGCGGCGCGATAGCCCCAGGACGTGCGCGTCGGGAAGCCCTTGACCTGGGTCACCGGGTTGCGCAGGTTGCCGCCGGTCAGTGCGTCCGGGCCACCGCCGGTATCGGTGCCGTCGCCCTGGTAGCGCAGCACGTCGTGCGGCGGCAGGTCGAACACGCGGGTGACGCCGGCCTCGGTAACGAAGGCGATCTGCTCGGCACGAAGGAAATTGCCGGGGCCGAACACCTTGGTCAGGGTGAACTGGAACTGGCCCACCTCGTGACGTTCGTAGCCCTGGATGAATTCGCCGAGCTGGGCGTTGCCGAGCTGACTGACGAAGCGCAGGCCCGGCTGCGGAATCAGCGCATTGAGCGGCGAAAGGCCTGCGAACAGGATCTCGACATCGTCGATCTGCAGCGGCTGGTTGTCGCGCCAGCTGTACTCGCCCTGCAGGGCCCAGCCGCCGGGAAGCAGCGTGTTGAAGCTGAAGCCCCACAGACGGATATCCTCCGGATACTCCACGATCACGCGGCCGGTGCGCAGGTCCGGGCTGGTCAGCGCCTGGCCGGAAATGACCGGCAGGCGACTGTGATAGTTGAGGAAATAGAAGCCGAACTCGGTATCGTTCAACGCCGGCGCGAAGTAGCGCAGGGCCAGACCCCATTGCCCCGAATCGCGCGCCTTGATGTCGGCCGCCCGCGGCAGTGAGGCCGAGCAGCCGGCGGTGACCAGCGCCTGCGGCAGGTTGGTGTCGCTGGGCTGCCCACCAAAGCAGACATCCCAGTAGCGCTCCGGATTGTTCACCGGCTGCGGCACCAGACCGAAGGCGAGCATGGCGTAGGTGCCGCCGCGCGTCGCGAAATCGTTGGTGCTCCAGTAGGTCCCAGCCGGATCGGGCTCGGTTTCCTCCCACTCCAGCATGTACAGACCTTCCACCGACAGGTTCTCCGAAAGCTGTACCGAGGTGTAGAACATGTCGATCGGCAGGAAGGCCTCCTTCAGCTCGGAGCCGGCCAGGCGCAGCGCGGAGACGTCGAAAGGATTGATGACGTTGATGCCGCCCTGGATGAAGGTGCTCTCGCCCCAGCTCACCACCTGGCGGCCCAGACGCACGTTCACCTCCTTGTCGTCAGGGTAGAAGCTGCCGAACACGAAGGCATCGAGCAACTGCACGCGCTTGCCTACGCGCTGCTTGGCCAGGCGGGTGAGGTCGTCGCGCCGCTGGTTCTCGAAGTCGTAGAACGCCGAGCCACGGAAGAAGGCGCCGTAGTTGCGGTAGCTCAGCGACAACTCGCTGGTCAGCTTGACGTTGTGGCCGATGAAATCGTGCTTGTCGTACTTGAAGTTGCCGTCATCGCCGTTGACCGAGAACCGGCCCGGCAGACCGACCACGGTCTGGATCGGCAAGGCGGTCAGCGGCACGCCGTTGAAGGTCGGGTTGATGTTGCCCTTGCCGCGCTGGTTCTCGTCCGGATCGCGCATGCGGATACCGAAGCCGTAGGAAAGCGACGTATCCAGCGAACCGGTCAGTTCGCCGCGCGAAAAATCGAGGGCCTGCACCGGAGACGCCAGCGCCGCACCCAGGGCGACGGCAATGGCGGCGCCCAGAGGGCGCAGGGCGATCAGGCGGGAGGGATGCCGCGGGGCGGCGCGAAGCTTGGTCTGCTTGTTCATGTCTTTGTTCCCCTAAACCTTGTGCCCTTACTGGGTGCGAATGACCGAGGTGTCGGTGATCTGCACGACGGTGCCGCCGGAGACGATCATGCTGGCCATCTGGGACTGCATCTCGACCGTGGCCGCAAGCGAGGCCGCCGGGCTCAACAGCGAGCCGTGATCGCCGCGAATGAAGCGCACCGCACCACGGATGCCGCTGGCATCCTGTGTGGTCTGGGTCAGGGTCGAAAGTCCCAGGGCGCGGATCAGCGGCTCGGTGCCGGCCAATGGCGCGCCCGGCACCGCATTGGGAATCACCTGGTCGGGCAGGATGCCGGCCGCCGCATCGCCTACCACTTCATGCAGGAGGATGGCGTTCTGGATCGACGCGAAACCGTAGTTGATGGGATCCGCGGAATCGACTGCGGTCTGCGCGGCACCGAAGAACTGGTCGAAGGCTTGCGTACCCGGCTGGACACCACTTGCTGCCAGTCCGGCGCGAATGCGCGGGCCGAACGTCGCCGAGCCGTTCAGAAGCTGGGCAATGCCGCCGCCCGGCACCGAAAGCACGCCGACGCGCACGGTGTCGTCCAGGGCCAGGAAGCTGGTACCGACCATGGCGCCAAGAGACACGCCGACGAAGCTGACGCGCGATCCATCGAAATCGCCCTGGCCGTCGCCGGTAATGTCCATGCCGGGGATGCTGGCGCTCAACGCGAACAGGTCGGCGGTCGCCTGGCGCATGTTGTCGCGCGATGTCAGCAGGCTCTGCAGGTTGATCGTATGGGCGCCGGACGAATCGGGCACACCATCGGGCCCGGGGGCGCCGGTCTGGTTGTTGATGAAGTCGACATTGAAGGTGCGCTCGCGTGCACCGAGCTGGGCGAAAGGCGTGTTACCGATGGCGAAGGGATCGTTCGGTGGCAGTCCGTGCAGGGGCTGGTCGATGGACACCACCACGAAGCCCTGCGCGGCCATGGTCGCGGCGATCGCCAGAGCGTCGATGCGGTTGCGGGTGATGCCATGCTGGAAGATCACCACCGGCCAACCTGCGGCCGGCCGGGTCCGCCCGGAATTGGCGTTGGGCACGGTCACCAGCATCGGCGCCAGCTCGACCGAGGTCGCCACGGGGAATGGATTGGCGAAGGTGATGTTGTCGGAGCCGGGGTGCAGGCCGGCCTGGTCGAAAGGCGGCACGTAGGCACCCGGTGCAGCGCGCCAGCGGCCGGTCAACGGGGCCGTGGGGTTGGCCGCCGTCGGCGCCTGAAGGTAATAGTTCAGACCGATCACGCCGATGAAGATATCGGCCACTGGTGGGAGACCCGCTACCGAGGTATCGAGCCCGGTAGGCGCAAGCTGGGTGGGCCGCGGGCCGGTCACACTCTTCACCGCCTGCAGCACCGGCGTGATCGACTGCGTGGTGGCCACCCAGGACAGCACGATGCGGTTGCGCGGAATGCCACGCGCCTGCGCGGCGGCTTCCTGCGAGTTGATGAGCTGGCGCAGCGGCTCCAGCGCGCAGGCGGTCGCTGCCGGCAGCAGCGGATCGGTGCTCTGCCCGTTCACGCACAGCGGACTGGTGCGCTTGGCCAGGAAGTAGGCCTGGTCCGGGGTGGCGTCGTTGCCGCGCGCGTCGCGGACGCCGTCGGTGACCACCACCATGTACGACGTGAGCTGCTTGAGCGGCGCCGTGGGCAGAATGACCATGGTGCGTCCGGTGGGGTCGGAGGGCTGCAACGCCGTCACGAACTCGGCCAGCGGCGTCAGTTCCCGCACCACGCCGGTCACGCCGCCGCCGGGTCCGGTCAGGGTCACCTCGAACACGCGCACCGAACTGCCCGGGACGATGCTGGCCGGTGCCGGCGCCACCGAGAACGAGGCACTCCACGGGGCCACCGTGCTGAATCCGTCGAGACGGTTGAGCGCGTTGATCGGGTCGCCCGGGTTGTTCGGATCCGCGCCTGGAATGTTCAGCGTGAGATCGGTGGTACCCGACAGCAGCAGATTGGTCGGGAACGGCACCACCCCGGTGCTGGGATCAAAGCGCGCGGTGATGATGCCGGTGACCGGCGAGCCGTCGGCATTGGTCGCCGGCGGAGTGGGAACGGCACGGGGGGCGTTGCTGCTGCTGCTGCATGCTGCCAGCAGGAGCGACGACAACGCGACAGCCAGAATCGGTCGGGACAGCATGATGAAATCCTTCTTCGAGGAATCGGAGGGCGAAGGCGCACCTATCATAGGGACTGCCTTAACCGAAAGGCAACGAAAACCCGGGTGAAGAATTGCAGCGCAAACAGCGTGTTGCACTGCACCATTCAGACAGGGTCCGGAAAAACATACGGTTCGGTACGGTTTTCGAAGTCGCCAGCGTAGGGTTCGAAGCAGCGCGCCTGCCATCCGAGCAGGTGCCTGGCCTCCTCGTCATGCGCGATCAGATCGTGCGACAGTCGCGAAAGCGCGCCGCGCATGTGCGGTAGCAACATGCGCAGTACCGATACCGGAACCGGTACCACCAGATGGCGGCCGACCGCACGCGCCGCGCGTCGCAGCATGGTGGCGAACGAAAGGCGCTCGCCGCCGCCCACCTCGAAACAGCGGCCATCGAGGTCGTCGCGGTCGATGCAGATCATCATCAGCACGGCAAGATCGTCCGCGTGCACCGGCTGACGGAGACCGCGCGCGGGCCATGGCAGCGGCAGCACGCCGAAGCGGCGCACCCGCGCGAGCAGCGGAGACAGGCTCCGATCGAGACCGCAGCCGTAGATCAGGGTGGGCCGGATCCGCACCAGCACGACGTTGTGGCGAGCGCACACTTCGCGCAGCCTGGCCTCGGCCGCGACCAACTGCGCCGCCAGCGCACGCTCGGCCGGATCGGGGGACATCTCCTTGCTGTCGATGCTGGTCGAGGACAGCACGATCACTTCGCGCAGGTGCGGGTGCCAGTGCGCCTCGAGCGATCGCGCCAGCGTATCCAGCGGTCCGGCCGACAGCAGATACTCGACCGGCAGGACATCCGGCCAGCCCTCCTCCAGCGTGCCCTGGTGCCAGAGCAGACGCGGATGTGCGGCGATGTGCGCCGGCCGTGGTCCGCGGCCGAGTGCCGCTACCGTGGCACCACCGGCCAGCAGACGCGGCAGCAGGTAATAGCCGACCTGACCGCTGGCGCCAACCACACCGACTCGCCTGGCCTCCATCTCTTTCACCGGCACATCTTACGCGGCTTGCCCGAACCGCCTGGTTCTGGCCAACTGCCCGGTCCGCCGCTCGTCCCCCACCTCCAATGACCGTCGACCTGATCAAGCTGATCGCGGGCCCGCTCGCCGCTGTACTCGTCACGCTCTGGGCGGGTCACGCCGGCCTGACACCAGCAGCCGCTTTGACGCTCGGCATCACCCTGTGGTGCGCCCTTTGGTGGATCACCGAACCGGTGGCGATCCCGGTCACCGCCCTGTTGCCGCTGGCGCTGCTGCCGCTCAGCGGTGTACTCACCCCGGTGCAGGTGGCACAGGCCTACGGCAACGAACTGATCCTGCTGCTGGCAGGCGGCTTCATGCTGTCCACGGCGATGGCGCATTCCGGCGCACACCGGCGCCTGGCCCTGTACATGGTGCGTCTGTGCGGGCGGCATTCGGCGCGCGGCCTGCTGCTCGGCTTCGTCCTCGCGGCAGGAATGCTCAGCATGTGGATCTCCAACACCGCCACCACGCTGATGCTGCTGCCGATCGCACTGGCCGTGCTCGACGGCCACCCCAGGCGCGCGCTTCTGGCCGCACCCCTGATTCTGGGCGTCGCCTACGGCGCCAACATCGGCGGACTGGGCACGCCGATCGGCACGCCGCCCAACCTGATCTTCATGCAGGTCTACGAGCAGACCACCGGCACCCGCATCGGCTTCCTCGAATGGATGCGCTGGGGGGTGCCCATCCTGGCAGTGTTCCTGCCCCTGACCGCATTCTGGCTGGGGCGCCGGCTGGGCGGCATCGGCTCTCCTGATCTGCCGCACCCTGGACCCTGGCGCAGCGCAGAAAAGCGCGTGCTGGCGGTGTTCGCCCTGGTGGCACTGGCCTGGGTCACCCGCGGCGAGCCCTTCGGCGGCTGGAGCGCATGGCTGGGCCTGCCCGGCGCCAACGACGCCGCGGTCGCCCTGCTTGGCGTGGTGCTGCTGTGCGCGCTGTCCGACCGCCACGGCAAACGCCTGCTCGACTGGGACACCTGCTCGCGCATCCCCTGGGGTGCGCTGGTACTGTTCGGCGGCGGGATCGCCATCGCCACCGCCTTCACCGCCTCGGGACTGAGCGACGTGGCCGCGGCCCACCTGGCCGGGCTGCAGGGACTGCCCACCCTGCTGGTCATCGTGTCGATATGCGCCGGCATGATCTTCCTCACCGAATTGACCAGCAACACCGCGTCGGCCGCGCTGGCGATGCCGATCCTGGCCGCCGCGGCGCTGGCCAGCGGCGTCGATCCCGCGCTGTTCATGCTGCCGGCCGCACTGGCGGCCACATGCGCCTTCATGCTTCCGGTCGGTACCGCACCGAACGCCATCGCCTACGGCTCCGGCGAAGTGCCTGCAAGGCGCATGCTGCGCGAGGGTCTCGCGCTCAACATGATCGGCATCGTGGTGCTCAGCCTGGCCAGCTACTGGCTGGTGCTGTGACCCCTGCCGCGCTCGACTTCGGTGAGTGCGACCTTGTCGCGCAGATAGACCGGGCACAGCGTTTCGGCGCTACCGCCACGACCGGCGGCGAATTCCGGCCGCGCCAGTCGCGCCAACGCCGAGGCGGTGGGGAAACTCTCCGCGGCGGCGACGAAGGGGCGTGTACCGACCACTACGGCCACCTGCATGCGATAGGCGGCAAGCCCACTGCCCGCGACCAGAAGTGCAGTGCCGCGCGGCACCTGCAAGGCGGACGGTGCGCTCAGAAACTCCGCGCCCAGCGCTGTCACCCGATCGTCGCCGGCGAACTCGAACGCGCCGCCATAGACTTCGTCCATGCGTGCATCGAACAACGCCAGCACGCAAGTACCGGCGTCGCTGCGGCAGTCGTGGGCCGCCTGCAGCGCCAACGCGGCCAGACTGGAAATGGCCAGCGCCGGACGGTCGAGGCCGAAAGCCAGCCCTTGCGCAACGGCCAGCCCGAAACGCACTCCGGTGAAGGCGCCGGGTCCGCGCCCGACCGCGATACCGTCGATCGCGCCGCGCGCAATCCCCGCCTCGGCAAGCAATGCATCGACCGCCGGCAACAGGAAAGCGCTCTGCTTCTCTCCGCCACTGCGCCGCTCGCGCATGCCGGCAGGCGTCGACAGCGCAACGCTGGCCACCTCGGTGGCGCACTCGATGGCCAGAATGTTCATGCGTGCATCGTCCACCAACGTTCCGGGTACGACAAGAGTCGTCATCGATCCGGTCGGGACTGGACGACAGTCGCAAGTTCTGCTCTGCTTGGCACCTTGATCGGTTTCACTGCGGACCACATCGGATACCTCCGAATCCGGCGCCGCACAAGGGGGCAACCATGACGGAACAGCCAGCGCATCCCGAATCCTCGGCGCTTCGGGTACGTGCCGACGAATGGGTACGCGACCTGCGTGCCTGCCTGGACGGCAACTGGGACGTGTCCTATGTCGAGGACCTGCACGAGGCGGTGGACCGGCTGGCCATGGACGCCGACGCGGCCGGCGACGAAGACATCGAGTCGGCAGCGCTCGAGCTGTCCACCTACCTGTGTTCGTTCATCGGTCTGGTCATCGCGCCGACCGATGCCCAGCGGCGCACCCTGCTCAAGCTTGCCGATGCGCTGGCCCCCACCGCCACGACCGCCAGTGCGGTCGAGGAAGTCATCCCCGAACCGGTCCCCGCACCGGAACCGGAAGTCGCGCGCACGCCTGCCCCGGCGCAGATCGAGCCGGAAACCGTGGTCGCCGCTGCGCAGGAAGAGGCGCCGCCGGAACAGGTCTGGTGCATCAGCTCCGACCCCACCGTGGCCGAAGCGATGGAGCGTGCGCTCGAAGGGCGCGGCATCGAGCTGATCATCAAGGAACCGAGCTTCAGCGTGGCCTACGCCATCCCGCGCACCGGCGTGCGCTGCGTGGTTGTCGACAATGCCGCGCTGGGCATCCTGCCGGAACTGCAGCGCGAGACCCTGGTGCGCCAGGCCACCGATGCCAGGCGTCCCACCTACGTGGCGCTGCTCACCGATGCCCGCACCAGCGAGCGCGTACGCGCCCTGCGCGCCGGCGCCGACCACGTGCTGAGCCATGAAGGGGCTGCCGAAGCCCTGGCCGCGCGGATCGGACGCATTCTCGACACCCAGACCCAGGGTCCGCTGCAGGTGCTGGTGATCGACGACGATCGCAGCCACACAGCATTCTGCTCCGGCATCCTGCGCCGTGTGGGCATCGACGCGGTCTGCTGCACCGACAGCGCTTCGGCGCTCGAAGAAATGCGCCGGAAGCTTCCCGATGTGGTGCTGGTCGACCTGCACATGCCCGGCACCGACGGCTTCGCGCTGACCGAACGCCTGCTGGAGATTCCCGGCACCGAGTTCGTGTCGATCCTGTTCCTGTCCGGCGATGACGAGCCGGAAACGCGCTTCGATGCGCTCACCGCAGGCGGTGACGACTTCCTGGCCAAACCGATCCAGCCGCGCCACCTGATTCGCGCGGTCGCCGCGCACGGCCGCCGCGCGCAGCGCCGCCGTGCAGCGGCGCGGCTGCATTAGCCCGCATTGCTCACCACCCTCCTACTGCGGGCTCCGATCCATCCGCTGTAGCGCACGCTGCTCCCTCAGCCGGGCTCGACGTAGTGTCGACTACGCCTTCCTGCGCTCCCCAAAGCATGGCCATCCATGG
>DAOMOD010000107.1:0-14050 GCA_035444205.1 Lysobacteraceae bacterium
GCGGGGGAGGGAGCAAGAAGGAATCGGCGCAGGCGGGGAGGGAGTTCAAGGAATCGGTGCAGGCGGGGGAGGGAGCAAGAGGAATCTGCAACGAGCGGGCTGGCCTCGCGCGGGCTAGGCGCGCAGGACCTGGCAGGAGAAGCAGCCACGCTTGGCGTTGTGTAGATGGATGTAGGCCACCTCGTCGTTGCGGAACTGCGTGGGGATTTCCTGTGCGACCTGCGAGCCTTCGCACACGCTGGCTGCCACCATCATGTGCCCTGCGTCGTAGGCTCTTACGGAAATGAGGCGCTGGGTGACATAGGTGGGCACTTCACCTGGTGCCAGCCTGCGTTGCCTGGCGCCGCGGCGCACGAAGATCGGCCCGGAGGCGCGATAGGGTGAATTCGCCGGCTGGTGCAGATAGGGCAGGAGCAGCAGTTCCTCGCCTTCGCAAGCATCTTCGAGGCTCACACGGCAGGGAAATCCCGGGCTCTGCGTCGCAATGCGGCGCTCTGCGTTGCAGGCCTTCAATTGCTCGTCGGAGAGCCCGAACAGCGCTTCGAACGGCGCATGGTCGATGCCTACCAACTGGAAACCGTGGTTCATGGCTGTCAATGACTGTCGACGTGCGTGCGTGCTGCGCTCGCGGCATCGCGCTCCAGCCTGAGCAGGAAGGCCTTGCGCGCCTTGCCCCCGCCGTAGCCGGTCAGCGCACCGTCGGCAGCGACCACGCGATGGCAGGGAATGACGATGGCGATGCGGTTGCGGCCGCAGGCCCAGCCTGCGATGCGTGCTGCGCCTGGCTTGCCGACCTCGCGGGCGAGTTGGCCGTAGCTCAGGGTTTCGGCGTAGGGGATGCCGAGCAGGCGGTGCCAGACGGATCTTTCGAAAGGCTTGCCGGGCGGGGCCAGCGGTACCTCGAAGCGCTGGCGGCGGCCGGCAAAGTAGTCGGCGAGTTCAGTCTCGACCTGGTCGAGATGGGCGTGGCTGCCCGGCGCGGCGGCGTAGCCGTAGCGGACCTTCAACTCTTCCAGTTCGGCGGTGAGCGCCGGTCGGTCGAGGAATTCGAGCAGCACCAGGCCCTTGTCCTCGGCCATGGCAAGCATCGGCCCCAGCGGCGTCGACAATCGCCGGTAGTAAAGCGGTGTCGCCTCGCGCAGCGCCGCCGCCGGCGCGCCGAAGGTCCTGCCCAGCGCCTCGCGGAAGCCGCTGCTCGATTCGAAGCCATGGTCGACGGCGGCAGCGTCCACCGGGTCGCCGGCCTTGAGGCTGCCGAGTGCGCGCCCCAGGCGCCGCGCGCGCAGCCAGGCGTGAAAGCTCATGCCGAGGTGCTGCTTGCACCAGCGTCTGAGGCGCACCGGGTCGACGCCGCGGGCGCGCAGGGTTTCGTCCGACCAGCGGCGACCATCGCCGCGTTCGGCTTCGTCGAGGATGCCCTGCACCCAGTCCGGCGCGGCCGGCACATCGAGCGGTCGGCAGCGCTTGCAGGGACGAAAACCGGCGGCCATCGCATCGTCCGCACTGGCGTAGAAATCGACATTCTCGGGCTTGGGCTTGCGTGCGCTGCAGGTGGGCCGGCAGAAGATGCCGGTGGTGCGCACGGCGGTGTAGAAGATGCCTTCGTAGCTCGGGTCGGAACCCATGAAGGCGTGCACCATTTCGGCGCGTGGCGGCAGGATGGGGGTGCTCATGTCCATGGCTACAGACTAGCGCCAGGCGTGGCCAGGGCACCACCGCAGAATGGACAGTGAATTCCCGTCGCCACGACAGGGTTACACTCGGTTCCGACGACGGCACTCCAAGGCAGTGGAAATGCAAGCATGAGCAACGGTCCCGGCAGCACCGGCAATGTCATCGCCGCGCTATGCAGCCTGTTCATCCCCGGCCTCGGGCAACTGGTGCAGGGGCGCGTGCTGTGGGCGATCTTCTGGTTTCTCCTGGGCGGTCTCGCCGGTGGCCTGAGCTGGCTGATCACGCTGGGATTTGCGCCTTTCGGTTGGCTGCTGATCGGTATCGTCTCCTGCATCCACGCCGCGGTGTATCGGGGCAGACGCTGAAAGCGGATGCGGAAAGGGCCGGTCCTCTCGCCCCGAGGAGACCAACCCATGACGCATTCGATCCTGACCACTGGCGCGCTCTGGCGCGCCGTTACTGCGCGTTTGGAGGGCCTCGGCCAGTGGCTGGCGCCGCTTGGCCTGCGCCTGATCCTGGCCTGGGAGTTCGGCGAGGCCGGCTTCGAGAAGCTGCGCGGGCAGAACTGGTTCGGCCACGTGCAGGACAAGTTTCCGTTTCCCTTCAACCTTGCGCCCCACGAGCTGAGCTGGTTCCTGGCCACCTGGATCGAGATCCTCGGCGCCTTCGCCCTGCTGCTCGGCCTGTTCACCCGCTTCTTCGCCTTCTCCCTGCTGGTGCTGACCTTCGTCGCCGTGGCCGCGGTGCACTGGCCGGATAGCTTCGGCACGCTGGGCGAGCTGTGGAAGGGCTACGCCATCCGCGACACCGGCTTCGGCAACTTCAAGCTGCCGCTGCTGTTCACGCTGATGCTGTTGCCGCTGGTGCTGAACGGCGCCGGCAAGCTGAGCCTGGACCACCTGCTGGCGAAGATCTTCCTGCCCAGGGCGCAGGGCGCCCGTGCCGACGGCCTGGCCTGGTCGCTGGCCGGCATCGCCTTCGGCCTGCCGATCGCCACCTTGTTCCCGCTACTCGGCATGACCCTGGCCGCAGCCGGTGCTATCGGCGCTGCCTGGCTGCTTTGGAGCGTGCGCCGGGCGGATTTCGCGACCCGCCTGGCTTGAGGTGCGACCCTGTTTCGTGCGTGTCCGAGAAGCACGATCGTGGAACGCGTTTCGGAGCAACAAGTCCGGCCTGCTACGCTCCCGTTCCGATTGCACAAAGGTCGAGACAGGCATAGCGCACCATGAACCACAGCGTCCACAGCGAAGTCCGCCGCTATTACGGCGAGGTTCTGAAGACCAGCGCCGACCTCAAGACCGGGGCCTGCTGCAGCATCGAGGTGCTGTCGCCGCTGCTGCGCGCCATGCTCGCCGATATCCACCCGGAGGTGATCGAGCGCTTCTACGGCTGCGGTGCGCCGCTGCCGCCGGGGCTGCAAGGCGCTACCGTGCTCGATCTCGGCTGTGGCAGCGGGCGCGACGTCTTCCTGCTGTCGCGGCTGGTGGGCGAAACGGGCCGCGTGATCGGCATCGACATGACGCCCGAGCAACTGGCGATCGGTCGCCGTCACCGCGACTGGCACGCCGAACGTTTCGGTCATGCCCAAAGCAATGTCGAGTTCGTCGAGGGTTACATCGAGGATCTCGCCGCCGCCGGCATTGCCGACGCCAGCGTCGACCTGGTGGTGTCGAACTGCGTGATGAACCTGTCGCCGCAGAAGGATCGCGTGTTCGCCGAAATCTTCCGCGTGCTGAAACCGGGCGGTGAGCTGTTCTTCTCCGACGTGTTCGCCGATCGCCGCGTGCCGGAACCGCAACGCCGTGACCCGCTGCTGCTCGGCGAGTGCCTGGGCGGGGCCATGTACTGGGAGGACTTTCGTCGCATCCTCGCCGAGCTTGGCTGTCGGGATGTCCGCCAGCTCAGCGCCGCACCGATCCCGTTGCTCGACCCCGAGATCGAACGCAAGGTCGGCATGATCGCCTTCCGCTCGGTCACCGTGCGCGCCTTCAAGCTCGACCTCGAAGACCGCTGCGAGGATTACGGCCAGGTCGCCACCTACCTCGGGACGCTGCCGGAGGCGCCGCATGCCTTCGTGCTCGACGACCATCACCGCCTGGAAACCGGGCGGCCGCTGCGCGTGTGCGGCAACAGCGCCGACATGCTGGGGGCCACACGCTATGCCCGCCACGTACGCATCGATGGCGACAAGAGCGTCCATTTCGGCCTGTTCGACTGCACGGGCGCGCCCGTCACCCCCAGCGAGGGCGCGGCGCCCTGTTGCTGAACGGCTGAAACTACGGCTCGCCGGGCCGGGATGATGTTGCTAGCATGGGCAGTTCCCCCACAGCCGGCGACGCCCACCCCCTGGCAAAGTCGCACGGCAGGCAAGCCTGTGCAGAGGATTTCATGATCGATCGGGTGGTATTCGGAGCGCGCACCACGCAGTGCGTGCTCGCTGTTTCGTTGGCGTTTCTCATCGCGGCTCCGACCCTGGCCGCAGCTCCCATGCACAGTGGTCCGGTCGCGCTCGACGCGGCACAGGTCGCCGCCCTGTCGATGGCGCCGGAATTCGCGGATACCAAGCGCGGTGTCGGATCGCCGCGACTGCATGCCTCGCTGCGCCGCGCCGAAACCGCCTTCCTTGCCGGCCAGCGCGACCTGACGATGGCGACCGGCCTGCCGCCGCGCCTGGTCGACGGCGAGTACGTGCTGGTGGAGATCCGCCACGACGTGCGTGGCCGCGGTGCCGATGCCCTGCCCGGGCTGCGCACGCTCGATGCCCGGATTCGCCATCCCGGCCACCGCGGCCTTACCGAGGCCTGGGTGCCGGCCACGCGCTTCAGCCAGTTGGCCGCCCTGCCCGACGTCCACCATGTCGGACCGGCGCGCCTGGTGCGCGGGCTTGCCGGATCGGCGACGTCGCAGGGCGTGGCAGCCGGCGCGGTCGAGGCCTGGCATGGCGCCGGTCTGGATGGGGCGGGTATCGCGGTGGCCATCATCGACAGCTTCGACGACAGCGCCGGGCAGATCGCAGCCCTGCAGGCCAGCGGCGACTGGCCGCAGGAAGCGCAGCTCGATCGCGTGCGGCTGGGCGGCGGCGATTTCGGCGACAGCGCCGCGCCGCACGGCAACGCGGTCCTGGAGGCGGCCTTCGACGTGGCACCCGGTGCCCACTTCATCGCCTACGACGTGCTCACCGTCGGCGACTGGCGCAGCGCCATCGACCTTGCGGTGGCCGCTGGCGCCGATGTCATCGCATCGGCCCTGGCCGCGCCGCTCGACGGCATCGGCGACGGCAGCGCGCTGCCCGCCTCGGTGGCCGAGCGGGTGGAAGCGGCGGCCAGCGCCGGCGTGCTCTATCTGAATGCCGCCGGCAACGCGCGCCAGCGCCATTGGGGCGGCCTTTACAGCCCCAGCACCAATCCGGCGGTGCTGAGCTGGAGCGGCCCCAACGAGCGCTTCAACGTGATGCTGGACGGCGCCGGCCAGCCGGCCTGCATCGCCGATGGCGAAGTCCTGGTCGGCGAACTGTTCTGGGACGACTGGGATGCGGTCAATCACGACTACGATCTCGCCCTCTACGAGCGCATCGACGACGGCGAGAACGAGCTGTGGTTCGAGATCGAAGTGTCCGACGATGTCCAGGACGGCGGCCTGGGTCAGCGCCCGCAGGAGCGCATCGAGCGCGTGGCCGCTTCGATCGACAGTGTGGTGTGCGGCCCCGGTGCCGGGCGCTACAGTTGGCAGGTGCGTCGCGTCGACGCCGCGTCTGACCGCAACCTGCAGTTCTTCGCCTACCGCGACCTGGCCTTCTCCGTGGCCGCGCGCAGCCTGGTGTTTCCCGCCGACTCGCCGGCGGCGGTCGCGGTGGCGGCGCTCGACGTGGTCGACTCGACGCAGCTCGACAGCAGTTCCGAGGGCCCGATTCTGGCGCCGGGCGGCGGCCTGCCGACCGGCACCGAGGACGCCAAGCCCGACCTCGCCAGCTTCGCTGGCGTCGACACCGTCACCTTCGGCGCCGGCGCCTTCACGGGCAGCTCGGCAGCGCTGGCGCACGCCGCCGGCATGGCGGCGCTGCTCAAGCAGCGCCATGCGGACTTCGACCGCGATCAGCTTGCCGATCGCCTGCGCGCCATCGCCGCCACCGGCAGCAACGACCTTGGCGCTGCCGGCCACGATTTCCGTCACGGTGCCGGCCGCCTGCGCTTGCAGACCGAAACACTGCTGGTGGTGACCGGTTCACCGGCCACCGCCGAGACCAACACCTTTCTTTCGCCGGTCGAGGTCGAGCTGCGCGACGACGAGGATCTGCCGGTACTGAGCGGCCCGGTCACGGACGTCACGGTCGCCATCGGCAACGATCCCAGCGCCGGCGCGGCCACGCTGTCGGGCACGCTCACGGTGCCACTGACCGATGGCTTTGCCGCGTTCACCGACCTCAGCATCGACGAACCCGGCTTCGCCTACACCCTGTCCTTCATCAGCGATGGCGACGTGCCTGCGGCCGAAAGCGCCGCCTTCAACGTGGTGCTGGGCGGTCCCGGCGTGCCCAGCCAGCTCCATTTCAGTGTGCAGCCGTCGACCGCGCAGGCGGGCATACCGCTTGCGCCGGTGGTGACCGTCGAAGTGCAGGATTCCGAGGGCGCCGTGGTGGTCACCGACAACGAGACCGCCATCGAACTTCTGCTGATCGACGATCCCGGCGCCAGCGGACTGGCCGGGAACGGGCCGGTGACGGTAAGCAACGGCGTCGCCCAGTTCCCGGCACTGTCGATCAATCGCGCCGGCAGCGGCTACCGCCTGCACGCGCAGACGGACGCCTTCGGCGTGGTAGGCGCCGACAGTGCCTTCTTCGACATTCTGCCCGGCCCGGCGGCGCGACTGACCATCGCCGGCTTGCCGCTCAACGTCGACGTCGACGCCATCCTGCCGCCGCTCGAAGTCGCCGTGGCCGACAGGCTGGGCAATGCGCAGACCGATGACGACAGTACCGAAGTCACCGTGCTCCTGTTCGCCAATCCCGGCGGCGCCCTCCTGTCCGGCACGCTGGTGCGCACCGTCAGCGCCGGCGTGGCGACCTTCGATGATCTCAGCCTCGACCAGGACGGCACCGGCTATCGCCTGCTGTTCCGCGCCGATGTCGGTGGCGTCGAGGAGATCCTCGCCATCGACGGATTCAGCCTCGGCGGCGGACAGTCGGTGCAGCGCAGCGTGGACGCGGGTGTGCTCAATCGCGCCCTGGTGCGTGGCCTGCACTTCCATGGAACCGTATCCGGCATCGGCGGCGGCAGCACCTGGGCGTCGGACCTGCGCATGGATGTCGTCGGCCCCAGCGGTTCCGAGTTCGCGGTGGGCGGCTTCAACAACCCGGCGCCGGTGCTGTGGGATTTCAACGGCTCAGGCTCCACCCACGACGGAACCTACAGCAGCACCCACGAGGGCATCTTTGCCTCGCTGCTCGGCGACTTCACCGCCGACGCCGGCACCTGGCAGTTTGAGTTCCGCCACGACTGGACGAACTCGCCCGACACCATGACCTGGAACAACGTCAGCGTGACCCTGCTGAAGGACGACCTGTACACCGTCAGCTTGGGCTTTGCGGTCGGCGGCAGCGCGGCGCAGGTGACACTCGATGACCTGGTGCAGATGTACACCGGTGCGCCGCTCGAGGTCTCCGTCATCACCGATCCGCCGGGTCTCGCCGTCGAAGTCACGTATGACGAAAGCACCAGCGCGCCGGTCGAACCCGGGCTCTATGCCGTGTACGCCAGCGTGACCGAACAGGGCTTCTACGGTGTCGCCGAAGGCGTGTTCGAGATCCTGCCGCCGGTACAGGTCGAAGTCACGCTCAGCGACCTGGTGCAGACCTATAGCGGCACGCCGTTGGCCGTCACCGTCACCACCGATCCGCCGGACGTGAATGTCGAGGTCGCCTACGACGGCGACGCGGCGTTGCCGGTGAATGCTGGTGTGTACGCAGTCGTCGCCACCGTGGTTGAGCACGGCTTCGCCGGCTCGGCCAGCGACAGCTTCGAGATCGAGCAGGCCGGCACCGTCACCGTGCTCGACAGCGATGCCAACCCGGTCGACATCGGTGAGACCCTCACGCTCACTGCCGCAGTGAGCGGCGTCGATCCCGGCGGCACGGTGAGTTTCTTCGACGGCGCCACGCCGATCGCGGCATGCAGCGCGGTGCCGCTGAGCGGCGCCGGCGCCACGCGCGAGGCGCAATGCGTGATCGCGGACCTGAGCGGCGGCGTCCACGATCTGGCCGCTGAATACGCCGGTGACGGCAACCACCTGCCCAGCGACGATGACCACCTGCAGACGGTGAATCCGTACGGAACGACACTCACACTCGATGCATCGGTCACCAGCTCCGACCGCGACGAGCCGGCCAGCTTCGCCGCCACGTTGACCGTCCCGCACGGCGCGATCTTCACGCCGTCAGGCACACTCACCGTGTCCGCCACGCAAGGACTGGTCACGGAGGAGTGCCAGGCGGTGGTGGCCGCCGCCGGCAGTCACGGCTGCGACATCGTCTTCGCCGACCCGGCCGCCGGTCTCTACGAGGTCGAGGCGCGCTTCCAGTCCGCCGATGCCAACTTCGCTTCCAGCCAGGATGACGGTGCCGTCCACAGCGTGCTGCGCGTCGCCGACCTCGCCATCACCAAGTTCGCCGATCCGCCCGCGGCCGGCCCAGGTCAGCCGCTCGAGTACCTGGTTGAGGTCGACAACCTTGGCCCGCATGAAGCGGTGGCGGTCAACGTGCTCGACGCGCTTCCCGCCCAACTGCTGACGCCGACCTGGGAATGCGAGGGCGAGAGCGGTGCCGTCTGTCCCGATGCCAATGGCAGCGGCGACCTCGATGAAACCGTCGACCTTCCCGTTGGCGGACGCCTGCTCTACCTCATCAGCGGCATCCTCGACGACCCGCTGCCCTTGCCGGTGGTGAATCAGGCCCTGGTGGCGACCACCGAAGCAGGCTTCACGCGCGATCCCGAACCCGGCAACAACAGCGCCACGGCGGTGTTCGGCGAGCCGGAGATCTTTGCCGACGGCTTCGAGTCGCCGGCGGGTCCCGACCCGGTCGACTGAATCCCCGGCACTGCGTCAGCCCTCTTGGCTCCTTCCCCCGCCTGCGGGGGAAGGTTGGGATGGGGGCGCTCTTGGCTTCGACTGGCATTCCGCCTCCACGGCTTCGAGCTTTCCCCCCCTCCCCAGCCCTCCCCCGCAAGCGGGGGAGGGAGCAAGAAGGAATCGGCGCAGGCGGGGGAGGGAGCAAGAGGAATCGGCGCAAACGGGGGAGGGAGCAAGAGGAATTGGCGCAGGCGGGGGAGGGAGTCAGAGGGATCGCCGCTTGCGCCGCAGCCACGTTGAAGTTGTCGCCTGCGCGTGAGACTGGCCTCCACTGGCTCCCTGGTCGTTACTTCATCCGACATCAGTACCGATCCGCGCGTTCCTTGACGTCGGATCACGACGACTCGCGCCCATCCCGAGCCATGCGGGCTAAAATCCAGACGATTCGTTCATCACCACCTGGGAGTTACACCGCCATGATGCGCACTCTCGCCCTCCTGCTCGGCCTTCTGCTCGCCCCCACCGTCCTCGCCAACGACAGCCTGCTGCCAATCCGCGATTACGTGCGCGATGCCGAGTTCACCGAGGCGCAGCTTTCGCCCGATGGCAGCTATCTCGCCATCACCGTGCCGCGCGACGACCGCACCACGCTGGCGGTGCTCAACGTCGCCGATCTCTCCGTCGCCTCGCGTTGGGACTTCGGCACCAAGACCCACGCCGAGCGCGTGGTCTGGGTCACCAACAAGCGCTTTCTGGTCTACGTCTCGCACAAGGAAGGCCGGTTCGATTTCCGCACCGGCGAACCCAACCTGTTCGCCACCAATTTCGACGGCACCCAGCGCAAGATGATCCCCAACGGGGGCACCTACCGGCTGCTCGACGAACTGCGCGACAACCGGCGCCGGGTGCTGGTTCAGCGCAACATCGACCAGCCGATGCTGTTCACCATGGACACCTTCAGCGGGCGCATCACGGCCCATGCCTACGGCCCCCAGTTCGGGCAGAGCTTCGTTCTCGACCATGAGCAGAATCCCCGCTACGCCTTTGGCTCAGACAGGGACGACCGGTTCCGCTCCTATGTGTGGAACGCGGGCAGCGAATCCTGGGAGGAATTCGACCGCCAGCAGGACTTCATCGGCGGCTTCCGTCGCCCGCTGGCCCTGCATCGCGACGGCCAGCGCGTGTACATGGCGGTGTCCGACGACGGCGAACCCAGCCGCATCGAACTGTACGACCCGGTGGGCGGTGAACGCGAGGTGCTGTTCCGCTCCGACAGCGCCGAGTTCGATTTCCTGCTGCGCTCGGTGGATCGCCGCGACATATTCGGGCTGGCCTGGATGCCGGATGTGCCGCAGTACCACTTCTTCGATCCCGAGCATGAGGACGCGCGCCTGCTGCGCTCCCTGTTGGCGGCGTTCCCCGAGCACCACGTCAGCATCACCAGTCGCACCTGGGACGGCAAGCAGGCGGTGGTGCGGGTATCGAGTGACGTCGATCCGGGCAGCCTGTACCTGTTCGACACCGACACTCTGCGCGCGCGCTTCCTGCTCGCCAACCGGCCGTGGATCGATCCCAAGCGCATGGCGCCCATGCGGCCGCTCCGGCTGACCGCGCGCGACGGCGAAGTGTTGCACGGCTACCTCACCCTGCCGCCCGGCAGCGACGGCAGGAACCTGCCGCTGATCGTCAACCCCCATGGCGGCCCCCACGGTCCGCGCGACCGCTGGGGCTTCAACCGCGAAGTGCAGCTTCTGGCCAGCCGCGGCTACGCCGTGCTGCAGGTCAATTTCCGCGGTTCCGGCGGCTACGGCACGCGCTTCGAGCGTATCGGCTACCGGCACTGGGGCAGCACCATGCAGGACGACCTGATCGACGCCGTCAACTTCGTGGTGTCGCAGGGTGTGGCCGACGCCGACCGCATCTGCATCTACGGCGCCAGCTACGGCGGCTATGCGGCGCTGATGAACGTGGTGCGCGCGCCGGAGCTGTACCGCTGCACCATCGGTTACGTCGGCGTGTACAGCCTGCCGATGATGCTCTCGCGCGGCGACATTCCGCGCGGCGATTTCGGGCGCCGCTATCTGACGCGCGCCATCGGTCGCGATCGCGACGAGCTGCACGCGTTCTCTCCGGTGTTCCACGTCGACCGCATCCAGATCCCGGTGATGCTGGTGCACGGCCGCCTCGACCAGCGCGTGCCGATCCACCAGTTCTATGCGCTGGAGAAGGCGCTCAACGAGGCCGGGCGCCCGCCGCTCACCCTGGTCAAGGACCGCGAGGGTCACGGCTTCTGGGATCTCGACAACAATGTCGAGCTGTACACCATGATGCTCGACTTCCTCGACACGCATATCGGCGAGGGGGCCGGCAGGCGTCGCGCGGTGGCGCAGGCCGAACCCGACTGAGCGGGCCACGGGCGTCCTCCATCGCGCGGATGACCGGGTTCGATGCGACGCCAACGCACGGGAATCCAGCAGCGCCGGTTGCTCGGCCCGGCGTTGCTGCTCGCGGGCCTTGTCTTCCTGCTGCTCGCCCTGCTGGGCGCGTTGCCATCGCCCTGGTCGGGTGCGCGATCCCATGCGCCGGGCGTGCTGGTGCCCGACGCGCCGCACCAGGAGCTGGTGAAGGACGCGACGCCCATCCGCCACGGCGATTTTGTGCTGACACCGCGCGCCGAGTTCAGATTTGAGGCGCGGGTGATCCTGAGCAGCATCTATCGCTTCGATACCGGCGCCGCACTGGCACCGGTGGATCTGGCGCTCGGCTGGCAGCGCATGAGCGACAGCGCCGTGCTCGACCACTTCCGCGTCAGTCAGGGCGGGCGCTGGTGGCGCTGGCGGGTCGACACCTTCCCCATTCCCGAGCGCGAGATCATTGCCTCGGCGGCCAACATGCACATGATTCCCGCGGATCGGTCGATCGAGCGGACGCTGCGCGGCATCCGGCGCGGCGACCTGGTCGAGATCGAAGGCCTGCTCGTCGATGCACGCCGCGAAAGCGACGGCTGGACCTGGCGCACCTCGTTGTCGCGCACCGACAGCGGCGATGGCGCCTGCGAACTGGTCTACGTGGAATCGATCGTGATTCACTGAGGAACGGCATGCTGCACGATCCCGACATCGCTTCAGTGGTCACACGGCTGAGATCCGCGCGCCATGTGCTCATCCTCACCGGTGCCGGGGTCAGCGCCGAGAGCGGCGTGCCCACCTTCCGCGAGGCGCAGACCGGCCTGTGGGCGCAGTTCGATCCGCATCAACTGGCAACGCCCGATGCCTTCGCCCGCGATCCCGCACGCATCTGGGCCTGGTACCGCTGGCGCAAGGAGCTGCTGCGCAGGGCCCAACCGAACGATGCCCATCGCGTGATCGCCGCGTGGCAGACGCGATGGCCGCAGATGACGGTGGTCACCCAGAACGTCGACGGCCTGCACCAGGCGGCCGGCCTGCGCGAGCCGCTGGAACTGCATGGCAGTCTGGCGCGCGCCCGCTGCAGCGGTTGCGACATGCGCATCGACTGGGATGACGTGCCGGACGACGCGCTGCCCCGACACGCCTGCGGCGCCCTGCTGCGTCCCGATGTCGTCTGGTTCGGCGAGATGCTGCCACACGATACCCTCGAGCGTGCCATGGCCGCCGCCGAAGACTGCGATCTGTGTCTCGCCATCGGCACCTCCGGCGTGGTGTACCCGGCGGCGGCGCTGCCGCAGGTGGCGCGGCAATCCGGCGCATTCGTGGTAGAACTCAATCCGGAATCCACGCCGCTCAGCGACGTGGCCGCGCTGTGTCTGCGCATGCCGGCGGGCGCCGGCATGCGTGCGCTCCAGGAAACTCTTGCCAGGCGGGGTGATCGCGACCGCGACGCTTTGCATTAGCCGCTCGTCCTTGTCGACGAACAGGTCTGCCGGTCGGTGGTCGCGCCTGCTGCACGCGGCGCCGCACCGACGCCGGATCGGCGATCGTCATGCACAAGCGCCATCGCTTTCGCAGCCTCGTGCAGTACGAGACCGATCCCATGCTTGACCAGCCGACGGTCCGGATTGAACTGCGCGAGTTGAAACCGGTCGATGACCGAGACTTTCGTCACTGTCGCGCGCGGCTCCCGGGGGAGCAGACTGCGACCTGGCCTTTCGCGCAGTGGCCGGGAGAGTCGATCCGTCGCATGGACCGTGACAGTTGAAGCAGGGAACGCGAGTTTCTTCGCTGACATGCATGGACGGATGGGAGGCGCCGGGTTGGCACTGCTTTCCGGCACGTCCGCCGTCGGGACCAGAACGAGATCACAGGAGCTATGCCATGACACGTCTTTCCGCGCTGATGCTGGTGACCCTGCTCACCCTGCCGGCCTGGGCCGGCGCGCAGTCCATCGCCGCCCTGCCCGGCCACTATTTTCACCACATGGGCGAACTTGCCTACAAGCGCGAGGACTATCGCAACGCACGCACGCTGTTCGAGCGCTCCGCGCACTGGGGCGACAAGCTGTCGCAGTTCAACCTGGGCGTGATCCACTATCAGGGCCAGGGCGTGCCGGTGAACAAGCCGATGGCCTGGGCCTGGTTTGCGGTGTCCGCCGAGCGTCGTTACGCACGCATGGAGAAGACTGCGAGCATGGTCTGGCAGGAACTCGATGCCGCCGGCCGCGCCGAAGCCGAGCGCCTGTACGAGGACTTGCTGGCGCGCTACGGCGACGCAGTGGCGGTACCGCGCGCGGAGCGGCGCATGGAGCGCGAGCGACGCAATGTCACCGGCTCGCGCACCGGCATGGTGGGCAACCTGGTGGTGATCGATCCAGGGACCGGGCAAAGCTGGGATGGCACCCGCTTCTACGATCCGAAGTTCTTCGACTTCGCCGGACTGATGGAACGCGAGGCAATCCTCATGGATGCCATCGACCGCGGACGCGTGGAACTGCGCGAGCTGGAGCTCAAGGACGACGACTGACGCACGCGCCCCTGCTGGCGCCGGCCCCCCAGAAGCATGGTGCCGAGCAGGCTCGGCACTACGAAAGACACTAGGGTTTCACCACCAGCGCTGCGTAGCTCTTGCGGCCCTTTCGCAGCAACAGGTAGCGCCCGAACAGCAGGTCGGCCGCGGTGACCTGACGTGCCTCGGCGCAGCGCAGATTGTTCAGGTAGATGCCACCACCGTCGATATCGCGGCGTGCCTGACCCTTGGAGGGGCACAGGCCGCTCGCGACCAGAAGATCGACCAGCGACGCGCCCTCGCCGGCCAGCGATTCCCTGGCGAGCTCCGCCCTGGGAATCTCGGCGATCACGTCGGCGAACACCGCCTCCGGCGTGTCGCCGATCTCGGCGCCG
>DAOMOD010000108.1:0-12796 GCA_035444205.1 Lysobacteraceae bacterium
GGGGGGGGGGGGGGCAACAGCCGCGATCGGGCGCTACGCCGTCACCGGAAACCGCATGGCATGCGCGCCCGCCCCCAAACCCCTACAATATGCGCCGCCTTTCCGCCCCGGCTCCCCGAGCCCGGAGCGTCGAGGGAGGGACAATCCGATTACCCGCAGCCTCACCGGCCGCCCGCATGGCGCGCCGCGCCATATGGCGCGCGCCCGCGGTGGGTCCCGTGGCCGCATCCTGCCCGCCGCACTGCTCGCGACGGGTCCGAAACCTGAATCCAATCCGCGGAGTCGCACCCCATGCTGTTCGAAACCCTTGCCACCTCGGGCCACGAGGAAGTCGTCTTCTGCCACAACAAGGACGCCGGCCTGAAGGCGATCATCGCCATCCACAACACCGTGCTCGGCCCGGCGCTGGGCGGTCTGCGCATGTGGCCCTACAAGACCGAACAGGATGCCGTCGACGACGTGCTGCGCCTGTCCAAGGGCATGACCTACAAGGCAGCGGTGGCCGGCCTCAACCTGGGCGGCGGCAAGTCGGTGATCATCGGCGATCCGTCCAAGGACAAGAGCGAGGCGCTGTTCCGTGCGCTGGGACGCTTCGTCAATTCGCTCAACGGTCGCTACATCACCGCCGAGGACGTCGGCATCGACGTCAACGACATGGAGTACGTGCTCAAGGAGACCGAGTACGTCACCGGCGTGCACCAGGTGCACGGCGGCTCCGGCGACCCCTCCCCGTTCACCGCCTACGGCACCCTGCAGGGCCTGATGGCGGCGCTCAGCGACAAGTTCGGCAACGAGGATGTGGGCAAGTACAGTTTCGCCGTGCAGGGCGTCGGCCACGTCGGCTTCGAATTCGTCAAGTTGCTGCGCGAGCATGGCGCCAAGGTGTTCGTCACCGATATCAATCAGGACGCGGTGCAGCGCTGCGTCGACGAGTACGGCTGCGAGGCGGTCGGCCTCGACGACATCTACGACTGCGACGTGGACGTGTACAGCCCCTGCGCGCTGGGATCCACCGTCAACGAGCAGACTCTGCCGCGCCTGAAATGCAAGGTCATCTGCGGCGCGGCGAACAACCAGCTCGCCACCGACGAAATCGGCTATGAGGTGGAGAAGCGCGGCATCCTGTACGCACCGGACTACGCGGTGAACGCGGGCGGGCTGATGAACGTGTCCATCGAGTTCGACGGCTACAACCGCGAGCGCGCCATGCGCATGATGCGCACCATCTACTACAACCTCGGCAAGATCTTCCAGATCGCCAAGCGCGACGGCATCCCCACCTTCAAGGCCGCCGACACCATGGCCGAGGAGCGCATCGCGTCCATCGGCCGCATCAAGCTGCCGCACATGGGCAACGTGCCGCCGCGCTTCCAGGGCCGCATGCGCGGCCAGTAGGGATTTTGCATGCGCACCTTCCCGCTCGGCGAGGAGATCGACGCCCTCCGCGAAACGGTTCGCCGCTTCGCGGAGACCGAGATCGCCCCGCGCGCCGCCGCCATCGACGAGGCCAACGAATTCCCGCAGGACCTGTGGCCCAAGCTCGGCGACATGGGGCTGCTGGGCATCACCCTGCCCGGCGAATACGGCGGCTCGGAAATGGGCTATCTGGCCCACCTCGTCGCCATGGAGGAGATCTCCCGCGCATCCGGCTCGATCGGCCTGAGCTACGGCGCGCACTCCAACCTGTGCGTGCAGAACCTGTACACCAACGCCAGTCCGGCGCAGCGCGAGAAGTACCTGCCGAAGCTGTGCAGCGGCGAACACAAGGGTGCGCTCGCCATGAGCGAGCCCGGTGCGGGCTCCGATGTGGTCGGCTCCATGAGCTGCCGTGCCGAGAGGAAGGGCGACCGCTGGATCGCCAACGGCAGCAAGATGTGGATCACCAACGGTCCGGAGGCCGACGTGCTGGTGGTGTACATGCGCACAGGCGGGAAGGAAACCGGCAGCCGCTGCATGACCGCCTTCATCGTCGAGCGCGGCATGAAGGGCTTCTCCACCGCGCAGAAGCTCGACAAGCTGGGCATGCGCGGCTCCAACACCTGCGAACTGGTGTTCGAGGACTGCGAAATCCCCGACGAGAACGTGCTCGGCGACGTGAACCATGGCGTCAAGGTACTGATGTCGGGTCTGAACACCGAGCGCCTGGTGCTGACCGGCGGCCCGCTGGGACTGATGCAGGCAGCCATCGACATCTCGCTTGACTACGTTCGCGAGCGCAAGCAGTTCGACCAGCCCATCGGCAGCTTCGGCATCATGCAGGCCAAGATCGCCGACATGTACACCGCCCTGCAGTCAAGCCGCGCCTTCGCCTATCACGTGGCGCGCGACTTCGACGCCGGTCACAGCTCGCGCGTGGATGCGGCGAGCTGCCTGCTGCACGCCTCCGATGCCGCCGTGCAGGTGGCGCTGGAAGGCATCCAGTGCCTGGGCGGCAACGGCTACATCAACGAGTACCCCACCGGCCGCATCCTGCGCGACGCCAAGCTCTACGCCATCGGCGCAGGCACCAACGAGATCCGGCGCATGCTGATCGGACGCGAGCTGATCAGCGGCAGGGCTTGAGGCCTTGACGGGTCGGGGAAAAAGGATCGCGGCTGTCGCCGCTCCTACACAAGCCTGCGAGCCCCGGGTAGGAGCGGCGACAGCCGCGATAGGCGCCAGGGATGAAACTTCGGATCGCGGCTTTCGCCGCTCCTACATGAGCTTGCGAGCTCCGGGAAGGAGCGGCGACATCCGCGATGGACGCCACGATTGTGTCGCTGGGCTATCATTCGCAGCCGCGCGTCCCCGTAGCTCAGTGGATAGAGCGTCCGCCTCCTAAGCGGAAGGTCGCAGGTTCGAATCCTGCCGGGGACGCCAAACGGACCAGGCTCATCGAACCAGTGACATCCTTCCTGATCCTCCTCGCCATCATCTTCGGCATCCTGCTGGCCGCCGCCCTGCCCTTCTGGCATCTACGCAGGA
Organism: Lysobacteraceae bacterium; assembly: GCA_035444205.1. GTDB lineage: Bacteria > Pseudomonadota > Gammaproteobacteria > Xanthomonadales > BPKI01 > DAOMOD01. Next base: position 2,965 of record DAOMOD010000108.1, read on the forward strand.
AACCTCCTTCCGACACCCGCGACCCGCCGTAGGTTGGGGTAAGCGCAGCGCACCCCAACGTCTCTTGCGCTTCGCCCTTCCCACCCCGACTCACGGCAGTGTTGGGGTGCGCTTCGCTTGCCCCAACCTACGGTGGCTGCGCTGACGAGATCCCACAGGGTCACCAGTACCATTTGATACAATTATCGGCTTCACACTTGCGAGCCGCCATTGGCGGCTCCATTCGTTTCGTATTCCGGAGTTCCCATGTCCCACAGCATCCTCGAAGCCCTCGGCCTCGGCGCCGAGAACGCCGGCACCTATCTCGGCAACGGCGAATGGTCGTCGACGCCCGATGCAGGCGTTATCGAGCCGGTCAATCCCACCACGGGCGAGGTCATCGCCAGGGTGCACGCCACCAGCGCCGCCGACTACGAGACGCTGGTCAAGCGTGCGCAGGAAGCCTTCAAGATCTGGCGTACCACACCGGCGCCGCGTCGCGGCGAGGCCATCCGCCTGTGCGGCGACGCGCTGCGCAGGCACAAGGATGCGCTCGGCACCCTGGTGTCGCTGGAGATGGGCAAGATCAAGGCCGAGGGCGACGGCGAGGTACAGGAGATGATCGACATTGCCGACTTCGCGGTCGGCCAGTCGCGCATGCTCTATGGACTCACCATGCACTCCGAGCGCCCCGGCCACCGCATGTACGAGCAGTACCACCCGCTGGGACTGGTCGGCATCATCAGCGCCTTCAACTTCCCGGTTGCGGTGTGGAGCTGGAACGCCTTCCTTGCTGCGGTGTGCGGCGACATCTGCATCTGGAAGCCCTCGCCCAAGACCCCGCTCACCGCGATCGCCTCGATGAAGATCTGCAACGAAGCCCTGCGCGCAGGTGGCTTCCCCGACATCTTCTTCCTGTTCAACGACGCCGGCAACGAGCTTGCGCAGACCTTCGTCGACGACCACCGCATCCCGTTGATCAGCTTCACAGGGTCCACCGCGGTCGGCCGCAAGGTGGGCGAGCGCGTGGCCGCGCGCATGGGCCGCTCGCTGCTGGAGCTGGGCGGCAACAACGCCATCATCCTGCACGAGAGCGCCGACCTGAAGCTGGCCATCCCCGCCATCGTGTTCGGCGCGGTCGGCACCGCCGGCCAGCGCTGCACCACCACGCGCCGCCTGATCGTGCACGAGTCGCTGCATGACAGCGTCGTCGCCGCGCTGAAGAACGCCTACGCCCAGGTGGAAAGGAAAATCGGCGATCCCACCGATCCCACCACCCTGATGGGTCCGCTGATCGACGATGCCTCGGTGCAGCGCTACCTCGGCGCGGTGCAGAAGGCGAAGGCGGCCGGCGGCACCGTGGTCACCGGCGGCGAGAAGCTCGAGCGCCCCGGTCACTTCGTGCGGCCCACCCTGATCACCGGCGTGGCCAACGATCACGAAGTCATCCAGACCGAGACCTTCGCACCGATCCTGTACGTGATTCCCTACAGGGATCTCGATGAAGCCATCGCCATGCACAACGCCGTGCCGCAGGGTTTGAGCTCGTCGGTCTTCGCCACCGACATGCGCGTTGCCGAGCGCTTCCTGTCGGCGGCAGGTTCCGATTGCGGCATCGCCAACGTCAATATCGGCACCTCCGGCGCCGAGATCGGCGGCGCCTTCGGTGGCGAGAAGGAAACCGGCGGCGGTCGCGAGTCGGGTTCGGATGCGTGGAAGGTCTACATGCGGCGCCAGACCAACACCATCAACTGGTCCGACGCACTGCCGCTGGCGCAGGGCATCAAGTTCGAATTCTGACTCCACAAGCTGGCGCCCGGCGCTGGTACGCTGGGCGCCAGTCTGCCGGAGAATGCCTCATGAATTCCTACTCACCCGTCCGGACCAGCACCAGTGCCATCGTGAGCCTGGTTTTCGGAGTGCTGAGCTGGGTGGCATTGCCGCTGATTGGCGCGTTGGTGGCGATCATCGCCGGGCACATGGCGCGTGCCGAGATCCGGCGTGCGGCCGGCGCGCTGGAAGGCGACGGCATGGCCATCGCCGGGCTGCTCCTGGGCTATATCCAGCTTGCGATGATCATGGTGGCGCTGGCGATGATCTTCCTCGTCTTCGGTGGCATCGCCGCGCTCGCCATTTTCAGCGGCGGCTGATCTCCCTTCCCCCGCCTGCGGGGGAAGGTGCCCGAAGGGCGGAAGGGGGAAAGGCGGTGCGGGCCTGGTGCACCACTCCGGACTTGCCCCCTCCCCAACCCTCCCCCGCAGGCGGGGGAGGGAGCTAAGGGATGTGCGCACCACACGCTACGGAGAAAGTCAGCCTTGCTCCCCGGGTTCCGGGTCCCGGGTCCCGGGTCCCGGCTCCCCGAACCTGCGCTCCACATAGGAGTCGATCACACCCAGGAATTCGTCGGCAATGGACTCACCGCGCAGGGTGCGGGTCTTGATGCCATTCTCGAAGACCGGCGCGCTCGGCGCTTCGCCGGTGCCGGGCAGCGAGATGCCGATATCGGCATGCTTGCTCTCGCCGGGACCATTCACGATGCAGCCCATCACGGCCAGGCTCAGGCTTTCCACGCCGGGATACTTCAGGCGCCACTCGGGCATGCGCGCGCGCACATGGCTGGTGACTTTCTGCGCGAGTTCCTGGAAGAAGGTGCTGGTGGTCCGGCCGCAACCGGGACAGGCGGTGACCATCGGGCTGAAGGCACGAAGTCCCATGGTCTGCAACAGTTCCTGGGCTACCACCACCTCCTGTGTGCGCGGTGCGCCCGGCTCCGGCGTAAGCGAGATGCGTATGGTGTCGCCAATACCCTCCTGCAGCAGCACGCCGAGCGCGGCAGTGGAGGCGACGATGCCCTTGCTGCCCATGCCGGCCTCGGTCAGCCCGAGGTGAAGCGCGTGGTCGCTGCGCGTAGCCAGCTCGCGATAGACCGCGATCAGGTCCTGCACGCCGCTGACCTTGCACGAAAGGATGATGCGATCGCGCCCCAGGCCAAGTTCCTCGGCACGTGCGGCCGAATCGATCGCCGAACGGATCAGCGCCTCGCGCAGCACGTGACTGGAGTCCCAGGGCTCGGCGCGTCTGGCGTTCTCGTCCATCAATGCCTGCGCCAGCGACTGGTCGAGGCTGCCCCAGTTGACGCCGATGCGCACCGGTTTGCGGTACCGGAGCGCCATGTCGACGATGGCCGAGAACTGCGTGTCCTTCTTCCTTCCGAAGCCGACGTTGCCGGGGTTGATGCGGTACTTGGCCAGCGCCTCGGCACAGGCGCTTTCCGCCGCCAGCAGCTGGTGTCCGTTGTAATGGAAGTCGCCGACCAGGGGCACATCGATGCCCATCAGGTCGAGTCGTTCGCGAACATGCGGCACCGCGGCGGCGGCTTCGGCGGTGTTCACGGTGATGCGCACCAGCTCCGACCCGGCGCGTGCCAGTTCCGCCACCTGGCGGGCGGTGGCAGAGATGTCGGCGGTGTCGGTGTTGGTCATCGACTGCACCACCACCGGACGACCTCCGCCCACGGTGACGTTGCCGATCACCACCGGAACGGTGGCGCGACGGGACTGCGCGCCACACGGGAGAACGGAACTCATCAGGAAGACTTAGGACTTTTTGCGGGGACGCCCATTGTCGCCGAGTGCGCCGGTCAGGTGAAGATAATCGCCGGTGTGCTCGACCATGTGCATGTCGCTGAGCCAGGTGACGCTGGTTTCGCCCTCGAATGCCATGGGATCGACGCCGCGGGTGACCTCAAGAACGCCGACATGGCGCTCGACGATGGCCGGCGCCAGAACGTGCAGGGCTTGGTCGCTGCTGTCGCGCACGTGGCTGAACTCGATGCCGCGCAGCGCGGCACGCACCGTGTCGCGTCCGTTCGGCGTACGCAGACCCACGGCCCGCGCTCTGCGCGCCAGCAGTTCGACACCCGCATCGAGACCGCCATCGGGGTCGTATCGAAGCCAGCGGATGATGGCCAGCATCCAGTCGCGTTCTGCCGCGCCATCGGAAGGCACGGACAGGCCGACCAGTTCGCCCACCCTGGCGCGCACGGCATGGCGCTTGTCCCATTCAAGCTGGTAGCCGCCCAGGCTCTGGTCGAGCACCTTGGCACGGAACACGCCGGGGCGGCTCTGCTCAGCCGAAATTCCAGTCCAGACGGCGGCATCGCCGGCTGCCAGGCTGGCGCCGACACCATGCGCCTGACGCATGAAGGACTCGAAGTCCTTCTCTCCAGCCAGGTAAAAATGCAGGGCCGACAACCCGATGATCGAATCGAGATGGTGGCCCGCGGCCAGGCGCGGATGGTTGCGCTCGGCCGCCGAGCCCCAGGCGCTCATGCAGCGCCGTGCCATGTCGACCGACAGCCGACCCTGCACACCCCATGAAGCGCGCAGCACGATTTCCTGGACGCCACTGTCGGCCTGCTTCTCGATCTCGGCGCGCAGTGGCGCAAGGTCGAAACTCCAGCCGCCAGCCACCTGTTCCTTGCGTTCGCTTGGCAGGTAGCCAGGACCGTGGTCCTCACCCTCGGCAAGCAGGAAAGCGCCGGGCTGGGGCAGCTTCTGCACGCGACACAAGGCACCCAGCGCGTAGGACGCGGCGATAAGATCGATCTGTTCGCGCTGGGCAAAACGGTATGGATTGCAAATGGCGATCAGCACCGCCTGGCGGTAGACCAACGAAGGACTGACGTCGCGTCCGGCCATGGCATCCGCCACTGCCCTCTCGCCGAGACCTGTGTCCTCGGAGAAACGTGCCAGATCGTGCAGGGACGCCCAGATGCCCGGAGACGGCTTCAGGTAGACCAGGTAGCTTGCGGCCAATGCAGCAGCGTTGTGGTAGAGCGCGCGCTCCAGCGCCAGCAACACGCGCTTGCCGCGCAGGAAGCGGATCGATCCTGAAGGTGCGCACAGGTCCACCACCACCAGTCGGTATCCAAGCGCCAGCGCGGCATGGAAGGCCTGGGCCAGATGCCCGAGTTCGGACTTGGATGCAGGCAACGGAAAGCTGGAACCCAGGATCTGCTGCTCGACATGGCGCAACTGTTCGGCCACCTGGCCGCGCAGAACCTCCAACACCGCCAGTCGACTCACGGCATCGAGCTTCAGGCCGTTGAGCCCGTCGATGGCGGCAAGAAGCCTTCTGGATGTCTCGGCACGGTCGGCCAGAGGCAGCGCACCCGCCCAGTCGCGCGCAGCACGAGCATCGGTTGGCACGCCACCCGCACTGCCCACCTTGCGGACCGGCAGCCCGTCGGCGAGGCGACGGTAAGCAGTCATTCGATTTCGCAATCCCCTGTGTTTCGATCTGGAGTCTATACCCAATCAAACGGCGACACGGGCCCTGAACACATTGTTTACACGGGACCCGTCGCGTGGTGCGATCGCGAACTTGCGTTATGATCCCGGCTTGCTTGGGGAGGAGGGCGTTGGCCGGTGGCTGAGCGCGTCAAGGTCGCCATTGTCGGATCCGGACCGGGTGGGTTGAGCGCCGCCGCGCGCGCGGCCGAGCGCGGACTGCCGCACGTCCTGCTGGAGGCCGAACCGCACCTGTCCAACACCATCTACCGCTACCAGAAGGGCAAGCACGTGATGGACGAGCCGGGCATCCTGCCCCTGCGCGCGTCCGTGCCGTTCAAGGCGGGTACCCGGGAGGCCATCCTCGGCGCCTGGGACGAGAGTGCCGCAGCGCTCAAGATCAAGGTCCGCCATGGCGCGAACGTGACCGCCATCGGCAAGAAACCGGACGGCCTGTTCGAGCTCACCATCAACGGCCGCGACAAGCTGGAAGCCGAGAACGTGGTGCTCGGCATCGGCCTGCAGGGAAACATCCGCAAGCTCGGCGTCGAAGGCGAAGACGCGCCCTTCGTGCAATACCAGCTCGACGATCCCGACGAGTACGAGAACGAGACCATCGTGGTGGTGGGCGCAGGCGACGCGGCCATCGAGAACGCGGTGGCGCTGGCCAAGCAGAACAACGTCATCATCGTCAACCGCCGCGACGAGTTCGCGCGTGCCAAGGAGGGCAACCTCAAGTTGATCACGCGCGCCATCGAGGACGGCCGCATCGAGTGTTTCTACGGCAGCGCACCGGACAAGGTCGAGGCATTGCCTGCCGGCCGCAAGCCCGGACGCGTTACCCTCAGCACGCCAGGTGGCAGGGCGCAGATTCTTTGCGATCGCATCATCGCCCGCCTCGGTGCCACAGCACCGCGCGACTTCGTGGAGAAGTGCGGTGTGGAGTTCCCCAGCAAGGACCCTTCCGCAGTGCCGGCCATCAGTGCGAAGTACGAGTCCAACGTGCCGGGCCTGTACATCGTCGGCGCGCTGGGCGGCTATCCGCTGATCAAGCAGGCGATGAACCAGGGCTTCGAGGTGATCGAGTACATCCTCGGCGAATCCGTGGAGCCCGCCGACGAGCCGCTTCTGCGGGACAAGTTCAAGCGCATGCCGGGGTTCACCAATGTCGACGCCGCGCTGAAACGCGTGCAGCAATCGGTGCGCCTGTTGTCGCACATCACTCCGCTGCAGTTGCGCGAGTTCATGCTCGATTCCGAAATTCTCACGCCGAAAGCGGGCGAGCCGGTATTCGAGCGCAACGACTACACCAACACCTTCTTCGTCATCATCGACGGTGAAGTGCGAATCCAGCTCGGCAAGGACAAGTCGGTGGCGCTCGGAAAGGGCCAGTTCTTCGGCGAAATGAGCCTGATTTCGGGCCGCCGTCGCAATGCCACCGTGCTGGCCGGGCCCAACTGCGTGCTGATCGAGACGCCGCGTCGCTCCATGAACCGGCTGATCAACTCGGTGGAGGCGGTCAAGCGCGAGATCGACCTGGTGTTCATCGCCCGCGCCATCCAGAGCCGTTTCGCCGCCGAAGCCACGCCCGACCAGATCGCCGAAGTGGTCGAGACCGCCACCCTGCAGCGCTTTCGTGCCGGCGACGTGGTGTTCAGCGAGGGCGAGATCGGCGACTGCCTGCACCTGGTGCGCGTGGGTTCGTTGACCATCTCGCGCAACATCGGCGGCCGCGAGGTGGTGCTGTCCTACGTGGCCGCCGGCAACTACGTCGGCGAAATGGCGCTGCTTGGCGATTCGCGTCGCTCGGCCACGGTGCGCGCCGCCATCGCCACCGAGACCATCCGTCTCGACGGCAAGGCGTTCAAGAACCTGATGAACAGCAATCCGGTGCTGCGGCTCAAGCTGCAGGCCGAGCACCGCCAGCGCTCCGCCGCCAACCTGGCCATGCAGACCGCGCCCACCGGCGGCGACATCATCTCCTTCCTGATCGCGCAGGGTGCGGGCGAGGCCACCGACATCCTGCTCATCGACGAGTCGCTGTGCGTGCGCTGCGACAATTGCGAGAAGGCCTGCGCGGAAACTCACGGCGGCACCTCGCGACTCGACCGCGAGGCCGGCCCCAGCTTCGCCACCGTGCACGTGCCCACCTCGTGCCGGCATTGCGAGCACCCGCACTGCATGAAGGACTGCCCGCCGGACGCCATCCATCGCGCACCGAACGGCGAGGTGTACATCGCCGACAACTGCATCGGCTGCGGCAACTGCGAGCGCAACTGTCCTTACGGCGTCATCCACATGGCCTCGAAGCCGCCGGCCAAGCCGGGGCTGCTGTCCTGGCTGCTGTTCGGCTCAGGTCCTGGCCCCGGCGAAGCGCCCAAGGCCAAGGACAAGACCGACGACGCCAAGAAGGCGGTGAAATGCGACATGTGCAAGGACCTGCTCGGCGGTCCCGCCTGCGTCCGTTCCTGCCCCACCGGCGCCGCCATCCGCATCTCGCCCGAGGAGTTTCCGGCGTATGCGCAGTCGAAGCGCTGACGCGCTTCGACGGTGGTTAGGATTTAGGTGATTAGGTGATCAGGTTGGAAGCACGCACTCCCCCACCACATGAACCCATAAACCCTAATTAACCTTAATCCCCTAACTTACCTAGCCACTGCTCCACTCAATGCACGCCTCCTTCCTCACCCACGCCCACAAGCGCTACCTGTGGATCGCGCTCGCGCTGGTGCTGGTGTCGCTTGTCGCCTACGTGTGGCACGACCCGGTGCCGGTGCCGAACGGGGGTACGTGGCTCGGCTATACGCTCGGTACCATCGGCGCACTGCTGATCGTGTGGCTGACCCTGCTTGGCGTTCGCAAGCGCCGCTATGCCAGCGGCCTTGGCACCTTGCGCGGGTGGCTGAGCGCGCATGTCTACCTGGGCACGGCGCTGATCTTCATCGCGCTGATGCATGCCGGCTTCCAGTTCGGCTGGAACCTGCACACCCTGGCCCTGGTGCTGATGCTTGCGGTGATCTTCTCCGGCTTCTTCGGCGTGTTCGCCTACCTGCGCTATCCCAACATGATGACGCGCAATCGCGACAACGCCAGCCGCGACGCCATGCTGGACGAAATCACCGAGATCGACCGCAATGCCCTGCAACTGGCCGACAGCATCGATCCGAAGATCCATGCCATCGTGTTGCGCTCGCAGCAGAAGACCCGGCTGGGTGGCGGCGTGTGGCGGCAGCTCACCGCCAGCGACGACTCCGAAGCGGCCCTTGCGCAATTGCGCGAAGCGGCGCGCAAGCGCAGCGAAGCCACCCAGGGTCTCGGTGGCGGCGCCGGCGGCGCCGCGCGCGACATGGGCACCATGGTGGCCATGGTCGACTTCCTCGCTGGTGCCACCTCCGACACCCAGGCCGAGGGCCTGCGCAAGCTGATCGACCTTCTGTCGCGCAAGAAGTCTCTGGCTTCGCGTGTGGCGCGCGACATCCAGTTCCAGTCGCTGATGGAGATCTGGCTGTACATCCACGTGCCGCTGACCTTTGCGCTGCTGGCGGCGCTGACCTGGCACATCATCTCCGTGTTCTTCTACTGGTGACGCGATGCGCTGGCTGATCCGAAAGGTACAACGCAAGGGCAGGGGCGGCGTCTCCTACGAGGAGGACACCCACTACGGCGAAGTGCTGACGCTGGGCCGCGGCAGCGACCAGGCCATCTTCCTGCCCGACATGCGCGCGGCACTGGAACACGCCCGGGTCACCTCGCTGGGCGGCGGCAAGTACCGGATCGAATCGCTGATCCTGGCCGGCATTCGCGTCAACGGCGAGATCACCTACGGCGCCATGGTCGAGGCCGGTGCGGTCATCGAGATCGGCGGTACCCGCATCGAATTGCTGCCGCCACCGCGCGACTACGACGCCGGCGTGCAGGTCAGCACGATGGACCAGCGCGAACAGAAGGGGGCGGCCTCTAGGGATCGTCCGCCCACCACGCTGGCGGAAACCTGGTTGGCCAAGCGCAAGCCTTCGTGGATTCTTTTCCTTCTGCTGATCGTGCTGGGCGGGCTGCCGGCGCTGGCGCACTACTCGCCGGCGTTCAACAGCTTCCTGAAGGACGCGCCACTGCCGGGGCCACAGTTCTGGAGCAGTGGCGAACTCGCCTCGGCACATCATTTCTTCGGCTCCGACTGCACCACCTGCCACACCCGACCGTTCCGCTGGGTGCGCGACGAGGCGTGCATGCGCTGCCACGTGCTCACGCCCGCGCATGCCGATCCGGCCGTGTTCAACCTGCCCGCACTGGGCGATGCGCGCTGCGCGCATTGCCACCGCGACCACAACGGCGCCGACGGCCTGATCATCAGCCGCCAGGCCCTGTGCGCCGATTGCCATGTCGGTCTTGGCCAGCGCACCGCTGGCGCCAGTACGCTCGAAGACTACGGCGATTTCCTGCGCTCCCACCCCGAGTTCAAGGTGGAACTGCCGGGCTGGGACGCAACCGGCAATTTCGCGCCGGAACGAGTGGTGCTGCGGCCCGGCCTGGATGCCAACGGCAACGGCAATTGGAACGTGTGG
>DAOMOD010000108.1:12806-14027 GCA_035444205.1 Lysobacteraceae bacterium
GCAGGAGCGCTCGGGCCTGCGCTTTCCGCACGACAAGCACCTCGATGTCGATGGCGTCAATGCGCCCACGGGCCGGCGCGTGCTCGATTGCGCCGACTGCCACCGGCCGGAACCCGGAGGCGCCAAGATGGTGCCGATCGATTTCGGCAAGCACTGCCAGGAGTGCCACACGCTGACGTTCGACATCACCGCCCCGGGCCGCGAGGTGCCGCACGCCAAGGTGGAGGAGATCCTGTTCATGCTGGACGACTTCTACGCCCGCCGCGCGCTGGAAGGCACGGTGGTGGACGCCAGCGCGCCGGTGACACTGCGCACGCGGCGCCGGCCCGGACAGCCGGTCACCCGTGAGGAACGCGCCGAGGCGCTGACCTGGGCACGGGACAAGGCGCGCCAAGTCGGCGAAACCCTGTTCTCCGGCCGTGCCTGCGCCGTCTGCCATCGCGTCACCCCGCCGCGCGGAGTCGAAGACACCTGGCAGATCGCGCCGGTGCGGGTGGCCGGCGTGTGGTTCCCCAAGGCGAAATTCACCCACGCCCGTCACACCACCTTCGCCTGTGCCGACTGCCATGATGCGAAGCTGTCGTCCAACAGCAGCGACCTGCTGATCCCGGACATCGCCAACTGCCAGGGCTGCCATGCCGGCGAGCATTCGGTGCGCGACCGCGTATCGACCACCTGCATTCAGTGCCACGGCTACCACGAATCCGATCACCTGCTGCTGGGCGAGTTGTAGCCCACACCGCTTCCCGTAGAGCGGAGCTTGCTCCGCTGCCGCCCCTTTTGTAGAGCGGAGCTTGCTCCGCTCAGGTGCCACCGGCAGCCGAGCAAGCTCGGCTCTACACAAATCCCTCCGGCCTGCCCACTCGTGGGCGACACGGGCGCGGCATCGGTGCGACGGCACGGTCGCGCACAGGGTGCGCTCCTACAGGGCGTGGATGTTGTAGGAGCCCACCTTGTGGGCGACATGGGCGTGGCACCGATGCGACGGCACGGTCGCGCACAGGGTGCGCTCCACAGGGCGTGGATGTTGTAGGAGCCCACCTTGTGGGCGACACGGGCGTGGCATCGATGCGACGACACGGTCGCGCACAGGGTGCGCTCCACAGGGCGTGGATGTTGTAGGAGCCCACCTTGTGGGCGACACGGGCGTGGCATCGATGCGACGACACGGTCGCGCACAGGGTGCGCTCCACAGGGCGTGGATGTTGTAGGAGCCCACCT
>DAOMOD010000109.1:0-7596 GCA_035444205.1 Lysobacteraceae bacterium
GCAACGCACTGATAGAGAAAGGGTTTCGTGCGCGAAAAGCGGGGAAACGTCAGGGGATGGGGGCGCTTTTGACTTCGACTGGCTTGCCGCCACGCAGACTTCGGGCTTGCCCCCTCCCTGCCCTCCCCCGCAAGCGGGGGAGGAGAAAGAAAAGAACGGGAGTCTTGGGCCCTTGCTCCTTACCCCTTCCTCCGCGAGCGGGGGAAGGCCGGGATGGGGGCGCTCTTGCACCTGGCCCCTACCCATCCCCACCCCCACCCGCTACCTTAGCCTCACTTCGAACCGACTCCACCGAATGCCAAGAATCTCCATCATCCTCCCCGCCAAGAACGAAGCCGAGGGCCTGCGCCAAGTGCTGCCCCGGCTGCGGGAGCAGGCTCCGGAGGCCGAAATCCTGGTGGTGGACGACGGCTCCACCGACGAAACCGCAGCCGTGGCGGCCGAACATGGCGCGCGCGTGCTTTCGGCCCCGTACTCCATGGGCAACGGCGCCAGCATCAAGCGCGGCGCTCGAGAAGCCAGCAGCGAAATCCTGGTATTCATGGACGCCGACGGCCAGCACCCGCCCGAAGCCATCCCGCAACTGCTGGCCAAACTCGACGAGGGCTTCGACATGGCGGTCGGCGCCCGTAGCGGCAGTGGCCAGGCCAGCGTCGGTCGCAGCCTCGCGAACCGCTTCTACAACCTCCTCGCCAGCCTGATGACGGGCCACAAGGTGCAGGATCTCACTTCCGGCTTCCGCGCCGTGCGTGCCGACAAGTTCCGCGAGTTCCTTTACCTGTTGCCGAACGGCTTCAGCTACCCCACCACCAGCACCATGGCCTTCTTCCGCAGCGCCTACCCCGTGGCCTACGTGCCGGTGGACGTGGCGGATCGCATCGGCACCACCAGTCACATCCGACCGCTCAGGGACGGCATCCGCTTTCTGCTGATCATCTTCAAAATCGGCACCCTGTACTCGCCGCTCAAGCTGTTCCTGCCGGCGAGCATGGTGTTTTTCCTCACGGGACTGGGCTACTACGCTTGGACTTTTGTTAACTTCCACCGCTTCACCAACATGAGCCTTCTACTTTTCAGTGCCTCGGTGATCATCTTCCTGATTGGGCTGATCTCGGAACAGATCACGTCGCTGACCTACAAGCGCAATGACTGACCCAATCGCGCGCCAGCCCCATGCGGCGCTGGATCCTGCAGGCAGACGCCCCAAGGCTGACAAGATCATCAGACTGCTGGACCTTTCCGGGGCACCTCACCGGACCCTGAGGCTGCTTGAGATCGGCACCGGTGCCGGGGTCATCTCACACCATCTGGCGTGCCATTCGGGACTTGCATGCGAGGTCGACGCCGTCGACGTGGTCGACCAGCGACAGGTCTCCGACGGCTACAGGTTCCAGCTTGTGGAGGGAACCGCCCTGCCGTTCAAGGACGAATCCTTCGATGCGGTCATCAGCAATCACGTTCTGGAACATGTCGGTGAGAATGAGGAACAGATCAGCCATCTCGCAGAGATGCGTCGCGTCATGCGCACCGGAGCCGTGGCTTACCTGGCCACTCCAAGCCGATGGCAGATTGTGGAACCTCACTTCAAGGTCGCCTTCCTGAGTTGGTTGCCCAAGGGCTTGCGGACGCCCTACCTGCGATGGCGTGGCAAGGGGTCCTGTTACGATTGCGAACCGCTTTCCCGGCGCCAGCTAGAAGCGCTGCTGTCGACCGCAGGATTCGTGCACCGGAACCTGTGCGCCCGGGCCATCCGCGTCATGCGTGAAGTCGAACCACGACCGTCGCTCGCACTACGCATGGCCGCTGCACTTCCGGAATGGCTGATGCAGGGACTTGCCAGCTTCTCGCCGACGCATGTCTATCGCTTGTCCCGTACACCGCAGGTCGATCCGGCATGACTGACGCGGCAGCGAATCGTCCCACCCTGCTGGTGCTGGCGTCCACCTATCCGCGCTGGCGTGACGACCCCGAACCGGGCTTCGTGCACGAACTCTGCAAGCGACTGGCCGTCCGCTTCCGGGTCATAGCGGTGGTGCCGGATGCGCCGGGCGCCGATCCCAGCGGTGAGCTCGAGGGTGTCGAGGTGGTCCGCTACCGTTACGCTCCGCGTCGCTGGCAGCGCCTTGTGAATGACGGAGGGATCGTCACCAACCTCAAGCGGTCTCCCTGGATGTGGATGCTGGTTCCCGGCTTCATCTTCAGCCAGTATCTTGCTGCAGGGCGGCTCATGAAGCACCGGTCCATCGACGTCATCCACGCCCATTGGCTAATCCCGCAAGGGCTGGTCGCGCGCAGGCTGTGTCGGCACCTGCCCTACGTGGTTACCTCCCACGGCGGCGACCTCTTCGGCCTGCGTGGCCGCCTGCTGACGGCGATCAAGCGCAGGGTGGCCAAGGACGCCGCGGCACTGACCGTGGTGAGCAGCGCCATGCGCGAGGAGTGCGAAAGGCTCGATATTCGCCCCCGCCGCATTACCGTGCTGCCGATGGGCGTCGACCTCAGCGTACGCTTCACCGCCACCGACGATGCGGCGCGCGAACCCGACCGGATGCTCTTCGTCGGCCGACTGGTACCGAAGAAGGGACTCCGCCACCTGCTCGACGCACTTCCGCTGATTCTGCGTGAACGCCCGCAGGCGAAGCTCGACATCGCTGGCTTCGGCCCCGAGGAACCTGCCCTGCGCGCCCAGGCGCAGCGGCTCGGCATCGAGGAATGCGTCCGCTTCCTCGGCGCTCTCCCTCAGCCCGAACTGCCGACGCTCTACCGCAAGGCCGCCGTGTTCGTCGCCCCGTTCATCCGCGACGCATCGGGCAACCAGGAAGGCTTGCCCGTCGCTCTGATGGAAGCCCTCGGCTGCGGCTGCCCTGTAGTGGTTGGCAGGGTGGCGGGCGTCGAGGATCTGCTGGGCGAGGCCGCCCGCGAACTCGCTGTCGATCCTACCGATCCGCAGGCGCTGGCCCACGCCGTGCTGCGCACACTCGCCGACCCGGAACAGGCGCGACAGCAGGCCCGCGACGTGTTTCAGGGCGCAGCCTCGCGGGTGAACTGGTCGAACGTCGCCGCCGGCTACACCAATGTGCTGCTGGAGGCCATGGAAACCCAAGCCCCCCCCGAAGCAAGTGCCCAGTGAAGATCGACAAGAAAAACCCCAGGCACTGGCTGTATCTATTCGTGTTCGGCCTGAACGTGCTCGTCGCGGCCGTGCTGAGGCCGCTGCGGGCGCGCCTCGCGCGGAAGGTCGTCGTCCTCTACGGCCATAAGCTCAACGGCAATCTGCTCCCCATCTACAGCGCCATCCACATCCAGAAGGAGCCCGACCGGGATCTTGACGCCGTGTTCCTCACCCTCGACCCCGAATACTGGAGGGAACTGAAGGCTGCCGGGGAGCGTTGCGTGCTGGCCACCTCCTTTGCGTGCATCGGCCTTCTTTCCCGCGCCGATGCCGTCATCACCAGCCACGGGCTGCACGCCATGCAGCCGTTGATCAGGCTCTCCGACATCCGCTTCTTCGACGTCTGGCACGGCATTCCCTACAAGGGCTTCGATGCCGACGACTTTCGCGTCCAACATCGTTACGACGAAATATGGGTCGCCTCGGAACTGCTTCGGAAGATCTACATCGAACGATATGGATTTCAACCGCAGCGCGTGCATGCCACAGGCTACCCGCGCACCGACCGACTGGTCACACGTCACGAGGACGCTGTTGCGCTGCGCCGGCGGTTCGGGGCACCAGATACCGGAAAGCTGATTCTTTTCGCCCCTACCTGGGCGCAGGATTCCCGCGGCCGCAGCATCTACCCGTTCGGCCACGACGAGGCAACCTTCCTCGGCGCACTTTCCGACCTGGCGGCACGCCACGACGCCACCATACTCATGCGCGCCCACCTCAACAGCGGCACCGCGGCGGGCAAGGGCTACACCAACGTCGTTCCTGTCCCCCACGGTGAATTTCCTGATACTGAAGGCATACTGCTGATCAGCGATCTGCTGATCTGCGACTGGTCCTCCATTGCATTCGACTACCTGCTGCTGGACCGTCCGACGCTGTTCCTGGACGTGGATTCGCCGTTCCGCAAGGGCTTCTCACTGGGGCCGGAATTCCGCTTCGGCTCAATCGTGAAAGGTCTCGATCAACTGGTTCGTGAAATCGAGCAGTGCCTCAGGTTACCAACCATGTACCACGACCTTCATGGCGAATCGCACACACGGATTCGTGCGCAGGTGTATGGGGGGTTCGCCGATGGGCAGGCGACGGATCGTTGCATAGGACGGCTCACGCGATGTTTCGCAGTGAAGAAATAGAGAAGACCAGATTGCAGTAGTCTTGCGCGGCAACCAGAAACTGACCGCAAAGTGGGTAATCGGATGACGCATGACGCGACGCGAATGATGGCGAGTACCACTCCAACGAAATGGGCGTGTCTGGTGGGCGTCGTCGTGCTCGCGGCGGCACTAAGATGGGTATCCCTGGAAGGTACCACCGTCGACCGGCCGATCCGTGCGGACGCACGGGAGTACGTCGCGTACGCGTACAACATGAAGTATTACGGCGTGTATTCCCGCGACGTCACCTGGCGCACGGCAAGTGCGTCCGAATCGCAACCCGACGCCCACCGTCCTCCAGGCTATCCGATCATGCTCGCTCTGTTCCTCGATGGTCCTCCGGACAGCCGCTTCGAGATGCGGGTTCGAATAGCGCAAGCCGTTGGAGGTGTTATTACCGTGATCATCGGCATTGCTGTTGGATGCCTATTGCTGTCCTTCGGCTGGGGCATCGCCGTCGGACTCCTGCTGGCGCTGATGCCGCAGTTGATCATCTACGAGAGCTATCTGCTTACCGAAAGCCTGTTCGCCCTGCTGGCCGCCCTGATGGCGCTTCTGGTTGCCTTGTTTTTCAAGTCGAATTCAGGTGGCGGCCGCATGGCCACGGCCGTTGCCTTCGGATGTGTGCTGGGGCTGTCGCTGCTGCTTCGTCCCACGCTCTACTACCTGCCGCTCATCATGTTGGTGGCCACCTTGGCCGTACCAGCATTTCGGCGCTTTCGCAGCCCGGCAATGCTCGTCCTTTTGACCAGCGCACTGATGTTCTCACCCTGGGCGATCCGCAATCTGACGCAATTTGGCTACCTGTCGGATCCGGCGCTCGCCAGGGGCACACTGCTTGGCGGCTCCTACCCCGACTTCTTGATCGAGGACAATCCGGAATCGTTCGGCAGACCCATGTCGTACGACCCGCGGTCCCGTGAAATCATGGCCAGCACGCGTTCCGTGGTGGCCGAGGTGGGCCACAAGTTCGCCGAGGCACCAGGTACCATGTTGCGCTGGTACACCATTGGCAAGCCTTACTACTTCTTCAGCATGAACGAGGTGACGGGATGGGGCTGGGTATTCATCTACCCGGTGCTGGAATCACCATTCCTGTCCGTTCCCTGGGTGCGCGCGCTGAGCTCGGTGATGTCCGGGCTGCACTGGCCACTGGTCGTTCTGACGCTCGCCGGCCTGCTGCTGGTGTGGTGGCCGGGTGGCCGGCTGGGTATTGAACGGGAGAAACTCGCTGCCTTGCGACTGCTGTCCTTGCTGTTCGCCTTCGTCGTCGCCATCCACCTCGTTGGCACGCCCCTGCCCCGCTACGCCGTCCCGTTCCGCCCATGGAGCCTGGTACTGGCCATGTTCGCGCTTGCGCTGCTGGTGCAATGGCTGCGCCGTGTGCAACAGCAATCGCGCACGGCACATGTCCTGCGCAAGCGTCGCTGAAGCAACCCGGACCGCAGGCGTGCAGAGATGAAAGTCGTCATCCAGATCCCCTGCTACAACGAAGCGGAATCGCTGCCACTGACGCTGTCCCAGCTTCCACGGGCGATTACCGGCACAAGTGAAGTAGCGTGGCTGATCATTGACGACGGTTCGACCGACGACACCGCGGAGGTGGCCTTGCGACATGGTGCGGATCGCGTCGAGCGCCACCCGCTGAACCGCGGCCTCGCGGCCGCGTTCATGACCGGCATAGAATGCGCCGTATCGATGGGCGCCGACATCATCGTCAACACCGATGCCGACAACCAGTACGACGCCCGCGACATCGCCACCCTGGTCGAACCGATCCTGGCGGGACGCGCCGAGATGGTCGTCGGCGCGCGCCCCATCGACCAGACCGGACATTTCTCGTGGATCAAGAAGCGCCTGCAGCGACTGGGCAGCGCAGTGGTCCGCCTGGCGAGCGGCACGCAGGTGGCCGACGCACCCTCGGGCTTCCGTGCCTTCACCCGCGACGCGGCCATGCGCCTGAATGTTTTCGGCTCATACACCTACACCCTGGAAACGCTGATCCAGGCCGGACGCAGCAATATCCGCGTCGCCTCGGTACCGGTGCGCACCAATCCCGACCTGCGACCCTCGCGACTGGTGCGCAGCATCTGGCACTACGTCGCACGTTCGGCCGTCACCATAGTCCGCATTTTCGCCACCTACCGCCCACTGACCTTCTTCTGGGGGCTGGCGGCGCTGTTTACCTTCGTGGGCCTGAGCGCTGGCGTCCGCTACCTGTACTTCATGCTGATCGGCGAGGGTGCCGGCCACGTACAGTCGTCGATTCTCGCCGCGGCCTCGGTGACCGTGGGCATGATCCTGTTCATGCTGGGTTTTCTGGCGGAGCTTTCAAGCGTCAATCGTAGGCTGCTGGAGCGCATCGAATGGCGGTTGCGTCGTCTGGAAATCGAGTCGCGGTGGAAAGTGGCCACGCAGGACCAAGGCGCAGCCGAGACCGACAAGCACGCGCCACCGGATGACGCGCCGTGAGCGAATTCCCCGGACCAGCCGGCAACGTCTACGACAAGTACGGCACGCGCAATCCGGTCGCTCGCTTGATCATGGGTGGATTCCTGCACGCCTTTGATCGTTTGGTGTCTCGGGTGCCCTCGGGAGATGCCCTCGAGGTCGGCTGCGGCGAAGGCGAATTGTCCATTCGCCTGTCCCAACGGGGCTTCATGGTGCAGGCCTGCGACATCGACGGAGGCATCGTCGCCGAGGCCAGGCTCCGCGCGCATGCTGCCGGTGCATCGATAGGCTTCTTCGTGGCCGACCTTCTGAAACAGGCCGAAATGACGGGCACCTGTACTGAATGCATTCCGTCCGGACCCTTCCCGCTGGTGATCTGCTGCGAGGTGCTTGAACACGTGCCCGATCCTGAGGCCGGATTGGATGCGCTGGCTCGTCTTACTGCCGGGCACTTGCTGGCAAGCGTGCCGCGCGAGCCGCTTTGGCGTTGCCTGAACGTGGCGCGCGGGCGATATCTGCGCGACTGGGGCAACACACCCGGCCACGTGAATCATTGGAATCGGCGCCAGTTCCTTGATCTGTTGCGCACACGCTTCGACGTGATCGAGACTGCGGCGCCAGTGCCCTGGACGATGGCTCTGTGTCGCCCTCGTTGAAGCGCGCATGGCCCTGCATCGGGCGCCTGCTTTTCGTGGCCTCGGCCGGCTTTCTGGTTTGGCAGATCCTGCATGTGGGAAGCGAGATCGTCGACGCTGCTGCACTCCAAGCAGGGATACCGCTTCTGGCGGCGCTGGCCGTAGCGTACGCAGCAACCGGCGT
>DAOMOD010000109.1:7606-13937 GCA_035444205.1 Lysobacteraceae bacterium
GAGGCGGCTGGCAATCAGCCCTTCGCATCGTTGGCGTCAAGATACCGTTCCGCACCGCATGCAGCGGCGTGATGGCGAGCCAGATCGGCAAGTATCTGCCCGGCAACGTCGGACATTACTTCTTTCGCCACATCGCAGTCAGGCGAAGCGCCCCGCATGTCGCGCATACCAGCCTGATTGGCGGCGTCGGCGCGGAAACCGTGCTGCTGTTCGCGGCATGCATTGCACTCGCCGCACCACTTGCATCCACGCCAAGCAGCATCGTGCGGACCTTTCCGGCCCCCACTTCGGCAGGCTCGGCAGTCGTTCTCCTCCTGCTGCTTCTTGTCGCCGTTCGTCTGCTGAGGCGCTGGAAATGGCTCCCGCCGGAACAACGCGCCGGACAGGACGTAGTGTGGATCACGTGCGGCCTCGTCTGCTATTTGGCCTTCCTGTTCGCAGCCTCCCTGATGCTTGGTGCATTGCTTCCCGGTGGCACCGATCCCGGGAGGGCGCTGGCCTGGCTGGCCACCGCCTGGGTAGCCGGCTACATCGTTCCGGGCGCACCGGGAGGGCTCGGGGTTCGTGAAGCCGTGCTGGGTGCAGGTCTGGCGCAAGACATTCCAGCCGCGGATGCCTACGCCGC
The DNA here is from genome assembly GCA_035444205.1 of Lysobacteraceae bacterium. Lineage (GTDB taxonomy): Bacteria > Pseudomonadota > Gammaproteobacteria > Xanthomonadales > BPKI01 > DAOMOD01. The sequence goes on from DAOMOD010000109.1 coordinate 8,232, forward strand.
GGTGCTGATGCTTCGTGTGGTGACCCTGGCCGGCGACGGCATCATGTCGGCAATCGGCTCCGCCATCGGCGGCCTTCGTTTCGCCAACGATGGGCGGCGATACGACTGACCGTGCATCGCGCGCCTGACAAGCTTGCCCCACATCCGCCTATCCTGCACGCGGACCTGTCAAAAGGATCCCTACCGCAACGCGAAGATCGCAAGCTGATTGGCGCCCCACAGAAACCGGCGATACTCAACTAGCGTCAGCTCCGAGCTCTTCGCCACTCGCTCCAGAGCAGCGCGATCAAGAAGCTGCTCGTGCTCCTCGCTGGCATGGGCGCTGAAGAGCCCGATCCGGGTGCCTGCCGTGTGCAGCCAGTCCATGCGCGGGTGCGGTGTCGTAACAACGATTCGGCTGCCCGTTGCCCGCCGCAGTCGGGCGTGAAGCTCCCGTGTGAATTCAATCGGATCGGCCACGTGCTCGATGACGGCCAGGGCGACGATCGTGTCGAACTCTTCATGGGTCTGAGGAAGCGATGACTCGAATCTGTATCCGGACCACCGCTGGCGAGCCAGTGCGACAACGCTGGCATCCAGGTCGAAGCCACAGTAGTCCAACGGGCGAACATAAGGTGCCAGCTCACCCGATCCGCAGCCGACATCCAGCACTCGCCCTCGCAGATATGTGCGCGCTGCTGCCATGCGCCTACTGCGAAGGAATGGGGAAAGGAAACCTTCCGAACCCTGATCCGCCATGGTCAATCCAATCCTGTGCTTTCGCCGTCTGGTGTTCGATCCAAAGATGGTCAAACGCCATTCAGACCCGGATCTTCTCGATCACCGCCGTGGTGGATATGGCCGGCGTCCGCTCGAAGTACACCACCCGGCAGGTGTCGCCGAACTCGTCGAACCTGCCTTTCCAGTCGTCGCCCATGGCGAGGATGTCGGCCCGGTAGCGTCGAAGATAGTCGCGCTTCAACTCCAACGATTCCTCCAGGAACACCTCGTCCACGCATCGCAGCGCCGCGATCAGCCGCATGCGCTCGGACTCCGGGAACACCGGCGGCCGGCCCTTCTTCTGCTCGTTCAAGGCATCGGAGGACACGCCCACGATGAGCGTGTCTCCAAGGGCACGGGCACGCTCGAGCAGGCGCAGGTGGCCGACGTGGAAGACATCAAACGTACCGAATGTGACTACCGTAATCATTCCTCATCGTCATCCCGATCACGTCCCGATGAACTGTTGCTCAGACATGGGAAGAGCTGTATGGCCAGCCTTTCGCCAGAATTCCCGTCGACATGGGAGAACACGAGGGACCTGACGCGACGCCTTTCCGCCTCCCAGGTGTCCTCGCTCGTGTGAACCGCCTCCAGGATCCTGGCGAGTTCCTCGATCGTGGTGGCCTTGGGTCCCGGCGTCATGGAAGCATAGTCGAAATACATGGACCTTTCAGACGCAAGGTACTGATCGAGATCGTACGGGAAAAAGACAACTGGACGATTCAATAGCAGGAAATCGAAAAAGATGGATGAGTAGTCGGTGATAAGAAAGTCGACATCTCGCATGAGCGGATAGGCGTCGGAATCGGGTTCGACGAAATGCAGTCCCGGCAGGTCCCGCTTGCGGGATTTGCCGAGCATCCAGGGATGCAGTTTGACAAGCAGGAGCATATCGAACGCAACCGCAGTCGACGACAGGATTTCGAGTCCCATCGCCCCGGATGCGAACGGATCCGCGAAAGAGTTGCGGAACGTAGGTGCGTACAGGCCAACCAGACCCCGCCCTGAATTCCGGTGCATCCGGACCCGGTGTTGTGCGACGGAATCGACGCCAAGCTCGGCGAGTGGGTTGCCTGGTCGCAGAAGCACATCGTTTCGGGGGTAGCCAGCGTGCGACACTTTGCGATACCTGAAGGATGCACTGAATGCATGCTCCGTGACGAAGGGTGATGTACTCAGGAATACATCGGACATTGCGAAACGGCCTGTCACGCTGCGTTGTAGCGAAAGCAGCCACGCGAACGGGCGCGGCAGCCGCTGCAATCTCGGCTGGAGCAGTGCCAGTTGGACATGCTTCAGTGGCACCCCATGCCACAACTGGATGAGTCGCGCGCCACGAGCTGCAGGAAAGCGGCCCTGACGGCACCAGTCGATGCTGTCCACGACGATGACGCCAGCACGCAGCCAGTTCCACCAGGCCGCCAACGACTGGTGCCGCACGGCGTTTGCGCCCAAATCCGCCAGCCGGGAGCGCAGCGACTCGTCCTTGGCAATGTACACCGCATGGACTCCTCCATCGGTGAAGTCGTGAACGGCCGCGAAGAAATGCTTGCAGTTGTCGATGAACTTTCCGCCATCGCGACCGAAGAAGACCACGCGGCGCGGATCGCGTGGCCACAGGAACGTCAGGGGCGCGAGAAATGCCCAGCCGCATAGTGCGACGACAAGGTCCAACAGGGGCGTGAAGTATCGTGTATAGCTGTCTACCCGAACCACCTCAGCCCCCTACGTTGCTCTGCTTGGGCACAAGTACATATACGAGCTGATCCGCGAACAATCCTGGAAGGCGACGAGTAAGCCAGCGGACCATGCCATCCCCTCGATCAACCTGGCCGTAGTAGGAACCCACCTTCAATCCCAGGTGATCGGCCCACTCCCGGAAGTCCGTCACCGTCCAGAAGCGTACATGCTCCTTCATGTGATAAACGATCGAAGCGATCGGGAATCGGCCGCCAAACATCAAGCGTAATCTATGCTTCAGACACCCCACGTTGGGAATGGTCACGACCACGCGCTTGGGATGCAACGCAAGCACCTGGCGCATCAGATCTTCGGCATCGACCACGTGCTCGATGACCTCCATCAAGACGACCACATCCCAAGCGCCGCTGACCTGCTCTGCCAGTGGCCTGGAGTAGTCGAGGCGAATCCCATCGAGCCCCTCCTTACGCAGCTCGGCGATGGCCGTCTCCGCAATATCCGCTCCCAATAGCTTGCAGTTTGGCCGATTCGCCCCGAGGAATCGCAGGAAGGCGCCTTCGCCGCACCCCACGTCCAGCACGCGATCACCATCCTCGATCAGGTCCGTCACGATGCGGTGCCGGTCGAGTACCCTGCCTCGTCGTCCATCCCTGATCCGCGCCTGCCAATAGGCATCATAGTCCTTGAACTCCACGAGCGGTGCTGGCTTCGTAAGGTCGAGGTAGTGCCTGTACAGCGCTCGCAGGATGGGGATCCTTCGCAATGCTTTCATGGAGACTCCTAGATCCCGAATACGGGTGACCGAAAGCCGAGCCGCCTTCTGACCTGGTATTGCATGACCAGACGGCAGACGATGACGCTGCAGCAAGTGGCCACCGCCGCGCCTTCGGCGCCAAAGTGCGGAATAAGCAGGGCATTCATCACGACATTGACCGCAACTGCAAGTGAGACAGCCCTCATGTGGGCACGCTCATGTCCGGTCATGTTCAGCACCGTACCGAGCGAGCCGCCCGCCACTACGAACAGTTGGGCCAATCCCAGGATTCGAAGGACCGTCGCGCCCTCGGCATACGCAGAACCGTAAAGGAATCCCAGGATCTGCTCGGCAAACAGTACAAGTACGCCCGCCAGCGGCACGGTCAACAGCAGGACACGCCATGCCATGGCCCGCAGTAGCCGCTCCACTGCAGCGAGATTTCCCTCGGAATGGAATCTTGCAAACCGCGGCGCCGCAGCCATGTTCGCCGCCATTCCCACGATGAGAACGGCCTCGGCGGCCCTCACGGAGACTGCGTAGATGCCGGCGGCTTCGGTGCCTGACAACGCGCCGAGCATCAGGATATCGGTCCTGTTCAGGATCAGGTACATCGCACCCAGCCAGACGAAATGCAGGGCGTCGCGCAGCTTGGGCTCGCATTCCTCTCGCGATCTCATTCGTCGCGCGACACGCCTCCATTGGACCTGATTGACCAGCAAGGCCAGCGCGCTCGCCGAGAGGGTCGCTGCGAGCAGCGCAACGGGGGAAAACTGACCGAAAGCCAGCCATATGGCCAGCATTGCCAATAGCACCAGTACAGGTGCCAGCAGACGCTGTGCCCACTGGCTACGTGCAACAAAACCGTTGGCCTGGAGCAGAGACTGGCGGACAAGTCCAAGATTGGACAGCAGTGGTATCGCTGCAGCCAGGAGAAGCAATAGTCGAGAGGCTGGTGAAGAGGCCAGCAACGCGAGCGTGGCAAGAAGCGCCGCCGCAACCAATCCCCCGGTGGCCATCCAGCGATCCCCCCAATGAAGCAGGCGCACATGCGAACCAGGAGACTGACTGCATAATTTTACTAGATATTTCGGGACACCGAGTCCTGCCAGAACAGTGAGCACAGCAACCCAAGCCATCACGTAGGCATACGCACCGTACAACTCGGGGCCGAGCACGCGCGCATAAAGCAGGCTCGCAAGAAACGCAAGGCCGCCAGACAACGCCTTTATCAGGACGCTCGACAGTGCGGACCTGACGAGATTTCCCCTTATCGTCGACGGATTGAGGTCTGTCCTGAGCTTGGACAGCAAACCGTGCGACATCCAACCCGGCATCTGGGGTCGAGCCTCAACTGGTCTCGAGGCAACATGCGACCGCAAACAACACTCGGCGCCATGACCCATCGAAATCTGCGGGCAGTTCGAACTGTCGCGACCGGATGTCCACCAAGACGTTCACTCGCCGGTTTCGCACCAGGCCCTCCACTACCAAGGCAATGAAGCGCTGCCGGAATACTCCAGCAATTTCCGAATACACCGGCGCACAGAACTGATCTCGGAACGCATTCATGACAGCTCCGCTTCGTGCGCCCGTTCATGCCAGAGCAGGGCGGACGCCATGATCTGACCCAATGTGGATGCAGGCGCTGCATCCAGTAGCTCACGGGCGCGGCTGCCGTCGGCGACAAGGACCGGCACGTCGCCGGGGCGGCGCGGCTCGATCTGGGAGACCGGTTCTCCGCCGGTCCTTTCCTGGCATGCGCGCAGCACCTCCATCACCGACCAACCGCGTTCCGTCCCGATGTTGAACGCGCCGAATCCCGGATTACGCTCCATGTAATCCAGCGCCTTCAGGTGCGCCTCGCACAGGTCCTCCACATGCACGTAGTCGCGCACGCAGGTGCCATCCGGCGTGGGGTAGTCGTTGCCGAAGATCTTCACCGGGCCAAGTTCGGGGTTGAGGGCCGCCTTGATGATGTTGGGGATCAGGTGCGATTCCGGCTCGTGGGCCTCGCCGATCTCGCCTTCCGCATCGGCACCGGCGGCGTTGAAGTAGCGCAGGCATACGGCGCGCAGGCCGTGCGCCTGGCAGGCATCGGCGATGGCGCGTTCGGCCATCACCTTGCTCCAGCCGTAGGGATTGATGGGGCGAGTGGGGTGGTCCTCGTCGATGGGGGTGTATTCAGGAATGCCATAGACGGCGGCGGTGGACGAGAACACCAGACGGTCGATTTCTGCATCGCGCATGGCGTCCAGCAGGTTCAGGGTGCCGACTACGTTGTTGCGGTAATACAGCAGCGGCTCGCGTACCGATTCGCCCACTTCGATCTTCGCGGCGAAGTGCATCACGGCGCTGAACCGGTGCTGCCGGAACACCTCGCGCAATGCTTGCAGGTCCAGCATGTCGCCTTCCACCAGTGGCCCCCACTTCACCGCCCAACGGTGGCCGCTGGACAGGTTGTCGAAGGTCACCGGCAGGAAGCCCTC
>DAOMOD010000110.1:0-8370 GCA_035444205.1 Lysobacteraceae bacterium
GACGCGCCGGCGCGCGAAGGCACGGTCGCAGGCAGCGTCAACGGCGCGGTGCCCTACAGCGCCGAGCGGCTGGCGGCGCTGCGCGCGGAAGGCCGCGTGGTGTTCATCAACATGACCGCCGACTGGTGCGTGACCTGCAAGGCCAACGAACGCCGCGTGCTCGCCGGCGATGCGTTCCGCGAAGCGCTGGCGGCCGTCGACGGCATCTACATGCGCGGCGACTGGACCAATGTCGATCCCGCCATCACCGCGTTTCTCGAGGCCCACGGCGCGGTCGGCGTGCCGCTGTACGTGGTGTATCCAAGCAACGGCGGCGCCGGCGAGGTACTGCCGCTGATCCTGAGCGAGACGGGTGTGCGCGAGGCGCTGACACGCGCGGCGGGCATCGCGCCGTGAACCGCTCGACGCTGGCGATTCTGGGACTGGCAGTGGTCGCCGGTGCTTTCGGCCTGTGGCTCGGCCAGCGCAGCGCGGCACCGCCGCCTGTACAGCATGCGCCACTGACGGTGGACACCATCGCCATCGGTCAGCGTCTGCCCGACACACGCCTGCCCGATCTCGATGGCGTCGAACGCGACATCGATGCATGGGCGGGCACGCTCACCGTGATCAACTTCTGGGCGAGCTGGTGCGCACCGTGCATCGAGGAGATGCCGATCCTCGCCGCGTTCCACACCACCCACGACGATGCACAGGTACTGACCATCGCGCTCGACCGTCCCGAGCTGGCGCGCGCCTTCCTCGATGAGCTCGGCGTCGACCTGCCGGCCCTGGTCGCCGAGCCCGGCCCGCTGGACCTGTCCGTGCGACTCGGCAACAGCCGCGGCGTGCTGCCCTACACCGTGGTGGTGGATGCCGACTGGAAACTGCGCGAACGCCATCTCGGAAAGGTCGACCGCGCGCTGCTGGAGGCGTGGCGGCAGCGGCATTTGTAACGCCGGAGCGGATGTGTCCGTAGGAGCGGCGAAAGCCGCGATCAGTCGATTCGCCGGTAGCGAACGATCGCGGCTTTCGCCGCTCCTACAGGAAACGCTTCTGCTGCCGCGCCGCCGGCGCCGCCGCCGATCAGGCCAGGATGCCGCCGTCGATATTGAGCTCGGCGCCGCGCGGATCGCGTACTTGCAGCCGAGGAATACACCATCCAGATTGGTGCGCTGGACCGCATGCCAGTCCGCCAGCGATCCGTGCTCGGGATCCTGCACGAAACTGCCACCCTCGAAACCGGTGATACCGGCGTTGTTGACGACGATATCGAGGCGGCCCCAAAGGTCTAGCGCCTCGCCGCTGACACGCGCCCAGTCGGCCTCCTCGCGCACGTCGAGGCGACGATAGAGCGCGGCCTCGCCCAGCGTGGCCGCGGTCGCCTGACCGAGGCCATCGTCGATGTCGGTCAGCAGCACGCGCGCACCCTCCCTGACGAAGGCATGCGCAATGCCGGCACCGATGCCGCGCGCGGCACCGGTGATCAGGGCGGTCTTTGTGGTGAGTCGGTTCATGGGTTCGTGGATTCATACAGGGCGAGCGCCGCGACGCCTGCGGCGGTGTACGCGAAGCCGAATGCGGCGAATCACCGGATCGTCGGGGAGTTCATCTGCACGCAAGCGCTTGTAACCGGAACGAAAGCGCTGGCCCACGTGTGCACGGAACGGCCTGTCAGTCCCAAGGAGCTCCCAATGCACTGCAATCAGCGCGAGCGTCCCCAGGAAGTACATCATGGCCAACAGCGGCCATGCTGACGTGTCGTCCGGGATAGCCACGATCGCCAACGACAGCAAGAATCCCAAGGCCGCCAAGGCCACGCTCAGCAATCGAGCTATCCGCGGCAATGCTGCGCCAAGCAGCAGCGCAGCGGAGGTGCACACCACACCAAGTATGAAAACTGTGGTGGCGGCCAATGCCGCCGAGACGCTGCGGGAACTGGCTGCAATCGCCAGTATCACAACTATCGGTATGCCAACTCCGACCGCCCATCGCATCGCCCACAAGCGGTCGCGATCGGGCGATGACCCGGGGCGTTGGAAGCGGAAGCGGTAGGAGCCTTGCATGACTGACCTCCTTTGTCATGAAGCGTGGCAAAAGACATCGTGCGTAGCGACTGTCAAAGGTCCTGCCCTGGCTTGCAATTCTCACTACCCTTCCTGGATCAGGTCCGGGACAGGCTCTACTGCGGATGGTTGTGAGAAATGCGAGCCAGCATCGCGACGGCCGGTCGCGCACAGGGTGCGCTCCTACGGGGCACACCGAATGCAGGTCCTAGGGAAGCCGGGCGCAGGCGCGAAGCGGCCGCACCCACTCGTGGGCGACAAGGGCATGGCGGCGAAGCGCTTGTCCTGTCGCCCACGAGTGGGCTCCTACAGGGCAGCGGTCATTCTCTCTTGAGCCGGCTGGTCAACGTGTCCATGAGTTCCATCGGCATCGGGAACACGATGGTGGAGTTCTTCTCGCCGGCGATCTCGGTCAGCGTCTGCATGTAGCGAAGCTGGATGGCGCGCGGGTCACCGGCCAGGGTCTGCGCGGCGGCCAGCAGCATCTCGGAGGCCTGCTTCTCGCCCTCGGCGTGGATGACCTTGGCGCGGCGCTGGCGCTCGGCCTCGGCCTGGCGGGCGATGGCGCGGATCATCGACTCGTTGAGGTCGATGTGCTTGATCTCGACGTTGGACACCTTGATGCCCCAAGCCTCGGTCTGGCTGTCGAGGATTTCCTGGATGTCGAGATTCAGCTTGTCGCGCTCGGACAGCATCTCGTCGAGGTCGTGACGGCCGAGCACCGAACGAAGCGTGGTCTGCGCCAACTGGCTGGTGGCGTCGAAGTAACGCTCGACGTTGATGATGGCCTTCTGCGGGTCGACCACGCGGAAGTAGATCACCGCATTGACCTTGACCGACACGTTGTCCTTGCTGATCACGTCCTGGGTGGGCACGTCCATCACCAGGGTGCGCAGGTCGACGCGTTCGATGGTCTGCAGGATGGGGATGACGATGATCAGGCCCGGCCCCTTGACCATATGGAAGCGACCAAGGTTGAAGACGACGCCGCGCTCGTACTCGCGCAGGATCTTGAAGGCATTGAGCAGCAGGCCAATGATGGCCATGCCGACGACGATCCAGAAAGTAAACATTTCCACGTGTGTTCTCCTCTATTGGTGAAACGCTGGCGGTCGTCAGGACCTGGGGCGCACGTGCAGGGTCAGGCCCTCGACGGCCTCGACCTTGAGAATCTGCCCGGCGGTCACCGGTGTGTCGCAGTGTGCCTTCCACAGCTCGCTGCGGATGCGCACGTGGCCGTCGCCGCTGAAGTCCTCGGTGGCCACGGCCGGTAGCGCCAGCAACTCGTGGTCGCCGGTGGTGACGGCGGCCCGCCGCGATTTCCCCAGCATCATCATCATCAGCAGGAATGCACCGCCGGAGCTTGCCGCGATGCCGGCGATCAGGCCACGCGACACGCCGAAGCCGGGCATGTCGGTATCGAACAGGATGACAGAACCCAACACCAGGGCGAACAGTCCGCCGATGCCGAGCACGCCGAAACTCGGCGTGATCACCTCCGCCAACATCAGCCCCACCCCGACCACGATCAGCGCCAGGCCGGCGTAGTTGACCGGCAGCACCTGCAGCGCGTAGGCGGCCAGCAGCAGGCTCACCACGCCGACCACGCCCGGCACCATGGCGCCCGGGTTGTAGCCCTCCAGCAGCAGGCCGTACAGGCCGACCAGCAACAGCAGGTAGGCGACGCTGGGGTTGGTAATGACCGAAAGCAGGCGATTGCGCCAGTCGGGATGGAACTCGATGATCTCGGCGCCCGCGGTGCGCAGCGTCACGGTATCGCTGTCGAGCTTCACTTCGAGGCCGTCGATCTGCTCCAGCAATCCGTCCAGGGAGCCCGCGATGTACTCGATGACGTTCTTGGCCAGCGCCTCGCTGGCAGTGAGGCTGGCGCCTTCGCGCACCGCCTTCTCGCCCCATTCGGCGTTGCGCCCACGCAGCTCGGCCAGGGCGCGGATATACGCCGAGGAGTCGTGCAGGATCTTGCGCTCCATGGCGGTACCGGGCTGCCCCGGTTGGTCCTTGTCCTTGGCTTCGTCCTCGTCGTCCTTGTCGTCGTCCTTGGCGGCGGGCGCCGGACGTTGCGGCTGCGGACCGCCGATCGGCACCGGCGTCGCCGCACCCAGGTTGGTTCCCGGTGCCATGGCCGCCACATGGCTGGCATACAGGATGTAGGTGCCGGCGCTGGCCGCGCGCGCGCCGGAGGGCGACACATAGGTCACCACCGGCACCGCCGAGGCGAGGATGGCCTTGTCGATGTCGCGCGTGGCCGCTTCCAGGCCGCCGGGGGTATCGATGCGCAGCACCATGGCCTGGACGCCGAGTTCGCTGGCGCGGTCGATGGCGGACCTCACGTATTCGGTGGTGGCCGGGCCGATGGCGCCGTCGATGGTGGCCACCAGCACGCGCGGCGTGGGCGCCGTCTCCTCGCTGGTGTCGGCCGAGGCCAGCAACAGGCCACCGCTCAGCGCCACCAGGCTTCCAAGCATCCAGTTCATGGCTTTCATGGCCTCATTCTACGCTGAGCGCAGCGCAGCGATGGGCGTCGAAGGCTGTGGCCCACCGATGTGTCGTCCCCCGCCGCGGTCTCCCGCGGCGCGCATGGCCGATCCACGAAGGACTGGACAAGCCCGCGACGGGTCCTTCACACTTTCGACCCCTGCCGACGCCGGGTGCGCATTTCGCGGCACGTTGGCTGCACGATCGCTGCCGTGAAACGGACGTTTGAATTTCCATGCCCACCATTCTCGTTCTCAACGGGCCCAATCTGGACCGCCTTGGCAGCCGCGAACCGGAGACCTACGGGCGCCTTTCGCTGGACGACATCCACACCGGACTGGCGGCGCGGGTGAACGCCGCGGGTCATCGCTTCGAAAGCTTCCAGAGCCAGGCCGAGCACGCACTGATCGAGCGCGTCCATCGAGCCGGCGACGAACAGGTGGCGTTCGCCCTGGTCAATCCGGGCGCCTTCACCCACACCAGTGTGGCCCTGCGCGACGCCCTGCTGGCGGTCGGACTGCCCTTCATAGAGGTGCACCTGTCGAATCCGCATCGGCGCGAGGCGTTCCGCCATCGCTCTTACTTTTCCGACATCGCGCTTGGCGTCGTGTGCGGCTTTGGTGCGCGCAGCTACGACCTGGCGCTGGAGGCCGGCCTGGCCTGGCTCGAAGAGCGGGGCACGGCATGAACGGGCAGTGCTTTCTTTTCTTTGGCCGGTTGCGCAGCTGCTAGGCGGCGCCGGTCTTTTTTGCAACGGGGAATCAGCATGGATCTTCGCAAGATCAAGAAGCTCATCGAACTGCTCGAGGAGTCCAACCTGTCCGAGTTGGAAATCCGCGAGGGCGAGGAATCGGTGCGGCTGTCGCGCCACCCGCAGCAGGCAGCGGCGCCGACGCCGGTCATGGCGCTTCCCGCGCTGGCGCCAGCGGCTTCGCCGGTCGCGGCAACGCCACCCGCCGCCGCGGAATCCGCCGAGGCCGGGTATCCGGAAGGCACCGTGCTGCGCGCGCCCATGGTCGGCACCTTCTACGCCTCGCCCTCGCCCGGCTCCGCGCCCTTCGTCAAGGTCGGACAGACCGTCAAGGCCGGCGACACGCTGGGCATCATCGAAGCCATGAAGATGTTCAATCCGATCGAGGCCGAGTCGGACGGCACCGTCGTCGCCGTACTGGCCGAAAACGGCCAGCCGGTGGAGTTCGACGAGCCGCTGTTTGTCATTCGCTGAGATGGCGAGGCCACGCGGCGGCAGCGCATTGACCAACGACTGGAGTCGGAACCCGAGCCCCGGTTGGACCTGTTCTTCCGAGTCCCGAGTCCCGAGTCCCGAGTCCCGGCTTCATCGAGCCCCGGTATTTTCGCGTCCCGATTCCCGATTCCCGTCATGCTAGACAAGATCGTCATCGCCAACCGTGGCGAAATCGCCCTGCGCGTGCTGCGTGCCTGCCATTCGCTCGGCATCAAGACGGTGGCCGTACATTCCACCGTGGACCGCAACCTGAAGCACGTCGGCATGGCCGACGAATCGGTATGCATCGGTCCGGGACCGTCCGCGGAGAGCTACCTCAACGTGCCGGCCATCATCGCCGCGGCCGAGGTCACCGATGCCCAGGCCATCCATCCCGGCTACGGTTTTCTCGCCGAGAACGCCGACTTCGCCGAGCGCGTGGAACGTTCGGGCTTCATCTTCATCGGTCCGCGACCTGACACCATCCGCCTGATGGGCGACAAGGTCAGCGCGATCCGTGCGATGAAGGCGGCCGGCGTCCCCTGCGTGCCAGGCTCGGGCGGACCGCTCAACGGCGACAGCTCGACCAACGCGCGCCTGGCGCGCGAGATCGGCTACCCGGTGATCATCAAGGCTTCCGGCGGGGGCGGCGGACGCGGCATGCGCGTGGTCCACACCGAGGCGGCCCTGCACAACGCCATCAGCATGACCCGCCAGGAAGCCGGCTCCGCCTTCGGCAACGACCAGGTGTACATGGAGAAGTACCTGGAGAATCCACGCCACATCGAGATCCAGGTGCTGGCCGACGGCCAGGGCCATGCCATCCACCTGGGCGAGCGCGACTGCTCCATGCAGCGCCGCCACCAGAAGGTGGTGGAAGAGGCGCCCGCGCCCGGCCTGAGCGAAGCGCAGCGCGCCGAGATCGGCGCGGTCTGTGTGAAGGCCTGCCTCGACATCGGCTACCGCGGCGCCGGCACTTTCGAGTTCCTCTACGAGGACGGGCGCTTCTACTTCATAGAAATGAACACGCGCATCCAGGTGGAGCACCCGGTGACCGAGATGGTGACCGGCGTCGACATTGTCTACCACCAGTTGCGCATCGCCGCCGGCAAGCCGCTCAACCTGAACCAGGACGACGTCGTCATGCGCGGTCACGCCATCGAGTGCCGCATCAACGCCGAGGACCCCGACACCTTCATGCCCTCGCCGGGCGTGGTGCGGCGCTTCCATGCGCCCGGAGGACCCGGCGTGCGCGTCGACTCGCACCTCTACGACGGCTACCGCATTCCGCCGAACTACGATTCGATGGTGGCCAAGGTGATCTGCCACGGACCCGACCGCGAGGCGGCGATGAATCGCATGCGCGTGGCGCTGGCCGAACTGGTGGTGGACGGCGTGCGCACCAACACGCCGCTGCAGCAGCGCATCATGACCGACTCCGGCTTCCGCAACGGCGGATGCAATATCCACTACCTCGAACAGCGCCTCTCCGAGCGCCGCGAGCGCATTGCCGCGGGCAGCGCATGAGCGGCTGGCTGGAAGCCAGCCTGGACATCGAAGAGGCGCACCGCGAGTCGATCGAGCAGGCGCTGGAATCGCTCGGCGCCGAGGCCATCGTGCTGGAGGATGCCGGCGACGTGCCCATCCTCGAACCCGGCCCCGGCGAAACACCACTGTGGCCGTGCATCCGCCTCAGTGCACTGTTCGCCTTCGATGCCGATCGCGCGGACATCCTGCTCGGCCTGCTTGCGGCGGTACCGGGAGTTTCTGCACAGCAGGTGGCGTTTCGCGAAATCGCCGAACAGGACTGGACGCGTGCCTGGATGGACCGCTACCGGCCGATGCGCTTCGGCCAGCGACTGTGGATCTACCCGGGTCACATCACGCCACCCGAAGGCGACGATGCCGTGATCGTGCGCCTCGATCCCGGTCTCGCCTTCGGCACCGGCACCCACCCCACCACGGCGCTGTGCCTGGAAGCACTGGACGGCATGGATCTTGAGGGATGCGACGTGCTCGATTTCGGCTGCGGCTCCGGCATCCTCGCCATCGCCGCGCTGAAACTCGGCGCCCGCGCAGCGACCGCAGTGGACAACGATCCGCAGGCACTCACCGCCTCGGCTGCCAACGCCCGCACCAACACCGTGGCCGAGCGGCTCAGCCTGATCGCGGCTGAAGACTTCCGCGCGCACGGTTACGATGTCGTCGTGGCCAACATCCTCGCCAAGCCGCTGATCGATCTGGCGCCCATGCTGCTGGCATGCACGCGCCAGGGCGCGCGCTTGCTGCTGTCCGGCATCCTCGCCGAACAGGCCGACGCGGTGGCCGCCGCCTATGCGCCGCACCTCGGCCGAATCGAACGCAGCGAGCGCGAGGGCTGGGTCAGGCTGGGAGGGTGGCGGCGATGATGTTCGCCCTGTGCCCGCAGTGCGGTGTCGAACTCGGCGTCGACGTACCCACGCTGTCGCGCGGCCACGGCCAGGTCGAATGCCCGGCCTGCGAGATGCGCTTCAACGCCCTGCCGCTTCTGGGCCAGGCGCCCTTCTTCGTCCTCAATGCGGATACCTTCTGGATCGACCGCGACGGGTCCAATCTCCGGCGTCT
>DAOMOD010000110.1:8380-12150 GCA_035444205.1 Lysobacteraceae bacterium
CGAGCACGCCAGCACCCCTGAACCGCTGGCGGCACGCGCGTGCGTGGTGGACCAACCGCCTGAGCAGCCGGGCCTGTTCGATCCGCCAGCCGGTGCACCGCCGCCTTTCATGGTGCCGCGCCCACGCGTGGCGCCCGATGGTTCCAGGCGCACAGTCCTTGGCGTGTGCGCTCTGCTGGCCCTGCTGCTGGGCGCGCAGCTCGTCTATGCCACCCACCAGTCGCGCATCGACCATGACGCATTGCGACGCATGCTGATCGCACTGTGCCAGCCACTCGGTTGCACGCCGCTGCCGCACCGCGACATCGACGCCATCGCCCTGGTCAGCCGCGACGTCCGTCATCACCCCACGGTGGAGGGCGCGCTGCTGATCACCGCCAACCTGGCCAACCGCAGCGACCTGCCGGTGGCGCTGCCGGTCATCGAGATCGTGCTGGCCGACCTCTCCGAGCGACGTATCGCCATGCGTCGCTTTCGTGCCGCCGAGTACGCGCCCGACCCGGACCTGCAACGGCGCGGCCTGCAGCCCGGCAGCGTGCTGCCGGTGGCCTTCGAGGTGGAAGACCCTGGTCGCGACGCGGTCGCGTTCAGCTTTGCCTTTCATTGACGATTGCGTCCGAACGCACTGTCCAAGTTCGCCGCCACGCGCTAGACTCTTCGACCCCGCACGAGCATCGATCGCTTGCGCGGGGCGCCCCGAAACCATCAACAAGAATCAAGCCAGACTGGGTGGATGCCGTCTTGAATGCCGTGGTCTCCCTGCGAGCGCAGTCGTCTCCCCATGACGAACTGCAGCCAGCGCTGCGCGATTGCGTGGCGCGCGCCGTAAGCCGCTACCTGGAGGACATCGGCGAAGGGCATACCAGGGATCTCTACCGGCTGGTCATCGACGAGGTCGAGGCGCCGATGCTGGCGGCGGTGTTGAGCCATTACGACGGCAATCAGTCGCGCGCTGCCCAGGCACTTGGTCTGTCGCGTGCCACACTGCGCAAGAAGCTGCGCCACTTCCACATTCTCTAGCCCGGTCTGGCCCGCACGATGATCGACCTCGTCGCGGTTCGCCGCGCCCTGCTCTCGGTCTCCGACAAGACCGGCCTGGTCGAGCTGGCCCGCGCGCTCGCCGCACGCGGCATCGAGCTGCTGTCCACCGGCGGCAGCGCGCGCACCCTGCGCGAGGCCGGCCTCGAGGTGACCGACGTCGCCGCGGTCACCGGCTTTCCCGAGATCATGGACGGCCGCGTCAAGACCCTGCACCCGAACATCCACGGCGCCCTGCTCGGCCGCAGCGGCACCGACGACGCGGTGATGGCCGAGCACGGGATCGTTCCGATCGACCTGCTGGTGCTCAACCTGTATCCCTTCGAGCAGGTGGTCTCCCGCGAGGACTGCACACTGGATGAGGCCATCGAGAACATCGACATCGGCGGCCCGGCCATGCTGCGCGCGGCGGCCAAGAACTGCGAGCGCGTGGCGGTGCTGACCGATCCTGCGCAGTACGCCACGCTGCTTGGCGAACTGAACGCCCACGACGGCGCGACCACGCGCGCGCACCGCTTCGCGCTCGGCGTGGCGGCGTTTCACCGCGTGGCCCGCTACGACGCCGCCATCGCCAACCACCTGGGCGGCGTCGCCCTTCAAGGCAGCGGCAGTTGCTATCCGGACGAACTGCACACCAGCCTGGTGAAGCTGATGGACCTGCGCTACGGCGAAAACCCACATCAGCATGCCGCCTTCTACCGCGAACCGCATCCTGCCGCGGGTACGCTGGCCACCTTCGTCCAGCGCCAGGGCAAGGCACTCAGCTTCAACAACCTGGCCGACAGCGACGCCGCCTGGGAGTGCGTACGCCAGTTCGAGCGCCCGGCCTGCGTCATCGTCAAGCACGCCAATCCCTGCGGCGTCGCCATGGCCGAGCGCATCGACGGCGCCTACGATCTCGCCTACGCCACCGATCCGACGTCGGCGTTCGGCGGCATCATCGCCTTCAACCGCCCGCTGCATGCCGCCTGTGCCAGGGCCATTCTCGACCGCCAGTTCGTCGAGGTGATCATCGCTCCGGCGATCGACGCCGACGCGCTCGCCGTGTGCGCGAGGAAGCCCAACGTGCGCGTGGTCGAGATCCCGCCGGGCGATGGCCGCAATGCCTGGGACGTGAAGCGTGTCGGTTCGGGCCTGCTCATGCAGAGCGCGGACAATCGCGACATCGCAGCGGACGAACTCAAGGTGGTATCGAAACGCGCGCCCGACGCGGGCGAGCTCGCCGATCTGCTGTTCGCCTGGCGCGTGGCCAGGTACGTCAAGTCGAACGCCATCGTGTACGCGAAGGAAGGCCGCACCATCGGCGTCGGCGCCGGCCAGATGAGCCGCGTGATCAGCGCCCGCATCGCCGGACTGAAGGCGGAGGAAGCCGGGCTCGTGGTCCCCGGCAGCGTGATGGCCTCGGACGCCTTCTTCCCCTTCCGCGACGGCATCGATGCCGCGGCCGCCGCCGGTATTCGCGCCGTGATCCAGCCCGGCGGCTCCATGCGCGATGCCGAAGTGATCGCCGCCGCCGATGAACACGGCATGGCCATGGTATTCACCGGCGTCCGGCACTTCCGCCATTGAGCGGCGTGTCGGGGCACGGCCCGACTACTTCACCAACGCCACCAGCCTGGTGATGGTGGTCAGCGCCTTCGCGATCACCTGCACCGTGTCGGCTGCGGTCTGAGCGCGGTTGAGGTCGCCGGCCAACTTCGACGTGGCGGTATCGATGCCGTCCAGGGCCTTCTGTCCGGCCTGGGTCAGATCCTCCAGGCGCTGGTTGACCAGATCGGCGATGGCATCGCCGATGGCAGCGATGGAGCGGGCGCGGGAGGCATTCTGTGCTGCGCTGAGCGACGCCGGATCGGCGTAGTGCAACTCGTCTTCGGCGTCCATCAGGCGGGCGACGACGTCCTTGAATACTGAACGCATGGATTCCTCCTTCGGGTCAGGGGATGGCAGCGCCCTTCAACCTGGCGACTGCCTTGGCCAGGGTGTCGAGTTCATCCAGCACGCCCGACAGCAGGGTCAGGTCGTCGGCGCCGGTCAGGATCTGGCGCCACACTTCGCGCAGGGCAGTGGCGGCATCCGCGGCCCGACGGATGTCGGCCGGCAGCGCTGGCGTGGCCAGTCCGCTGCGGCGCGCAATCACCCAGGCATCCGCCTGCAAGCCCTCTCCAGTGAGGTAGGGCACCAGGACGGCTTCGCGGTACGCGCGGCGCGCCTTCTGTGCCTCGATCGCTTCGATCTGGTCGGCAAGGTGCCGGAACACTGCCTGCTGCCAAGCCAGCGCGGCGTCGATGGTGGTGGCGTCGCGTCTGAGCGCGCGTTTGAGTGCTTCGGCCTTGTAGCCGTCGAACACCAGTGCGCCGAGATCGCCAACGCCCTCGACCTGCGCGGCGCTCAACAGCGGGTTGTCGCGGAATTCCGTACTCAATGCGTCCACCGCTTCGGCGAAGCCCTTCAGGACATCGCCGCCACGGGTGGACGCATCGTAGCCGGCCAGTGCCTTGAGTCCGGCAAAGTATCGGCGGATGGCGGCAAGTTGCGCGGCCAGCGCGTCGGTGAGCTCTGCCGTGCGCCGCGCCTGCGCGTCGGCGCAGGCAAGCTGCCGGGTCAGCCATGCGCAATCCACCGAGGCATCGCCATCGACCGTTGTGCATGTCGAGGCATCGACATCGGGCAGCCGCGCGGGCGCCCGCGCACACAGCCCGCCGGCCGCGGCGACGCTGGCCTGCACGTCGATC
>DAOMOD010000110.1:12165-13922 GCA_035444205.1 Lysobacteraceae bacterium
GTTTCGGCGACATCTGCCAATCCGTCGAGCGCATCGGCGTAGGCGATGCCGGCATCGGCCAGTTGCCCTGCGCGGGAGACGGTGGCGGTCGGCGCACAGGCCGACAGCAGCAGGCAGGCACTTGCCGCTGCCGCAAACCGTCCGATCATTCGAGATCGGCCGCGATCCACTCGCCAGCCCTGAACGACCCTGCCCGACTTCGCCATTTCCCGAACTCCCTCTGGCGTCACCCTCGGCCGCCATCTTGCACGCCGGCCCACCGGAATGGCAAGACGTAGCAAGCCATGGTGTCGGCTCCATCGGTCTCGGAGGCAGGCACATCAGGCATGCGACCTTGTATCCTCCCGTCTCGGTCCAAGTCGAACCGGGGAACGAACGTGTCCGCACCCGTTTCCGTGTTGAGCCTCACCATGGTGTTCATGGGCGCGTTGCTGATCGGCGCCGTGCTGGTGTTCAACACGCTGATCCGCCGTCGCAATGCCGCCGAAAACGCGTTCGCCGCGGTCGACGTGTACCTGACCATGCGCTGGGATCTCATCCCCAACCTGGTGGAGACGGTGAGGGGTTACGCGCAACACGAGCGCGATACCCTGAACGCCGTCGTGGAGATGCGTGCACGGGCCATGGCCGCCGATCTGTCCAGCAACGGCCGGGTGGAACTCGACAACGGCATCAGGGAAGGCATGGGCAGGCTGTTCGCACTGGCCGAGGGCTACCCGGAACTCAGGGCCAGCGAGTCGTTCCAGCAGCTCCAGCGTGCGTTGAACGAAGTCGAGGAGCGGCTGTCCGCGGCGCGACGCGCCTTCAACGCGGCAGTGCTCGACTACAACAACGCGGTCGATCAGTTCCCCACCAACCTGGTGGCGATGGCGCTCCACTTCCGCCGCCGCGCCTTTCTTGCCGCTGCCGACCAGGCACGTGCCGTGCCGTCCGCGGCGGGTCTTGCAGCACGCTGACCGTGTCCGTCCCACACGATTCGCCGGTATCGCCGGATCGTCAACTCGACTTCGACCAGGTCATGCGCGAGCGGATCGCGCCACACCTTGCCACGGCGGAGGCCGAGCGAAGGCGCGTGCTGCGGTTCTGTCTACTCTCCAGCACTGGCCTGCTGGCGCTGGGTGTGTTGGCGGCCTGGCTGTTTTCGATTCTGGGCTTCGGACCGGGCCTGTCATTGGCCATGTTCGGCTCGGCTGCGCTGATCTTTCTGTTATGGAAGTCGCAATACGACCGCTTCCGCATCGACTTCAAGCAGCGCCTGGTGGCACCTTTGGTGCACGCACTCGATCCGCGCCTTGACTACTGGCCGACCGACGCCATCACGCGCGAGGAATTCGAGGCCTCCAGGCTGTTCCGCGAGCATCCCGTGAACCGCTTCCGCGGCGAGGACCTGATCCAGGGCACGCTTGGGGCTACCGCCATGAAGTGCTCCGAGATCGACGCCCGCTACCGCAGCATCGTCAAGCGGCGCAACCAGAACGACATCGAGATCTTCAAGGGACTTTTCTTCATCGCGGACTTCAACAAGCACTTCCACGGCAGCACCTACGTCCTGCCCGACCGCGCGCAACGATCCCTGGGCGCGCTGGGCCAGGCACTGCAATCGCTGAACTCCACGTACGGCCAACTGGTCAAGCTGGAGGATCCCGAGTTCGAACGCCTGTTCGTGGTGTACGCCTCGGATCAGATCGAGGCGCGCTACATCCTGTCGGCGGCGCTGATGCCGCGCAGCAGCGCGTTCCGCATGAAGACGCGCCACG
>DAOMOD010000111.1:0-7637 GCA_035444205.1 Lysobacteraceae bacterium
TGGTGCCATCGGCCGCGAGCGCGCCGCGGTGCGCGGCGGCATCTATGCCGAGGGACTCGCGGCCGACGCCCACCTCGAGATCGGTGCCAATGTGCTGGTGTTCAACAACACCGCCCGCCTCAGCGGCGGCGGCATCTACCTGGAATCGATGACCATGCGCATGGTCGAGCCCGGCAGCTCGCTGGCCTTCAACACCGCCATCGGCCTCAACGAACGCGGCTTCGGCGGCGGCCTGATGGTGCTGGCCAGCGACCGCGATGCGACGGCCTTCGTGGGCAGCGGCGGTTCGATCGCCACACCGACCATCGCCAGCAATGAGGCGCGCTACGGGGGCGGCGTCTCGGTCGTCACCAATGACGACAACGACGCCATCCTGCACCTGTTCGGCGCCGACCCCGCACGGCGGACGTCGATCTCGGGCAACACCGCGACGGTCGCGGGGGGAGGCATCTACGCCAGATCCCACAGCGGGTTCTCCATAGGCCTGGCCTCATCCCATCTATGGAACGCCGACATCCTCCTGAATGTTGCGCCTGACGGCGCTGCGGCCTTCATGGAGGAAGGCGAGGATCTCCTTGGCTTGTCGTTCGGGAGCAGGCTCAACCTCAACTCGACCGGCTTCAACGTCGGCCCGCCCGAGGGACTCTTGCCCTGTCCGACGGGCAGCCACTGCGGGCGCATTGCCGGCAACGAGACGCGCGACAACGGACAGCCGACCGCCGGCGCCATCATCAAGCTCAAGGAGGAGTCGCGCCTGGCCATCCATACCCGCGAGGTGGGGGACGGCCCGCCGCGGCCGGGCGGGGTGGTGATCGCGGGAAACGTCGGCGGGCGCCTGGTGGACTCCGAGGGCACGGCAACCACCTATCAGGAAGTCGATATCCGCAACACCGCCATATACAACAACACGCTCAGCCAGCAGCTGATCCGCGCCTTCGACGGCGTGCTCGGCGTGACCATCACCGACAGCACCATCGCCCACAACAGCATCGGCGCCGGCCATGTGCTCTCGGTCAACGGCAACTTCCGCCTGGAGCGATCGCTGATCTGGCAGCCCGGCAAGACCTCGCTGGTGCACAGCAACGGCAGCAAGAGCGTGCAGTGGACGCTGGCCAGCGAGGCGCTGAGCCTCGGTGAGCCGAACGCGCTCCAGATCGCCGGGCCGCGCTTCATCGACCCCGCCAACGGTGATTTCCGACTGCGTGCGGCCTCGCCTGCGGTCGACCACGCACCTGAACTGCCCGGTGATGATCGCGACGGCCACAACCTGCCACGCGACAGAAGACTGCAAGGGGTGCAGCGCCCGCACGAGGATCTGGTCCGCGACGTGGGTGCTTTCGAGCGGCAGACCCTGCAGCCCCTTGTACAGAACCGGAACTTCGACAGCGACCTCAACCTCTGGTCTGCGATTCCCGGTATCACCGCGACCTGGGATGGCAGCCAGAATGCGTCCGGCGCGGCTGGCTCCGGCTCGCTGTTCGTGAACCAGGCCGACATCCCCGACAGCCGCGTGACCGTGCGCACGCAATGCATCCATCTACCGGGCCCGGGCCGCTACCTGCTCAACGGCTGGGGCCGATCGGGACTCGGCACCCCGGCGACGCGTGACGCGGTGCTGCTGCACTGGGCCCTGCGTCACGACGGCGGCGAGGCCTGCGATGCCGGCGCGCCCACCGCCAGCGGCGACCACCTACTGACCACGGCCAACGCCTGGACACGGCCCGTCGAACCGGCCGAGATCGTGATCTCCGCGGCAGACTGGCGCCACACCAGCTCAATCAGCATCTCGCTGGTCGTGACAGACCGCGGCACGACCACGCCGCCCACCGTCACCGGCTGGTTCGACGGCATCACCCTGCTGCTCACCGGCATCGGACCGGACATTTTCTCCGACGGGTTCGAGTAGTCCGTCCCGTTCTTCGCGCCTCCACGCCCTCGGCAACTTCACACAGAGGAGACACACCATGCCCCGTTTCGTCATCGAACGCGATATCCCCGGCGCCGGAGATCTGACGCCTGAACAACTCAAGGGTATTTCGCAGACATCGTGCAGCGTGCTCGGTGAACTTGGCCCGCAGATCCAGTGGGTCCAGAGCTACGTCACCGGTGATCGCGTGTACTGCATCTACATCGCCCCTGACGAGGCGCTGGTTCGCAGGCACGCGGAACAGGGCGGATTCCCTGCCAACCGGATTTCGCAGGTAACCTCGATCATCGATCCGCTGACCGCGGAATAGCGCTAGGTGCAGCGCTGTTGCGTTGAGAACGGCGAAGGCGGCCCGACCAACGATGGCGGCGATGGGCACAGCCAATACTGAATAGTTGAAAACTGACCGATGAAAGCGCACTGACCCACCCCCTCCTCCTACCCCACCCACCCCCGCTCGCGCTACCCTTGGCGCCCCTGATCTTCCTCTGCCCATGGACTCATTGCTGCACTACATCGGCGGACAGCCTGTCGCGCCGGCCGCGGGACGCTGGCTGGACGTGTTCGAGCCGGCCACCGGAGCCGTCTACGCACGCGTTGCCGATGGCGATGCGATCGACCTGGAAGCTGCGGTTGCGGCTGCAAAGTCCGCGTTTCCGGATTGGTCGCGCACGCCGGCTGACGCGCGCGCGGCCATCCTGCTGCGCATCGCTGACATGATCGAATCGCGCCTGGAATCCTTCGCGGCCGCGGAGAGTCGCGACAGCGGCAAGCCGATCGCACTCGCCCGCAGCGTCGACATTCCACGCGCGGTCGCCAACTTCCGTTTCTTCGCCGCCGCTGCCACGCAGTTCGCCAGCGAAGCGCACCCGATGAGCGATGGCACGCTCAACGTCACCCTGCGCCCGCCGCTCGGCGTGGTTGCCGGCATCAGCCCGTGGAACCTGCCGCTGTACCTGTTGACCTGGAAGATCGCCCCCGCCATTGCAGCCGGCAATTGCATCATCGCCAAGCCCTCCGAGGTCACACCTGCCACGGCCACCCTGCTCGGTGAAGTATTGACCGCAGCCGGGCTTCCGCCGGGCGTGGTCAACATCGTGCACGGACGCGGCCCCGGCATCGGAGCGCAACTGGTGGCGCACCCGGCGATCAAGGCGGTGTCGTTCACCGGCAGCACCCGCGCCGGCCGCGAGATCGCCGCCATCGCCGCGCCGCAGTTCAAGAAGCTTTCGCTGGAGCTTGGCGGCAAGAATCCAACCCTGGTGTTTGCCGATGCCGACTGGCGCGCCGATCTCGACACCCTGGTGCGCTCGGCATTCGCCAACCAGGGCCAGATCTGCCTGTGCGGATCGAGACTGCTTGCAGAAGCCTCGATATATGAGGAGTTCCGGGAAGCGTTCGTCGAGCGGGTGGTGGCGCTTCGGGTTGGCGATCCTGCGGACGCGCGCACGCAGCAAGGGGCGCTGACCAGCGCGGAGCATCTCGAAAAGGTACTCGGGGCCATCGAGCGTGCGCGCAATGAGGGTGGACGCGTGCTCTGCGGTGGCAACCGACTCGAGCCTGGGGGCCGCTGCGCCGACGGCTGGTTCGTGGCACCGACCGTGATCGAAGGCCTTCCCGTCGGCTGCGCCACCCTGCGCGAGGAGATCTTCGGCCCGGTGGTCACGATGCAGCCCTTTACCGACGAGGCCGAGGCGCTGGCGCTGGCCAACGATGCCGACTACGGCCTGGCCGCCAGCCTGTGGACTTCCGACCTGAAGCGCGCGCATCGTCTGGCCAGCGGCATCGAAGCCGGCATCGTCTGGGTGAACACCTGGATGCTGCGCGACCTGCGCACACCCTTCGGCGGCGTCAAGCAGTCGGGCATCGGCCGCGAGGGCGGCTTCGAGGCGATGCGCTTCTTCACCGACACCCGCAATGTGACCTTCGCCGCATGAGCGACATACTCGAGCTGCTGCAACGCAATCGCGCCTGGGCGGAAGCCGTCGAGCGCGACAATCCTTCGTTCTTTCCGGCACTGGCGCGACAGCAGACCCCGAAGTACCTGTGGATCGGCTGCTCCGACAGCCGCGTGCCGGCCAACCAGATCGTCGGCCTGCAACCGGGCGAGGTGTTCGTCCATCGCAACGTCGCCAACCAGGTGGTACCAGCCGATCTCAACTGCCTGTCGGTCATCCAGTTCGCGGTGGAGTGGCTCAAGGTCGAGCACATCATCGTCTGCGGCCACTACGGCTGCGGCGGCGTGCAGGCCACCATGAAGGGCACCCGCCTCGGCCTGGTCGACAACTGGCTGCATGGGCTCGGCGACATCATGCGCTGTCACGTCGAGATTCTCGGCCTGTGCGAGGACGAGGATGCGAAGGTCGACCGCCTGTGTGAGCTGAACGTGCTGCACCAGGTGGTGAACGTGTGCCAGACCACGGTGGTGCGCGACGCCTGGGCGCGCGGACAGGCGCTGTCCGCGCACGGCTGGATCTACGGTCTGAGCGACGGCCGCATCCGCGACCTTGGCGTCAGCATCGCGGCCATCGACGACATCGACAGGGCCCGTGACGCCGCCACCGCGGCCATCCGCGAGCGTTACGGATGAGGGCACTCGGCTTCCTGGTGGCCATGGTCGGCGCCGCCTTCCTGACCCTGTTCACGATCTACGTGGTGGCGGTCGGCGTGCGCGTCGTCTTGGACCGCAGCGGCGGTTTCGACTTCCTGCAGGCGATGAGCTTCGTCGGCGCCGCCTTCGTGGCCGCCCTGCTGCTGCTTGCCCTGGTCGCCTGGTTCCTGAAACGACGTCGTGATCGACCTGCACCGCCCCGGGATCCCGAAACATGAGAGACACCGTCCACACCGATACCGCGCCGAAACCCGTCGGGGCCTACCCGCATGCACGCCGCGTCGGCAACCTGCTGTTTCTTTCCGGCATCGGCCCGCGCCGCCCCGTCAGCGACGAAATCCCCGGCAACGTCCACGACGCCGCAGGCCAGCTGGTCGATTACGACATCGAGGCACAATGCGAGAGCGTGTTCGCCAATGTGCGCGCCGTGCTGGAGGCCAGCGGCGCACGCTGGGAGGACCTGGTCGATGTCACCGTCTATCTCACCGACATGGCACGCGACTTCGCCGCCTACAACCGCGTCTACGCCAGGCACTTCACCAGCGCTCAGCCCTGCCGCACCACGCTCGGCATCAGCGCGTTGCCGACGCCGATTGCCATCGAGCTGAAGTGCGTGGCGGTGATACCGGAATCCGTGGGCTGACCCTGCGGGTAGGACCTTGCCGTGCGGGGTCCTCGCGCTGTTGTAGAGCGTAGCTTGCTGCGCTCCGACTCCTGCGGCGCGGTTGCCGCGCTTCGATCGCTCAGGCTCGTACAATGCAGCCACGAACACAGTTTCGCGGAGTTCCACCATGCTCGCACCCCCCATCAACTTCCAAAGCTGGATCGACGACAACCGCCACCTTCTGAAACCGCCAGTCGGCAACAAGTGCATCGTCGCCGGCGACTTCTACATCATGGTGGTCGGCGGCCCCAACCAGCGTACCGACTACCACTACGACGAAGGCCCGGAGTTCTTCTACCAGGTCGAGGGCGAGATGGTGCTCAAGGTGATGGAGGATGGCGTGCCACGCGACATCCCCATCCGTGCCGGCGAAATCTTCTACCTCCCGCCCAAGGTGCCGCACTCGCCGCAGCGCATGGCCGATTCCATCGGCCTGGTCATCGAACGCAAGCGCCTGCCGCACGAACAGGACGGCCTGCTGTGGTTCTGCGAGAAGTGCCACCACAAGCTCTACGAGGAGTTCTTCACCCTGAAGGACATCGAACAGGACTTCCCGCCGGTGTTCGAGCGCTTCTACCGTTCGAGGGAACACCGCACCTGCAAGGCCTGCGGGCACGAGAATCCGGCGCCAGCGAAGTTCCTGTAGAAGCGGCCCTTCGACGGAGCTCAGGACAGGCTTCAGCCGCGATCAGGGGGAACCGCGTCCATCAGCCGTCTCATCGGTACCGGCTCACATTTCGGAGGCGCCATGCGTACCTTCTCTCTGCTGGCACTCGCGCTCGGCTTCCTCGCGGCTGCCGTTTGGCCCGCGAGTCGTGTCCACGCGCAGGATGCGGCGCCAACGCCGTTGATGCCCGCGCAGGGCCTGTACTGGAATCCCGACGAACCCGGCATCTTCCATCAGGTCAGCGTTGGACCCGGGGGCTTCCTGTTCGTTCTGATCGCGCATTTCGAGGCCGGCGGTGAGCCCACCTACCTGACCTTGCAGGGATACTTCGAGCCATCGAGCCTCGACGACTGGGCCAGCACCAGGGAAATCGGCAGCCTGCGATCGCCGCTTCTGCGCAAGGAAGGAGGCCAGTGCCTCGGCTGCCCGTGGCGACCGGCTCGCACCGTGCTGAGTGGACTTGGCGATGCCGAACTGCTGTTCTTCGAAGATGGACGCGCCGAATTCCGCGGTCCGTTCGGCGTCGCGCCTCTCGAACGCTTTCCACTGTTCACGGCAGACCCCAGCGACGGCGCATGGCTGGGCGGACCATGGCTGGTGGGACGTTTCGGCGCCGAGGCCAGGCTGGGGATCGTCATGGTCGAGTCGGAGGCCACGCCGTTCGGCATCGGCGACAGCAGTGGCCACCGTTTCACCGATGTCGATGCTGGTGTCCATCCGTTGATCCCGGACATCATCGGGCGTCGGCTGGTGCCGACGGGATTCCAGGGCTTCGACATCAAGTCCATCCTTGGCTTGCGCGCAGGCCAGCTCATTGTTTCCCATGCCGAACTCCATGAACGCAACCAGCGCATGATCGGGCGCGGGCGCGTCACGCAGCCGCCCAGCAAGGATGAGCTGATCATGCTGCACCTCGACGGCGCACGCGTCGGCACGTCACGCCTGGCGCACGCATGGCTGCCCTCACAGGGGCTGTACTACGTGCGCGGCGAGCTCGGCAACTATCTGCACGTCGCGGTCGGACCCGACGGCCGCGTTTTCGCGACGCTGAGCACGTTCCGTGCCGACGGCGAGCCCACCTTCCTGACGCTGGAGGGTGCCTATCAGCCGACCACGCGCGAGGCCTTCGGCAGCGGCCCCGAGATCGGCCGCATCAGCGGACCGCTGTTGCGCCTGAGCGGAGGCGCGTGCCTTGGTTGCCCGCATCGAACGCCGCAGGCCATCGACGCCGGTCTCGGCACCGCAACCCTGGTCTTCGACATGCACGGACGCGCAGCGCTCTCGTGGCAGGGCGGATCGATGGCGCTTGAACGCTACCCGCTTTACACGCGCCAGCAGGATGCTCCGGAGGCGCGCTACCAGGGCCGCTGGCTGCTTGTGCGCACGCGGTTCGACAGTACCGAGTTCGCCTTCGTCGAGTTGGAGGCGCCGGCAGCCGCACCCGTCGATACGCCCCATCCGCTCGACTGGAACGCCGGGTATCCCATCCGCTGCACCGAATGTTCGCCGCGCCTGCGCCAACTTCTGCACAGCCTGGAGCTGCGCACCCTCATCCAGGGTGGGCTGCGCATCGACGGCGGCCCTCATGGACATGTCTACCGGGCGCACGATCGGGACGGCATCGTGCTCGCGGAAAAGCCATGGGGCACCAGCACGGGCCTCGCCCGGCCAGAGAACGACCGGATCGTGCTGATTCCCTTCCCGGAGTGATCGAGGTGGCGTCAGCGGCTGGAGCGCACAACCAGGCTCTGACGCTGATCGTGGCTAT
>DAOMOD010000111.1:7663-13887 GCA_035444205.1 Lysobacteraceae bacterium
TATCGCCGCTCCTACCGGGGTACGGGTGCCTGCGTAGGAGCGGCGATAGCCGCGATCGGCATTTCGGCCGGACGGCGCACCACATTCGGCGCCAGGCAAGCCCGCCAACATTCGGCAGCTACGTCCGGCAATGGCGTGCGCGGGGTGCCTCGTGGCAGCGTGCATGAGGCGAGGCGGCCGACTCCCCCTGGGGCTCCTGGAACCGGTGACCTGGCCTACAATATGACTACTCCAATCGACTTGACGCCGATGACAACCAAGACCCTGCTGGATTCGGCCCTGAAGCTGTCTCCCTCGCAACGTTTCGAACTGATCGAGGAACTCGTGTACAGCCTCGACCGACCTGACCCCGAGCTGGATCGCATTTGGCTGGATGAAGCGCAGCGGCGCCTGGCTGCCCACCGTGATGGTCAAGCAACAGGCATTCCTGAGGGCGATGTACTCGGCCAGGAATGTGGCGAGTTGAGTTCTCGCCTGAAGCGAAGTCCGAATTCGACGACGGCCGGCGCTACTATGAGAAGCTCGTCCCCGGACTCGGCGCGCGTTTTCGCGGCGAGGTTCGCCAGGCGTTAGTGCGCATTCGGAGCTGGCCGTTTGCGGCGCCCGTCGAGCGCGGCGACATCAGGCGCATGGTGCTGCCCAGATTTCCCTACAAGCTGCTCTACCCGGTGGAATCCGACCGACTGCTTATACTCGCCGTCGCGCACTCTCACCGCGCTCCGGACTACTGGGTGGAACGAGACTGAATCCCACCATGCTCAAGATCGACACCCACGCCCACATCCTGCCGCGCGACTGGCCGAACCTGGCCGAGAAGTACGGCGACGACCGCTTCCCGGTGATCCATCACCACGATGGTCGGCACCGCATCTACAAGGACGGCAAGTTCTTCCGCGAGATCTGGCCCAATACCTGGGATCCGGCGCTGCGCGTGGCCGACTACGCCAGACACGGCGTTTCGGTGCAGGTGATTTCCACCGTGCCGGTGCTATTCTCGTACTGGGCCAAGCCGCACCACGCGCTGGAGCTGCACCAGTTCCTGAATGACCACACGGCCGCGCTCTGTCGCGAACACCCGAAGCATTTCGCCGGCATCGGTACGGTGCCATTGCAGTCGGTGAACCTGGCCATCCGCGAGCTGGAGCGCTGCATGGACCAGCTCGGCCTGCAGGGCGTGCAGATCGGCTCGCACATCAACGACTTGAACCTCGACGCGCCGGAGCTGTTTCCTTTCTTCGAGGCCGCCGCCGAACTGGGTGCCGCCATCCTGGTGCACCCCTGGGACATGATGGGCCGCGAGTCCATGCCCAAGTACTGGCTGCCCTGGCTGGTCGGCATGCCCGCCGAGCAGAGCCGCGCCGCCTGCTGCCTGATCTTCGGCGGTGTGCTGGAGCGGCTTCCGGGCCTGCGCGTGTGTCTGGCGCACGGCGGCGGCTCCTTCCCGTTCACCATCGGCCGCATCGAGCACGGCTTCCGCATGCGCCCGGACCTGGTCGCCACCGACAATCCGCGCAATCCGCGCGAGTACCTGTCGCGGCTGTACTTCGATTCCTGTGTGCACGACACCGCGGCGCTGCGCTATCTGCTGGACGTGGTCGGGCACGAGCACGTGATGCTCGGCACCGACTATCCGTTCCCGTTGGGCGAGCAGGAGCCGGGCAGCCATATCGAAGCGCTGGGGCTCGACGATGCCGCTCGCGCGCAGCTTTTCCACCGCACCGCACTGCAATGGCTTGGCCTGCCGCTTTCGCGCTTCGCCTGACCCGCATCTTTGCGAGTGCGCGCCCGAACCCGTTCGTGGTGAGGAGGCATCGAGGGGTGCGAAGCGCCATTGAGTTGCCGTCTCGAACCCCCTTCGCCAGACCCGGGCTACCTGATCCGGCTCACCTTCCAGGACCGAAACCCGTTCGTGGTGAGGAGGCATCGAGGGGCGCGAAGCGCCATCGAGAGGCCGTCTCGAACCACCCGCGACATCCATGCAGACACCATGACCGAATCGCTCACTGAACTCCGCGCCCTCGATCTCGACGCCACCTGCCCGTTGGCATCCTTCCGTGATCGTTTCCTGATCCCTCCGCACGGCGACGGTGAGCAGGTCTATTTCTGCGGCAATTCGCTGGGCCTGCAGCCGCGCGACACCCGCGCCGAAGTCGAAGCCGAGCTGGAGGCCTGGGCACGCCACGGGGTGGAAGGACATTTCCGCGGCGACTATCCGTGGATGCACGCCCACACCTTCGTGCGAGAACACCTGGCCGAGGTGGTCGGCGCCCTGCCCGCCGAGGTGGTGGCGATGAACACGCTGACCGTCAATCTGCACCTGATGATGGCGAGCTTCTATCGGCCGACGCCCGAGCGCCATGCCATCCTGATGGAGAAGCACGCCTTTCCGTCGGACCGCCACGCCGCCGAATCGCAAATTCGCTTCCATGGCTTCGATCCGGCCACGGCACTGATCGAACTGGAAGGCGACGAGCCCAATGGCACCCTCTCGCTTGCGGCCATCGAACGTGCGCTCGCCGAGCACGGTCCACGCATCGCGCTGGTGCTGATGCCCGGTGTGCAGTACCTCACCGGCCAGGCGTTCGAGATGGCCGAGATCGTGCGCCTTTCGCATGCGCAGGGTTGCCTGGTCGGGCTCGATCTTGCCCACGCTGCAGGCAACCTGGCGCTTTCCGTGCACGACGACGGAGCCGACTTCGCCGTGTGGTGCAGCTACAAGTACCTCAACGCCGGGGCCGGCGCGGTGGCCGGCTGCTTCGTGCACGAACGCCATGCGCACACCGACCGCCCGCGCTTCGCCGGCTGGTGGGGCCACCAGGCCGAGAGCCGTTTCCAGATGCGGCCGGAGTTCGTTCCCACGCCCGGTGCCGACGGCTGGCAGCTTTCCAACCCCCCGGTGCTGGCGGTGGCGCCGCTGCGCGCTTCGCTGCGCCTGTTCCACGAGGCCGGCATGGCGCGGCTGCGGGCCCGATCGGAAGCCCTCACTGCGACCCTGGCTCGGGAAATCGAGACACGCCTTGCCGATGTGCTCGACATCGTGACACCGGCGCAGCCGCAACGGCGTGGCTGCCAGCTTTCGCTGCGCGTACGCGGCGGACGCGAGCGCGGCCGCGGCCTGTTCGAGCACCTGCACGCTGAAGGTATCGTCTGCGACTGGCGCGAGCCCGACGTGATCCGGGCGTCGCCGACACCGCTCTACAACCGCCATATCGATGTGCTGCGCTTCGTGCTGTCGGTGGAACGATGGGCCGGCAAGGCGCGATAGCAGGCGCCGGTCGCATCGGGGAGGCGCCGCACCTGTGCGCTCTTCACGCCGCCTCGACCATCGGCGATCGAGCATGGCGCGAATGCAATTCCAAGGCTGCCGCATGAGTCGTCCGTCGCGCACACTGCTTCGGCTTCTTGGCGTTTCGCTGCTGGCAGCGGGGGGACTCGGCGCGGCCACAGTCGATGCGAACACGGACAGCCGCTGCCTGATCAGCTTCGAAAGCGCCCGCTTCGATTCGTGCAGCCTCACTTCCGACACCATCGACCCCGCGCTCGACGGCCTGACCGATCCCCAACGCTTTCGCGATTCGCATGTGCGCGTGGTCAAGTTCGGCGGGCCGGTCGGCAGCGACCAGCGCCATGCGCTGGAAGGCAACGGCGCACGCATTCTCGGATATGCGCCGTACCACGCCTATGTAGTCGAATCGCCACCCCGCCACGATGCCCGCCTGCTGGGGATTCCCGATGTGGTCTGGGTGGGGCCGTTCCTGCCGGCGTGGAAGGTCGACCCCAACCTGGCTCGCGATCTGGGTGGATCGCGGCTGATCGAACGCGCCGGGATTCAGCGTATCGAGGTGAGCCTGCATGCGCGGCGCCACAGCGCACCCGTCGTCGCGACGCTGGCGCGCGTATCGGGCCTTGCCCTGGTCTCCACCAGCCAGGTCCGCGCGCAGCATCGGCTGACGCTGGCCTTCGACCCGGCGAGCCTGCGCAGCGCGGTCGAGATGCTCGCCGCGCATGAGGACGTGGCCGCCATCAGCCTGCAATGGCCGCAGCAGCCGCTCAACTCGCAGGGCGGCTGGCTGCATCAGAGCGGGACACCGGGCCTGCGACCGCTGTTCGAGCGCGGCCTCTACGGATGCGGCGAAACCATCGGCGTGGCCGATACCGGCGTCCATGTCCCGCACTGCTCGTTCACCGATCCCGACCACCCGAACCCGGCGGTGGCGGTGTGCGTCGACGGCGATGCCTGCCCCGCGCAGCCCGGCGATCCCGATCACCGCAAGATCGCCGCCTACTACAAGTGGTCGGGTGCTCCCGGCAGCGGTGCCGAGGATTCCCATGGGCACGGCACCCACGTTACCGGTTCGGCATTGGGCAGCAACATTGCCAATCCCGCCGACTGCACCGCCCTGACCACGCCGGGCAACCTCGCCGACGTGGACGGCATGGCGCCGGGAGCGCGCCTGGTGGCGCAGGAACTGGGGTCGGGCTTGCAGTACCTGAACGAACACGGCGGCACCCTGTATCACGCCGCCAGCATCGCCTACGGCAACGGTGCACGCATCCACAACAATTCCTGGGGTTCGGGCTGCCGCAGTTCCGGCGTGTGCATCCCGGGCTGCCTGGTCGGCTATCGCACCACCTCGCACGACGCCGACGCGGTGGTCTGGGATTTCCCGGAACTCGCCCTGTTCGCGGCAGCCGGGAACAGCGGCAGCGGTTGCGGACCCGGTGCCGACGTGACGTCACCCGGTAACGCCAAGAACGCGTTTTCCATCGGCGCCAATCTGCGTGGCAGCCAGGGCGAAAACATGTGGAACGGCTCCCCGCTCGCATCCTCGCGCGGACCTACGGCGGATCGCCGCAGCAAGCCCGACCTGGTGGCACAGGGGAGCGTCATTCAGTCGTCACGGTACAACACTGCCTGCGGCACGCTGGGTTATCAGGGAACGTCGATGGCCTCACCCACGGCCGCCGGCATGGCCGCGCTGGTGCGCGAATACCTGCGCCGCGGGTTCCATCCTTCGGGCACCGAGAACGCCACCGACAGCGTAGCCCAACCTTCCGCGGCGCTGATCAAGGCCGTCATGATCAACGGCGCCCATGAAATCGGCGGCAGCGGCAGCGGTGGTCCGGCGCCCAATACCAGCCAGGGCTGGGGGCAGGTACGCCTGGAGCAGGCGCTGTACTTCGCAGGCGATACCCGGCGATTGTGGCTCGCCGACATGCACGATGGCTTGCAGACCGGGCACCGCCACGTGCACCTCCTCGAAGTGGCCGCCGGCGAGCCGCTGGCGGTCACCCTGGTGTGGCACGACTACCCGGCCCTGGTCGGCGCCCATCCGCATATCGTGAACCGGCTGCGGCTCGAGATCGCAACGCCCGGAGGTGCGCTGTGGACGCAGAAGCTGTCGGCGAGCGGAGAACTGGCGGACCCGAATCCCTTCCAGGACAGCAGCGACGTCGACTACGACGACCGCAACACCGTCCATCGCCTGCGCTTCGATGCGCCGCAGTCCGGAACCTACACACTCACCGTCCGCGGCATCGAGGTCGCCATGGGCGATACCCAGCGCTACGCTCTGGCGGCCAGCGGTGCCAATCTCTCGGGCCTCACCCTGCCCGAACCCGCACCAGTCCTGACGGCCATCGATCCGCCACAGGTCGTTGCCGAAACCGGAAGCTTCACCTTGACCGCGAGTGGAAGCGGATTCTCGCCGAATGCCTCCGTCCGCCTCGATGGCGCCGTGCTCGTCACCGCGTGGATCGATGCCGAAACCTTGCAGGCCGAGATCGACGGCGATCTGATCGAGTGGCCGGGGCAGATCGAAATCGACGTATTCACACCAGCACCCGGCGGCGGCACGTCCGGGGTGCTGGAACTTCAGATCCTGCCCAACCCTGACCGCGTGTTCCGCAACGGCTTCGAGACTTAGTCTGCACGCGCCTTGCCGATGGCGCCAAGAGATGACGCGCCCCGCGACAAGGCACCACACCGAAGCATGCCTTTTCAACGCGCCGACGCCCTCGGTAGGCGCCCACCTTGTGGGCGACGCGGGCTCCGCGTCGGCGCGAGGGGACGGTCGCGCACAGGGTGCGCTCTACGGGGCCTTCGCTGCGCGAAGTCCGGATTCGCTCCTGGCGAATCCGTGCGAACCGGAGGTTTCGTCCACACCTCCCTCTCCGCCAGATACAGCAACGGCCCCGAACGGGGCCGTTGCTGTATCTGGCGG
>DAOMOD010000112.1:0-13686 GCA_035444205.1 Lysobacteraceae bacterium
CCTGGAATCCCGTCATGCATCGCCCAATCCTTGGACTTGCCACACTCGCCCTGCTCGCCGCGGGCTCGGCCCAGGCTGCCACCTTCACCTGGCCGGGCGCGGCGCCCTGCAATACCACGCTGCAGGCCTGCATCAACAATGCGGCCTCCGGCGATACGGTTCGCATTGCGACCAACGACGTCATCCACGAGGACCTGGCCATCCACGACAAGTCCCTGACTCTGGAGGCCGCAGGCATCTTCTCCCCGCGCCTGGGACCCGGCCGCGGGATCGGCGGTCTCGCCGGCGTAGCCGGCGATATCGAGGTCACGCTGCGCGGCCTCACGCTCCAGGATGGCCTGGTCGAGTTCAATCGCACCGGGTCAGGCAATGGCCGCTATCAGATCGAGCGAATGACCCTGCTCAGCACCAGCAACGCCTCCAGCACGCGGCTGCGGGTGGTCGGCAACAATACCGGCACGCTGGACGTGCGCATCCACCACAATTTCATCGAGACCGGCAGCGACTTCATCACTGCGCCGGGCATCGACGTACAGTCGCGGGGACCGAGCACCGGCGCTTCGATCGCCTACAACCGCGTGACCGCGCCGCGCGGGTCGGCATCCTATGGCATCCGCGCCTTCACCGAGGTGGGCGGCAACCTGACCCTGGTGATCTTCGCCAATGAGGTTCGTGGTCATCTCGGCCAGGGTGCCATCCGGGTCAGCGCGCTGGCCGGACCGCTCAGCGCCGACGTGATCAACAACGTGGTGGTCGGCGGGCGCTCCGGCGGCAGCAGCGACAGCACCGACGGCATCTCCCTGATCGTCGGCAACGCCAACATGGGCGCATTCGTCTACAACAACACGGTGGTCGACACCGGTGGCGGTATCGCCCTGTTCCGCGCAGCCGGCTCCACCCAGGAGTTCGGCGGCACGGTGCGCAACAACCTCATCGCGTTCAACCAGAACGGGCTGCGCATGCTGCCAGGCACCGGATCCGTCAGCAACGGTTCCAACCTGGTGCACGGCAACCAGAGCAACGCCTTCACGCCGGGTCCTGGCACGGTCACCGCCGACCCGATGCTGCGCGGCCTGCACGAGCCGCGCCCGGTCGGCATGTCGCCCGCCATCGACGCCGGCGACACCGACAGCCTGCGCTCCAATCTCAGCTTCATCGGCTGGCCGTTCGTCGATGCCGACGGCAGGCGGCGCTTCGTCCAGCTCATGGGGCCGGAGGTGGTAGACATCGGCGCCTACGAGTTCGGCGATCGCACGTTCCTGGCGCGCAGTCCGCCCACCGTGAGCAACTGGTTCACCGCCAGCCACCCCGCGCTGGACGGCATGATCAGCGCACGCCCCCAGCTCGCCAAGGTCTTCAACCCCTTTGGCTTCCCCAGCGTCAACAATGTCACCGCGATCGGCTTCTGGTACTGCGGCGACAGGTGGTGCCCGTTCAACCAGAATCTTGCGCCCATGCCGACCGGCGCCGCCTTCAACGTGTTCGCGCCCGGGGCAGGCAACCTTGAGGGTGCGCGTTTCGCGCATGTCGCCAACGCCGGCAACATCACCGGTAACGTGACCACGCTCGACCATCCGTTCCTCAACACCCGTAACGATGCGATTCTGCTGGTCACGCCGAACTGGGACAACGGCGTTTATCTGAACCACAACTTCGCGGTCGGCTACACCTGCCCCGGCGCGCCCGGCCCGAACTGCTGGTCGATCGTCAACCTGGATCTCGCCGCGATGCCCAGCAATGCCAGCTTCAACGTGTACGCCCAGGACCCCAGCCACAACGCCTACGTGCACGTCGCCACCGACGGCAACATCTCGGGAAGCGCCACCGTGCTCGACCATCCGCTGCTCAACGGCCGCCGCTGCGCGCGCTTCCACGCGACCCAGAAGATCGGCACGGTCTTCTTCAACGATTCGCCCTTCGACCTGTTCTACAACGGCGCGCTGGAACGCTGGACCATCTTCAACCAGAGCGGGGCAGCCATGCCGGCCGGCGCCCACTATTACGTGGTGGTCGACGCCGGCGCGCCCGATTCATGCAGCCTCACGATGTTCTCCGACGGCTTCGAGGCGACCATGCCCTGAAGGTCTGCCGGCGGCGTGTGCGCAAGTCTCCGACGATGGCTTGCCATCGGTGCCGCGCCCGTCCGCACACTGCCCGATGCGGTGTCCCCCGACTTCGGCTTCCTGCGTTCCATAGGCAGGAGGGCCCGAGCCGCAGTTCGCCAGATGCGCGCGCAGGCGTCGGCTGTCGGGCGTCCACCGGCTGGTTGCAGTTCCACAAGAGGGTGTCGCATGACCACACCGACAGACAGTTCGAAGGCAACGGCGCCTGGGCGCATGATCGCAGTGCCGCGCCCGCGTCGCACGGTGGCAGTCGCCGCGGGCTGGGCCATCGTCCTGTTCGGTGCCCTGGCGGCCACTCCGCTGTCGGCGAGCTGTCCGATTCCGGAAAGACTGTTCGTCGCGGTGTCTGCCGGGGCCACGCTGGACGGCGTGTACGTGCCGCGCAACGGTGCCGTGGAAGTGTCCGACCCGCCGCTGCGGCTGCCCACGCCGGCGCTGCATGCGTCGCTTGCCCTTCAGTCGCTGCATGTGGCGGAAAATGACGACCTGTACTTCTCGACCCATCAGGGCTTCGCCTTCGGCGGGCAGTTCCATCCGGCCGGACGCGTGCTGCGCTGGGATGGCGAGTCCATCCAGGCACTGCCGCCCTCCGCACTGGACACCATCACGGCGGTGCGCGCCTTTTCCATGTACGGCGACGCACGATTCGTGGTCCCGCGACACGACATGCGATTGGCCAGCGGCTTGCTGGTCGGCCCACGCGACCTGGTGATCCACACGCATCCGGACGCTCCCGAGCTTCTGATCGAACGCATCGGCGAGGAAGACGACCTGCCCCCACGGGTGAAGGTCGAAGCCATCGCCGCGCTCGACGAGGACAGCCTCCTGCTCGCCTTCAACTCGGCCCTGACCATCGGCGGCGGTCACTACCGTCGCTCCGACCTGGTGCGCTATCGCCGTTCGACCCGGAGTTTCGAGCTCGCCTGTCGCCTGACCGATCTCAGCCCGCGCTGGTACGCCACCAGCGTGGCAGGACTGGCCGTACTCGCCCGTCCGGACGCCGTGTTCAGGGACGGCTTCGAATGAACGCCCCTCCCTCCCATCCGCCTGGAGCCCTGCCATGAATCAACGCGCATCCCTTCTGACCGCCCTGCTGCTCGTCGCCACCGGCGCCATGGCCGACGGCACCATCGAGCTCAACCATGACTGCGCGCTCGCCGGCTGCGTGCCCGGCGACGATCCAGGCTACCCGATCACTCTGGTCGAAGGCGGCCAGTACCGTCTGAGCAGCGACCTGCTGGTGCCAGCGTCCTCGATGGGCATCTACTTCGACGCACCCAATGCCCGATTCGTGCTGGACATGAGCGGCTTCGCCATCCGCGGCCCCTACACCTGCGCTGGCGTCCCCGTCAGCGGTTGCAGCGGACCCGGCAGTGCGCAGTCCGGGATCGTGCTGTCCTCCAGCGCACGTGGCGGCCATCTGCGCAATGGCGTGGTATCGGGATTCGGCGGGTTCGGTGTCGACGTCGATATCGACGGCTCCTTCGAGCTGGAGAACGTCGAGTTCAGTCAGAACGCCCTGGGCGGCGCGCGCCTGGATACCCAGATCCACAACATCCTGGCCAGGCATTCCCGCTTCCTGAGAAACGGCGGCACCGGCCTGACTTCGCCATTCACGTCCACCTTGGGCACGGTGATCGAGGACAGCCTGTTCTACGGCAACCAGGGCATCGGCGCAGAGGTCACATATGGCAGCATCGCCCGAAGCAGTTTCATTTCCAATGGCTCGTTCGGCGCCGTCGGCGGCATCCATGGCTGCGTGCTTCATCTCAATCGCTTCCGCGGCAACAATGGCGGCGCGGCACAGTTCGCTTCCTGCGCTCACGTCGACAATGTCTGTGGAACCGGTCCCTGCTAGCTGCCGCGCTTGTCGCGCAGCCAGTCGCGCGCCTGCAGCCAGGTGTAGGTCGCTTGCGCGCCGAGTTTGCCCAGCGCGCCAAGCGCCGGCAACAGCCGATAGCGCGAATAGTCACGCCAGCCAGGGTCGCCTTCGGCGATGGCCGCGGCGATGAGTTCGCCGCCAACGCTGGTAGTCGCCACGCCATGGCCACCGAAGGCCTGGCAGGCCCACAGCCCCGGCTCGATCTCGCCGATGTGCGGCATCTTGTGCAGGCTGTATCCCATCAGGCCGCTCCAGGCGAATTCGACGCGCACCTCGGCAAGTTGCGGGAACACCTTTGCCAGGTCGCGCCGCAGCAGACGCTCCACCGCGCGCGGATCGCGATCGAGGATGGAGATGCGCCCGCCCCACAGCAGGCGATCGTCGGGCAGACGCCGGTAATAATCGAAGGCAAAGCGGGTGTCGTACACCGCACATGGCGTCGGCAAGAGCTCGCTCAGACGACCGCCCAGGGGCTCTGTGACCATCACGTAGGTGGCAATCGGCAGCATGGCGCGGTGGGCGGGCGCATGCAGGGGCGTCGAGTAGCCGCCACCAGCCAGTACCACGGCATCGCAGCGCAACCTCCCCTTCGGGGTCGTCACCGACCAGCCCCGCGCGCTTCGCTCGATGGCAGTGGCGGGACTGTGCTCGAACACCCGTATGCCATGCCCCATCGCCGCACGGGCGAAGCCTTGCGCCATCTTCAACGGGTGCACGTGCATGGCGTTGCCTTCGTGCAGCGCCGCCGAGTAGCGCGCGCTGCGCACGTGTTCGCGACGCAGCGTTTCGCCATCCACCCATGCCCACTCCACGCCGAAGTGGTCGCGCAGGAAAGCCTGCTTGCGGCGCAGGATGCGTTCGTCGCGGAACCAGTTGGCCCACAGCACCCCGGCGTCTACCGCTTCGCAGTCGATGGCATAGGACTGGATGCGGCAGCGCACGGTGTTCACCGCTTCCACGGTGCGCAGATACAGGCGTCGTGCGTGCTCCATGTCCAGCTCGCGCGCCAGCGCTTCCTCGGCGCGCGAATAGCCGGCGAACACGAACCCCCCGTTGCGCCCTGAGGCTCCGTGGCCGATCGGTCCGGCTTCGACCAGGACCACGTCTCTTACGCCGCGCTCGGCGAGACCAAGGCAGGTGGCCAGGCCGGCATAGCCGCCGCCGATCACGGCGACGCGCGCCGACAGCTCGCCGCTCATTGCGGGCAGGCCCAGTTCGGGTGCGGTGGCGCGGTAATAGCTGGTCAAGCGAATGCACTCTTGGGTCGCAAGGCCGGCAAGGATACGATGAAGCATGTTCCCAGCGCGCAGGCAATGATGTCCGAACCGGCGACTCAACCAGGGCGCGAGATCC
This sequence comes from Lysobacteraceae bacterium, assembly GCA_035444205.1. Taxonomy (GTDB): domain Bacteria; phylum Pseudomonadota; class Gammaproteobacteria; order Xanthomonadales; family BPKI01; genus DAOMOD01. The sequence goes on from DAOMOD010000112.1 coordinate 5,359, forward strand.
ACCGCGGCGACCCGCGCCAGCGGCGGCGTGCGCTGTGGCTGCTGCTGGCGTTCCTGGTGGTGTCGGCGCTGGCGGTGTCGGCGGTGCGCGAGCACACCCGCGATCTCGGGCAGCGACTGTACGGCGACAGCCGCGCGGAGACGCTGAGCGAGGCCCGCATCAGCTTCCGCGTGGCGGTGGGACTTCTGCTTGTCCCGGGATTCGGGCTGGCCTGGTGGGTCTGGCGCACCGCCGCACGGAGCGAGTCGGAGGGCCGCTTCCCACCCTCCTCGGCGCGGACCTTGCGCGACGTGCCGGTGCGTCGCGGACGAAGCCTGCGCACCATCGTGCGCGGGCATCGCCTGCTGGCGTCGGCTGTGGTCGGCATCCTGCTGGTGCTGGTCCTGGTGATGGAGCTCCTGCTGGCGCGCCTGGGCTGATCCGATGCCCCGTCGGGCTCCGCCCTACTTCTGCACCCAGGCGCCCGTCGCGTCCTGGTAGTACCAGCCGCTGCGGGCCTGTTCGATCCACTGCCTGGCAAAGGTCTGCCGGATCTGGTCTTCCCATTCGGGATGGCCATTGGCCTGGGCGATTTCGCGGTAGACGGCATTGCGGTCGCGGTTGTCGTCGGCCACTGCCTGGTTCAGCGCCGCGCGGTCACGCAGGCCCACCTGCGCGGGATCGCGAACTTCGATCAGGCCGTTGCGGGTAAAGCCGAGCGCTCCCGAATCGAAATGGGCTTGCAACTGGCCCTGGAAACGTTCGGCCATGCGTGCCTGGATGGCCTGGATCTGAGGTGTGCGGATATTGATGTCGGCCTGCGCATGCGCCGGTGGAATCAGGAAGTCGAGCACTGCGATCAACATGCCGCGCCGGGCCGGTGCTGCATTGTTGGCTTCGGGCTCGGGCTCCGATTTCGGCGTCTCGCCGATCACCTTGCCGATGAATTCCTGTGCGGCCTGTTCGGCGGCGGCGGCGGGAAAGTACACGTTGATGGTGACACAGGCCGACAGCACCAGCACGGCGAGGGACAGAAACGACAGGCGTAGCGTTTGCATGACAGTCTCCTAGTTCATGACGGGTCCGGCCCCACTGGTCGCCACCTGCAGCCTGGCCAGCAGCACCGGCCAGTCGACCTGGCGCTGATGACCGACCACCGAAATCCGCGGTAGCCCGGAACCCTTGACGATAGCGTATCCATCGCCGACTGAATCGATGCCGTCCATGTGGCAGACATGATTGCGAAGGCGACAGGACATGCCGATCTCATCGTACGCGAAGGTACTGAACATGCGCAGCACCGTCGACTGCAACGCCGCTGCGGCGCCACCACCGCCAATCGAGGTCAGGCTGTCCACCGCGCGTTGCGAAATGCGGCGCGTACCCGCGCCCTTCTCCGTGCGCAGCACGGCATCGAAGGCGACCGGCTCCCAGTCGATCAGGCGCATCCCGAGCATGTGGCCGCGCAGACGACCCTGGATCTCTCCCAGGTCGAACACCTGGGTGATCTGCTGCAGATCAAGCCCGGAGAATCGGATATCGGCATTCATCGTCGGCAGCACGCCGAAGGGGCGCTCCAGGCTGAGACTGTCGATGTCGACGCGTCCGTCGAAGACGCCCACTTCGAGACCGCCATCGAACGACAATACACCTTCGTCATAGCGCACCGCAGGAATGCGACCGCTCAGTTTGCCGCCGAACTGCGGCCAGCCGAACGCTTCGGTCAGCCGCCTCAGATCCAGACCATCGATGGTCATGCTCGCCGCGAAGTCGACCTGCTCGTCCCTGCCAAGACGCCAGCGCAGGCGCTCCAGCGCCAGTCGCCCACCCAACAGGTCGATCGCCGCCGGCACCGTCAGTTCGACGCTGTCCCGGCCCGAACGCAGCGACAGGTTTAGGGCACCGAGTTCAATCCTGTACAGGCTTGCGCTGGCCCAGCGCAGCCCGGTCTCGCGCACCGTGGAATCCGGTCCCAGGGAAAGCACTCCGGAAACCGCATCAAAACCGAAGCGCCCGCCTGGGTCCACCACGTACAGGTCGTGCATGTCGAGTTCGAGCGCGCGCAGACCACGCTCGTCCAGACGCAGGGCGGCATCGAGGCCACCTTCGGCACGCAGGCCGGCCATCCCGGCCAGCCCAAGCAGGCTCCCCGCGTAGCGGGCGATGCCTTCCTCGGCATCGGTGACCTTCAACCTGAGATCGGCACGCTGCAACCAGTCGTCGCCCTCGAAGGCGATGCCGAGTTCTCCACGCAGGTCGAACACGTCGCGGTCGGCCAGGGTCAGATCGTCGATGCGCCAGCGTCCGCCGGTCTCCTCGCGCGCCCGAAGCGCCAGTTGTACGGGGCGGGCCGGAAGCTCGGCATAGAAAGTGTCGAACAACAGCTCACCGCCTTCGATGGTGAGATCGGTTCGAAGGTCGATATGCTCGCCGACCGCAAGCGCCAGGGTGCCCTGTGCACCGACACCGGCCGCAGCCACGCTGCCGTCGTCGGTGTCGAGCCCGAGGCCGGTCGCTCGCAGGCGTCCGCTGGCCGTGAGCGTACCGATCTGGTCCCATGCCAACTCGAAGCGTCCGCCCAGCACGCCCTCGGTCAGCCGCGCCCCCGGCCACATGGCGTCGAGCATGCCCTGCAGCCAGGTCGCCGGCATGCGGTCGATCCCGACCCCGAGCGGCGCGTCGTCGCTGAAGGGCCAGACCAGGCTCAAGGCTACGCCCTGCACCGATAGTGCGGTGTGCAACGCATCCTGACCCGGTTGCAGGCGCAGCATGGCGGTCCGCGCCATGCCGGCAGTATCGCGCCAGGATGCCGGTCCCTCGCAAAGCGGGCCGTCGGGTGCATCCAGGAGCAGGCCGCAACGGAACACCAGCGCCCTGAGCTCAAGGCTGGGCGTGTCCACGACCAGACGGTCGATGCGCAGGTGAAGCCCCTGCGGTGCGCGGCGCGCCGGCCAGTCCACCACCACCGCCACGCCTTCGACCTGTACGCCTGGCATGGCCATGCGTTCCAGGCGCAACTCCAGCTCGGCCGATTGCGCGGGAGCGGAGGCGGCCAGAAGCGCCAGCCAGGCTGGCTTGATCAGCCGACGTGGCGACGCCATCCTGTTCCCCTGTCCGGCCCATTCACCGAATTCATGGACCCGCACCTGCACATCCTGCTTGCCGAGGACGACCCCGTCAGCCGAAGCTTTCTCAACGAGGTGCTATCGGCGGTCGGGACCGTGGTGCCGGCAAGCGACGGCGAAACGGCGCTGTCCCTGGCGACACGGCAGCGCTTCGACCTGCTGGTGCTGGACCAGAATCTGCCACGGTTGAGCGGCCTCGGCATCGTCGCCGCGTTGCGCGAGGATCCGTGCGCCGCCTCGACGCATGCGCGCATGATCGCGCTCAGCGCCGGCCTCGATGACGCACGCGCGCGAGAGCTGTGCGCGTGCGGCTTCGAGTCCGCCCTGCCCAAGCCGATCGACGCCGCGGCCCTGCTCGCAAGTGTCCACGGTTGCAGCCCGGTTGATGCGACCGCCGGCGCTCCGCCCATAGCGCCCGTGCTCGACGATGCCGGCGCCCTGCGTGCCCTGGGAGGCAATCCGGACACGGTGAGCCGTCTGCGCACGCTGCTGGCGAAGGAACTGCCGGCGCAGATGGAGTTGGTGGCCGAACGCTTCCTGGCGCGCGACGCGGAAGGCATGGTCGCCCTGCTGCATCGCCTGCAGGCCGGATGCGGCTTCTGCGGCGCGGTGGAACTCGCTGAAGCGGGCCAGCACCTGGCGCGGCACGTGCGCGCGGGACAGTTCGACGAGGACCGGATCACGGCCTTCCTCCAGGCGGCACGGCGACTTCAGAGTGCACTCGGCGCGGCGGTCGTCCCAGGCGCAGACTCCTGATGCTGCCACTGGCGTGGCGCTCGAGCAGCCCGCGCAACAATTGGCGACAACCACGCTCGACCTCTGCCGCCGGCTGCACATCGCCACGCAGGGCGATCAACACCTCGCCAGCGAAACTTTCCGCACAGGGTTGGCAGGGCCAGGGACCGCGTTCCGGGTCGTAACGGTAGTGGCCGCCTGCAACGATGGCTGCGCCGTCGACATCGTGATCGACCTGGAGTGCGTAACCGCACTCGGTCAACAGATCACGTTCGAAGCGGCGCAATGTCCAGGCGACCTGGCTGCCAAGGACCAGTTCGTCGAGGGCGCGCCGATAGCGCTGGAACAACCCCGGGTGCGGGTCATGCCGCTGCAGCAGACGCAGCACCAGTTCGTTCAGATAGAACGCCGAGAGCAGGTCGCCCGCGGCCACGGCATGCGCGGGCCCCGCGGCTTCCACCTGGCTCAGGGTGGGCAGATCCCCACGTCCGCGCCAGGCGAGCAGCAGCGGTTGCAGCGGCTGCAGCAGCGCCCGGGTCGGTTGTCCGCGCCTGCTGCGCACGCCACGCGCCACCAGTCCCACCCGCCCCTCACGCTCGCACAAGGCCTCGACCAGAAGGCTGGTCTCGCGGTACGGACGGGCGATGAGGACGTAGGCGGGTTGGAGGGGCATGGCAGTTATTGAAACAGGGCACAGGGCACAGGGCACAGAGTAAGCAGACAGGACACGGGCCATCATAGCGTCGGGTCTATTGCTGCGTTTTCGCGGCAGGTGCTGCAGGGCACGTTCGTGCTTTGCGGCTGCAAACTATCTGCTGTGCCCTGTGCCCTAGGCGCTAATCCGTATACCCCAACCCCCGCAACGCCGCCTCGTCGTCCGACCAGCCCTCGCGCACCTTGCACCACAGCTGCAGGAACACCTTCTGGCCGAACAGCTTCTCCATGTCGAGGCGGGCACGGCTGCCGATCTCCTTGAGGCGGGCGCCGCCGGCGCCGATGACGATTCCCTTCTGGCCGGGACGCTCCACCCAGATCACTGCGGCGATGCGCAGCAGGTCGCCCTCCTCAAGCTTTTCGATCTCGACCGTAGTGGCGTAGGGCAGCTCGTCGCCCAACTGGCGCATGAGCTGCTCGCGCACGCGCTCGGCAGCGAGAAAACGGATGCTGCGGTCGGTGTACTCGTCCTCGGCGTACAGGGGTGCCGACTCCGGAAGCAGGCGCACAAGATGGGATTCCAGTTCGGCGAGTCCCTTGCCGCGACGCGCCTCGACCAGGAAAACGCCTTCGAAGGCTCGCTCTCGCGTGATTTCGGCGACGAAGGGAAGCAGGCTGGTCTTGTCCTTGACCAGATCGACCTTGTTCACTACCAGCAGGACCGGTACGCCGGCATCCGAGATGGCCTTCCACGCGTCCTCGTCCTCGTCGCGCCAGCGGCCGGCCTCGATCACCAGCAAGGCAGCCTGCACCCCGGTCAGCGCATTGCGTGCGGCGCGGTTGAGGTACCGGTGCATGGCGCCGGAGCGATCGCGATGCAGACCAGGCGTATCGACATAGACGAACTGCGCCGACTGCGTGCTGTGGATGCCGAGAATCCGGTGGCGGGTGGTCTGAGGCCGCGGCGAGACGATGCTCAATCGTTCACCCACCAGGGCATTGACCAGCGTCGACTTGCCGACATTGGGCCGGCCGAGCACGGCAATCATGCCGGCGCGGAACGGTTTCGTATCGCTCATCTCCCGTTCCCCTCGTGGCGATCGAGCGCTTCGAGGACCGCGCGCGCCGCTGCCTGCTCGGCAGCCCGCTTGGAACCACCTTCGCCCTCCCCGGTAACGGCGAGGTCGGGCACCTCGCAGCGCGCACGAAAATGCGGCGCGTGATCCTGCCCGCTCTCATCAAGCATGGAGTACAGCGGCAACGGCAGTTGCTTCGCCTGCAGGCGTTCCTGCAGCAAGGTCTTGGGATCCTTCACAGCCTCCTTCGGTCCGACCTGGTCGATGCGGTCACCGAGCAGGGCCAGCACCACGCGTTGGCACGCCGACCAGCCGCCATCCAGATACACTGCCCCAATCACGGCCTCAAGAGCATCGGACAGGATGGAGTCACGCCTGAAGCCGCCGCTGCGCAGCTCGCCCGGCCCAAGCCGCAGCACGTCACCGAGCTGGATGCCACGGGCGATGTCGGCCAGCGTTTCGCCGTTCACCAGGCCGGCGCGCAATCGTGTCAGCACGCCCTCATCGGCGCCCGGCCAGCGGCTGTAGAGCGCCTCGGCCACCACGGCATTGAGCAGGCTGTCGCCCAGGAATTCGAGACGCTCGTTGTGTGGGCGGCCGGCACTGCGGTGGGTGAGGGCCTGCTGCAGCAGGCCCGCATCGGCGAATGCATGATCGACACCGGCCAGCCGGTCCGGCCATTCGGACTTGGGCCTCATTCCCGGTTCGACGAGATGCGGTCCCCGATGCCGTGCAAGCATGCGGAAGGCACGACCCGCTTCGCTCAATCGCCGGGACGTCCGGTCAGTTCGCCGGTCTTGTCGAAGCGGCCGAGGAAATGGATGTTGTGGATGAATGGTGCCTCGATCTCGTACTTCACCGTCATCGTGTAGGCACCCCGGTCACGACTGATGGTGACATGCTGCGGCTTCACGTTCTCGACGTAGCTTATGTACAGGCGAGCGAACAGCATCTCGCGCACTTGGTGCGGCGTGCTCTGAGCAACGCCTGGCTCCTTCTTGATTGCCTCCATGGCGCTTGAGACGCTGTAGAACTCGGTATACATGGGGAAAAGGCGCATCACCATGTAGGCGAAGAAACCGAGTACCACCAGAATGAAGACGAACCCCAGCAGCGTGATGCCGCGCTGGTGTTGAATGGTCTTGGTCATGCCGATTTCCCCTATTTGATCAAGGTACCGATGCGGCCAAAGTCCATGCCGCCATGCTGGATATCCCAATTCCACCAGATCAGGAACGCCTTGCCCACCAGGTTGGCCTCGGGAACCATACCCCAGACCCGGCTATCCTGACTGTTGTCGCGATTGTCGCCAAGCACGAAATACTGGCCCTCACCCACCTGCCATCGCCCATCGCGCAGCGGGCCGAAGCCGGGCTGCGGGCGAATCAGGATGCGGTACTCGCCATCGGCCACGGATTCGCTGCGCAACTCGGCACCGGTCATGTCGCGACCGGAGCCCTTGCCAATGTACCGCTCCAGCGGGCTCTGTGGAACCTCCACGCCGTTCACGTAGAGCACCTTGTTGCGGTAGACCACCTCGTCGCCGGGCACCCCGATCACCCGCTTGATGTAGTCCTCCTTGGGGTTCTCGGGATAGCGGAACACGATGACGTCGCCACGCTGCGGCTCGCCCAGGGAAATGACCTTGCTGTTCAGAACCGGCAGGCGGATGCCGTAGGTGAACTTGTTGACCAGGATGAAATCGCCGATCAGCAGGGTCGGCATCATCGAACTGGAGGGGATGCGGAAGGGTTCTGCCAGAAACGAACGGATCAGCAGCACGATCAGGAACACAGGGAAGAACGAGCGCGCGTACTCCACCAGCACCGGTTCCTTGCCCTTGCCGTCGGCGGCCCGGCGCCTGCGCCCCGGCGCGAACAGCCAGCGGTCGACTGCCCAGATGGCTCCGGATACAGCCGTCAGCAGGACCAGAATGAGAGCGAAATCGAAATTCATGAGGTGTCCAATGCGCGCCTGCGAGCGCGCTCAGTTTCTGTTGTCCACTTGCAGTACGGCCAGGAAGGCCTCCTGCGGAATATCCACGCGGCCGACCTGCTTCATGCGCTTCTTGCCCGCCTTCTGCTTCTCCAGCAGCTTGCGCTTCCGTGATACGTCGCCGCCGTAACACTTGGCCAGCACGTTCTTGCGCAGCGCCTTGACGGTGGAACGCGCCAGAATCTGCGACCCGATCGCCGCCTGGATGGCCACATCGAACATCTGCCGCGGAATCAGCTCGCGCATGCGCTCGACCAGCTCGCGACCGCGACGGTCGGCCACACCGCGGTGCACGATCAGACTGAGCGCATCGACGCGCTCGCCGTTGATGAGGATATCCAGCCGCACGAATGGCCCGGCCTGGAAGTGCAGGAAGTGATAGTCGAGCGAAGCATACCCCCGCGACACCGACTTCAGGCGGTCGAAAAAGTCCAGCACCACTTCGGCCAGCGGCATCTCGTAGCTGATCTGTACCTGCGAACCCATGTACTGGATACCGCGCTGGCTGCCGCGCTTCTCCTCGCACAGGGTGATGACCGGGCCGACGTAATCGGGCGGCGTGAGGATGTTGGCGAGGATGATCGGCTCGCGCACCTCCTCGATCTTGTTCGGCGGCGGCAGCTTGGCCGGATTGTCCAGGGTGACCACCTCGCCGTCGGACATCAGCACCTCGTAGACCACCGTAGGCGCCGTGGTGATCAGGTCGAGGTTGTATTCGCGCTCCAGCCGCTCCTGCACGATCTCCATGTGCAGCATGCCGAGGA